>CALUFN010000053.1 GCA_944319945.1 uncultured Prevotella sp.
AAGGGTCAATCATATTGTAGCCAAAGGTGGGCAAATCCTGTTTGGCCAAGAGGGTCAAAGTCGCGTGGCTTTTCCACCCCGAAAGGATTAAAGTTTATCAAGCCCAAATTGTGGGCAAACAGCACAACGGTTCTGAAACGCTGCACAAACTTCATGGCGGTGTTGTGGGTACATGGGTAGTTTTCACGGATGAACAGGTAGAAGCCCTCGATGAACACCACGTTTATCTCCCGAAAGCTGATGTCCTCCACATGGTAGTTCGTGCGGATATATTCGGCAAGACGGTTCTTTGTGAGTTCGTACCGGGTGTATGTCCGGTGCGTGGCGGTCTTTCCTACTTTCAGCGCATACTGCTCGTTATGCTGTGCGAACACTTGCAGGAGGGTCTTAGCCTTTTCCTCCTTGCCTAAAAAGGTATTGCGTACCTTTTCAGCGGTAACATAACCGTCCCTTTCCAGTATGGTCTGGTAGTGCTTGTACAGGGTGGCTTTGATACCGTCCAGCATTTCATTCATGCGGGTAAACTCCGCTCCACGTCCGGACACCTTTCCCGTCTTGGCTTGCCAGTTCTTGGGATTGACTTCAAGTTTGGTGTTGAACTGTGCCAGTTTCCCGTCAATGGTAATACGTGCCATAATAGGCATATTACCGTTCTTTTTTACCTTGTCCCGCTTCAAGAAGAACAATACTCGGAATGTTGATTTCATACCTCATTTTTTAAGTTACAAAACTACTTTTATTAACTCATAATGAGATAAATGCAGGGTCGCCAAATCCCGACAGCGTTCCGCCAATTTCCGACAAATCGTACCCCTTTTTTGAAAATCTTGTCGGGGGTACGAATTGGGTACTATTTTTTGTCCGTCAATGCCCTCTTTTTGGCGGTCAAGGTCGCCAAAGGGCAACAAAAAAAGTCCCACAAAATATTGATTTTGTAGGACTTGTCTTTTTGTTGTCGCCTTTTGGCTTTTCTTTCCGTGATCCGTTTGGGGCTCGAACCCAAGACCCCAACATTAAAAGTGTTGTGCTCTACCAGCTGAGCTAACGGATCTAACCGGACTTTACATTTCGTAAAGCGTGTGCAAAGGTACGTCTTTTTATTGATTCAGCCAAATTATTCGTCAACTTTTTCCGTTTTTTCTTCAGTTTTACGTTCTATTATTAGCTCCTCAGACTGTGATTCTAATAATTCCGAAGATGTGTCGGCAGATGCCGTAGACGGTGACACCGATACTTGTCCGGGACCGTCTTTCGTAATGTAACGCTGGTAATAAGCGATGATCAGAGTAGTCAACGGCAAGGCGATGATCAAGCCTATGAAGCCGAGTAACGCGCCCCACACGGAAAGCGAAAGAAGGATTACGGCCGGATTGAGGCCCATCGCCTTACCCATTATCTTGGGCGTAAGCACCATGTCGGTTATTGCTTGCACCACTACGAACACCGCCACGGCCGAAGCAAAAATTATCCAGAAGTTTTGCCCCGTGTCAGCAGCCTTCAGTAACGATAGGAATATCATCGGTATGAAGGCGAGGCCGTGTACGTAAGGAATGAGGCTGAGTATGCCTATGAGTATGCCCAAGCCGATAGCCATAGGAAAGTCGATGATGGTAAAGCCGATGCAGAAAAGTATCGCAATGCACAGGGCCACGAGGCTTTGCCCGCGGATGTAGCTGTTCATCTCACGTTCTACGTCATCTATCAGTTCGCGCCAAAACGGACGGCTCTTCTGCGGGAATATCTTAATGAAGCCTGACGCCAACTTCTCATAATCAAGCAATATGAAGAAAAGATACAACAGCGTGATGAGCGAAGCGGCGATGCTTACAACCACGCTTGCCGTCTTGCCTATCACCGAGAACACCTTAGGCATGGCGTTCCTTATGGCTTCAGTAACGTCTTCTTGGCGGAAAAACTCTTGTATGTCGATTTTATGCTCGTTAATCCATTGCTGTATCGTGGCCGGGAAGTTGTCTATATGCGTCTTTTCATGCAAATAGCGTGAGAGCACTTCGCTTAATTTGTCAAACTGGTCGACCATCGGCGGTATTATAAGATAGAATATGCCGACTATTACGGCTACGATGAATATCAGCGAGACGATGATAGAGAGCACCCTCGTAGGGACATGCATCTTGTATTGCACGAACTTAACCACCGGATAAACAAGATACGCCAGCAGCCATGCCACGAAAAAAGGCAATAGCACGCTGCTCAGATAATTCATCAGCAGCAACACTACTATCACGACAAGCGCAGTCAACGACCAGCGGATAAACTTGTCGAAGGTAATCTTCTCTTCAATAATCATATTCTTTCTTGTTATATTATATGTCATGGAAGCCTGCGGCTACATACGGTGCAACGCATGAAGTCCGTAAGAGCACGGTACAAGAAAGAGTCTTCGCACACGAACGGGGCTTAACGGCCGTCACTTACAGCTTAGCGGTACCATGTTCCTTGTTTTCTTTCTCTACCGCCTTACGGTAACACTCGCGGCAAAGAGGCTCGTATTCGCTCTCTTCGCCGAGCATCACGCGCTTATCTCCCTGCACGAGCCTGTGGCTGACATAAGCCACCGAACCGCATTTCACACATATCGCATGCACCTTCGTTACTTCGTCGGCTACGGCGCAAAGTGCAGGTATAGGGCCGAACGGCACGCCTTTGTAGTCCATATCCAGCCCGGCCACTATCACCCTGACACCCCTGTTGGCCAAGTCGTTGCACACGTCTACGAGGCCTTCGTCGAAAAACTGGGCCTCGTCGATGCCTACCACGTCGATGCCTGACGACAGCAGAAGGACCGACGACGACGATTCCACCGGCGTGCTCATAATCGTGTGTCGGTCATGGCTCACCACCTCTGCTTCCGAATATCTCGTATCTATGGCCGGCTTGAATATCTCCACGCGCTGCCTTGCAAACTCGGCGCGCTTCAGCCTTCTTATCAGCTCCTCCGTCTTACCGGAAAACATAGAGCCGCACACTACTTCTATTCTTCCCGGGCGGTGTACCTCGCCCGACATATTATCATCCATATCCGTGGCAAATTTACAAAGACGTTTTAAAAATTGCAAAGAAATAGGCCGTTTTTTTGCCGTCGTAGATTATTTACCTATATTTGCATAGATTTGTTGTAAAGTTTTTTAAGCAAACAAATTGACGGATTAACAAGCCGGAGGAATCACGCCCTGACAGGCAAACGGGACAACCACCGGCATATTGTTTGGCTGTAAAAGAATATTATGGGATTACTATACATCGTGCCCACGCCCGTGGGTAACTTGGAGGACATGACGCTCAGGGCGGTACGCATACTGAAAGAGGCCGACCTGATACTTGCCGAAGACACACGCACGTCGGGCGTCCTGCTCAAGCATTTCGGAATAAGCAACCACCTTATGTCACACCATAAGTTCAACGAGCACGGCACGTCGGCATCCGTCGTAGAGCGCCTTAAGGCCGGAGCCACGGTGGCTCTTATCAGCGACGCGGGCACTCCGGGCATCAGCGACCCGGGCTTTTACCTGATACGCGAGGCCGTCGGCGCAGGCATCACGGTGCAATGCCTGCCCGGGGCTACGGCTTTCGTACCGGCGTTAGTCTCTTCAGGCCTGCCGTGCGACCGCTTCTGCTTCGAGGGATTCCTGCCGCAGAAGAAGGGCCGCGCCACGCGTCTTGAGTCATTACGCGACGAACAGCGCACAATGGTGTTTTACGAGTCGCCTTACCGGGTGGTGAAAACGCTGAAGCAGTTTGCCGAATATTTCGGCGAAGACAGGCCCGTCAGCGCCTGCCGCGAGATATCCAAGATACACGAGGAAAGCGTGCGGGGCACGCTGGCCGAAGTGATAGCCCACTTCGAGCAGACCGAACCGCGCGGCGAATTTGTAATAGTGGTGGGTGGAAAGACTAAGGCGAAAGACAAGGAGACCGCCTCCGAATAGCAAGCCCGACACGAACGGAGCTTATACAACCGAAGAAAAATATTCAACAATTAAATAATATGATTATGAAAAAGGTATTATTCTTTGCGGCATGCCTGCTGGCAATAGTCGCATGTGACAACGGAAAGAAGTCGGCCGAACTTCCGCAAACAGCCGTGCGCGACTCTTTGCAAAAGGTGATCGACCAAAAAGACAATGAGATTAACGACATGATGGGCATCCTCAACGAAGTGGAAGAGGGATTCCGCCAAATCAACGAGGCTGAAAAACGTGTCAGCGTGGTGAAAGCCGGCGAAGGAGCGAGCAGGCAGCAACAGGTGCGCGAGAACATGCAATTCATACAACAGCGCATGGCCGAGAACCGCGAACTCATAGCAAAGCTGCGCAACCAGGTGAAAAACGGCACCATTAAAAGCGAGCAGCTGCAACAGACCATAGAGAACCTGACCAAGCAGCTGGAGGAGAAAGACCACCAGATAAAAGACCTCTACGCACAGCTTGAGGCTAAAGACATCCACATCGAGGAGCTTGACCGCACCGTCTCCACGCTTAACAAGAACGTCAACACGCTGCAAGACGACAACGCAAAAAAGACCAACACCATCAATGCGCAAGACAAGCAACTCAACACGGGCTGGTATGTGTTCGGCACGAAGAAGGAGCTGAAGGAGCAAAACATCCTCGTTGACGGAAAGGTGCTGCAGTCTAACTTCAACAAGAGCTACTTCACTAAGGTCGACATACGCTCACTCAAGGCACTTAAGCTCTACTCTAAGTCGGCCAAACTGCTCACTACGCACCCCTCAAGCAGCTACAAGCTCGAGCGAAACGCACAGAAACAGTACGTGCTCTACATCACCAATCCGCAAATATTCTGGAGCACGAGCAAGTATCTCGTAGTGCAAGTGAAATAAAATCGTCCAAAATAAATCAATGAGTTAACTGCGGCGAAATAAGCCCCGCCACGGTTAACTCTTTTTTCTTTTACGCCGACTCATAACGATAACAGCTACAAAGACACTTTCCTCATTACGCCTTTTATAATATATATGCCGTGAGCCTCTACGGATATCCCGGCGCAACTGTTGTAAAACAAAGACACGAATAGAATATTTTACGAATATATATACATTATTTCCTCTTTTTTTCGTAACTTTGCACCCGTAATTAGGATAATGAAACCAGTCAGTGGAATTGTTTTTAGCCGTATGATGGTGATTACTGTTTCAAACAGAGTCATTTCAGCCCTCAATACATGGCTTTTTAGCTTTTAAAAGACGGCCTTTTACACTACAAAAGGATACCTCTTGCAATCTTGTAAGAGGCGAGTGAAAACTGTAAGTAAAAGCCGCCGAAAAGCTACAAGCCGAAAGCGTCTGCCACGGAGAGCACAAACATTTCCGCCAACGGTCATAATGATATATATTTAATGAATACGCTGATGAAACATAACATGCCATGCTGCGGAACGTGGAGGGGCCGCCCTTCGCACTCCTGCCTTATCGTGCATGTCCATTGGTTCAGCGGATTCATCTAAGTTTGCTTTCTCTTTTTCCCTGTCCGCACGCTACGGCGTTGCTGACACTTGCCGTATCCCATGCCGTTAGGCACGGGCCGGACTATTATCGGCCGCGCTCAGATGCCGCCCGGCCGTAAACCAACATGTTAAACCAAAGAAAACAAACTTATTGAATCATGTTCAACGTACTTGCATTGCTGCTGCTCGGCATAGCTTCGGGATACGCCTTCAGAAACGCCGGGCTGCTGAAAAACATAGATAAAGGCGTATCAGCCACGGTGATGCTCATGCTCTTCGTGTTCGGAGTGACCATTGGCACCAACGGCGAGCTTACCCGCAATCTCGGACGCTACGGTGTCCATGCCCTCATATTGGCGCTGTTCGGCACGGCCGGCAGCCTTTTGGCATCGTATTTTGCCAACAAACTGACTTCAAGGAATAGCAAGAAAGGAGGCCGCAGATGAAAGACACGCTCATGGTGGTGACCATGTTGGGCCTCGGGGCCGCTCTCGGGGCAAGCGGGGCGATACCCGAAGGCTTGCTGCCGCACGGACTTACCACGGTCATACTTTACGCATTAGTGTTCCAAGTGGGCTTGGGCTTAGGCTCAAACGGTAAGCTCAAGGACATGCTGCGCTGCATGAAGGGCAGGATTTTGCTACTGCCGCTGTTCACCATAGCCGGCACGTTGGCCTTCTCGGTACTTGCCAGCCTGCTGATTACGGGCAGGAGCACGGCCGACTGCTTAGCCGTAGGCAGCGGGTTCGCCTACTATTCGCTCTCGTCTGTGCTCATCACCGAACTTAAGGAGGCGTCGGCCGGTGTTCAGATAGCCACCGAATTAGGCACGCTCGCGCTTCTTACCAACATCATACGCGAAGTGGTGTCGCTGCTCGGGGCGCCGCTGTTCACCCGTATGTTCGGCAGGTTGGCTCCCATCTCGGCTGCCGGCATCAACTCGATGGACGTGATGCTGCCCTCGATAAGCCGCTATTCGGGCAAGGAGATGGTGCCCGCAGCCATAATGCACGGCATAGCGTTGGAGGTGTCAGTACCGCTTCTTGTCACCATATTCTGCAATATGGGGTGAGTTGAAGGCTTTGATAAGCAAACAATAAGGCGGCAATCCGTCGGCACCCGGCCACAATCGGGGCAGGCTCCGGCGGTTTGCCGCCTTGTCTTAACAGGCATTTTTCCCTCTGTAAGGTTAGTTGTGCACCAGCGTTCCGATAGGTTCGCCGTCGATTACGCGCTTCAGGTTGCCCACCACGTCCATGTTAAACACGTATATCGGCAGGTTGTTTTCCTTACACATCGTGGTGGCCGTAAGATCCATCACCTTCAGTCCGCGCGTGTAGATCTCGTCGTAAGTGATGTCGCTGAACTTCGTCGCAGTCGGGTCTTTCTCCGGGTCGGCCGTGTATATGCCGTCAACGCGCGTACCCTTAAGCATCACGTCGGCCTCTATCTCTATGCCGCGCAACGAACTTCCGGTGTCGGTTGTGAAGTAAGGCGAGCCCGTGCCGGCGCTGAATATGCACACATAGCCGGCCTCCATTGCCTCTATGGCCTTCCATTTCGAGTAAAACTCGCCGATTGGTTCCATGCGGATGGCCGTCAGCACCTTGTTTTTCACGTCCAAAGCACCGAGTGCCGAACTGAGCGCAAGCGAGTTGATGACCGTAGCGCACATGCCCATCTGGTCGCCCTTCACACGGTCGAAGCCCTTGCCTGCACCGCTTAGGCCGCGGAAGATGTTGCCTCCGCCTATCACGATGCCTATCTGCACGCCCATTTCGTGCACTTCCTTTATCTGCCGTGCGTAGTCCGAGAGACGCTCGGGGTCAATCCCGAAGCCTTGTTTTCCCATGAGACTTTCGCCGCTGAGCTTTAATAAGATACGTTTAAACTTTGCCATAATTGTCTTTAAATTATATATTCCACTTCTTTAAACATATATGTCTTCATCCTTCCGTCGGGCCGCCTGAGCGTCAGCCGGCCGTCTGAAGCCACAGACTCAATGGCCGCCGTGAACGTCCCTTCGTCATCGCGGTAGGCATGGTAACCATTTCGACGGTAGAGCGAGGCGGCATACAGCCCGTCGATCTCGTCGTAACGACCCGAATTCACCTTGTCCAAATACCCCTTAAAGGCTGTCAAGAACGAGTTCATCACGTCGTCGCGGCTTACTTCGCACCCCGTTATCATGCTTAACGAAACGGGGTTCGGTGCGCCGCTCGTGAACGTTTGCTGGTTTATGTTAATGCCCGTGCCCAGTATGCAAGTGCCCACACAGCCACGGTTTACGGTGCATTCAGACAGCGTACCGCTGATTTTCTTGTCGCGCCAATACACGTCGTTGGGCCATTTCACGGTGAATCCGTCGGCATATGCTGACAAGACGTCGAGTATGGCCAACGCCCCGGACTCGAGCATTACGAACTGACGGCCGGCAGCAAGAGCCTTAAGACGCGTCTTTATGCTGAACAGAAGGTTACGTCCGGCCTCGCTCTCCCATGTGTTGCGCCCCTGTCCGCGCCCCGCTGTCTGATGTTCGGCCGTGGCGATGGTCATCACCGCCCCTTCCTCTCCGCCGTAATCTTGTAGGAAACGGTTGGTTGAGTCAGTCTCGTCAAGCCTTATAATCTTGATGTTCTCCATAATTTTTTCAGTCGTTAGGCCGCTATATCCGGCCGCATTGCGGCGGCGTCATCTCATCATCGGATTGAAAGCGTCTTCTATGTGATTAATCTTGCAGTCACCGTCGCCCGTTCCCGTCACGGTAACGATGTCGAACCGAAGAGGGAAATCTATGCCCGACATCTTCACATACTTGGCCGCCGCTATGGCCAAATTACGCATCTTACGCGCGTCTACGGCAAGTTCGGGCGCCATTACGTCGTCGTTGCGCCTCGTCTTCACTTCCGCTATGACTAATTGGTCGGCGTCTATCGCCACGATGTCTAAGTCGCGATGGCCGTCGCGCCAGTCGCGTTCGAGTATGCGCAGGCCGCACCTTTCAAGGTATTCGGCGGCCTTCTGCTCGCCCCAGCGTCCTCGGTCGTTGTGTTCTGCCATGATTTTGGGTTATACGTTTTTAAGGTTTTACGGTTATTGGGTTGTGCGGTTTTGGGGGTTATACGGCTTTCTGAGGTTATACGGTTGTGCTATTTTTAGGGTTATACGGTTGTTGCTGCGTAAGGTTAAGTGGTTTACGGTGCGCTGCATTACCGTATATATAAATGCAAAAATACAACTTTTCCGCAATATCCACCGCTCGTGAAGGCCAAAAGTGGTATTTTTGCACCACATTAAACGCCATAAGTGAGAATATGGAAGACAACCAACTGAAAAAAGACGAACTGTATATGCGCAAGGCTTTGGCCGAGGCTGAAGAGGCGTTGCGCGCCGGCGAGATACCCATAGGTGCCGTGATAGTGTGCAGGGACCGTGTGATTTCGCGCGGACACAACCTCACTGAGACGCTTTGCGACGTCACCGCGCACGCCGAAATGCAAGCGATAACGTCGGCGGCCAACAGCCTCGGCGGTAAGTATCTTACCGAATGCACGCTCTACGTAACGGTGGAGCCGTGCGTGATGTGCGCCGGAGCCATCGGCTGGGCGCAGATAAGGCGCGTGGTCTACGGTGCGGCCGACGAGAAACGGGGGTTCACCCGCTTCGCTCCCGGTGCCCTTCATCCTAAGGCTACGGTTACCGCCGAGGTGTTGGAGGAGGACTGCCGCCGCCTAATGCAGGGCTTCTTTAAGGATAAACGCTGACTTAAGAAACCGTGCCGGAAACATCTTTTATAACGTAAAAGCATGACGTTGACACGAAATTCCGAACATACGGCACGGATGAAAGCAGACGGTTAAGCCGTAAGGGACGAAGGCCGAACTTCACGTCGTAATGCGGATTGACGAGCCAAAGCTGCCTGTCGCAAACCGTATAACCGGCCTGCGCAACGGCACTCTCAAACATTTCGACGGTGCAACGGGTGCGGCGTATGCTTAAAAGTTCGTTGACGGTAAACTCGTCTTCGCCGAACAGCCTCAACACACGCTCGTACATGCAGCCCGGCAAAAGATGGACGAACGGCAGGCGCGACAGCACACGGCTGCGCGCTATCTGCTGATGACCACCGAAAGGCATGTGCCAAGCCGGAAAAGCTACGAACAGCCGTCCGCCAGGAGCCAGCAAACGTCTTAGTCCGCAGAGCATGCGCACCTTACGGCCGATATGCTCTATCACGTCGTGAGCCATGATGAGGTCGAACTTGCGGCCGTCGCCCGCATATTCGAACACGTCTTGACAGACGAACGTTCCTGCCGCGTCTTCTTGCGAAAAGAACTTACGTGCCTCGTCTATGCGCAGTGGAGACAGGTCTACTCCCACTACCCTGCACCCCATCCGGGCAAAAGACAACAGGTTGCCGCCCTCACCGCAGCCCACTTCAAGCACCGAGGCACCGTCAAGGTTAACGAATCTTGACACGTAAGGAATGAAATATTTCTCGGTCGTAGCCGCTTCCTCGCTGAAGTAACGGCGGCGGTCAGTATGTCTTTTTTGCATTTCCTTTTCCTGTTTTTTACTTATATGATAAGGAAAAGGGATATATACTGCATCATGTTTCATATAAACCGAACGGACGGAAAGATTGCTCCTGGCCTACTTGAACACAATCCTCAGCCCTACGGGCAGCGAGAATTGCAGCGGTTTGTCGTGCCATTGCACGGTAGCGCGGCTGCCGTTGGGGACATACCACGTCAGCTTCGGGCTGAAATACAGCTGCAAGTTCGGCGCAATGTCGTAGCTTACGCCCACGCCGGCGTTTACCGACCACTGCCAGCGTGGCAGGCTGAGGGCGCTTCTGCGACGGTAAACTACGATGTTGTCGATGTTGTACTTACGCTCAGACTTGCCGTAGAACGGTACGTCTAAGGCCACACCTGCCGTACCGTAAAGCGAGAAGCGGCCTTTACGGACGAGCGAATATGTCGCGCCGAAGGGCACCCCTACGAACAGCGTGCGCTGCCGTTCGCTTATGTTCGTAGTGTCCGACGCACCCGTTTGCAGGTTCGTCGTGTGGCGCGTCAGGCGCAGGCCGAAGTCCAAGTTCCACCTGTCGGTCAGACGTTTACCGAAGTTAAGCCCTATCTGCAAGGGCTTGTCGTAACTGCGGCGTGTGTATATGCGCCCGTCGTTCACCAATGCGATGCGCAGCAAGGCGTCGCGTTCGAGCGGGTCGCCGGTGTCACCTACGTCGTAAGTCAGATAGTCCGCCAGCTGCTGCCACGTCTCGATGTCGACCCTTGTGGCCGAACCTACGCCCTGCCCGACTAAGCTCAGCACCGTAGGCAGCAGCCTCTCTGACATCCGTTCGGCCACGGCGTTCATGCCGAATAGCCAATTATTATTTTCCGCAGCATGCACCTCTTCATCCATGATGCCTGCATCTGCAGTCATCACGCCTCCGGTAGGTGCCGGAATCGGCAACAACATCGTATCCGTAGGGATGCTTAGCGCAGCCGATAATGCATCATTTGGAACATCGGGCAACGGGGCTTGCAATAGCGACTGATAGGCATTAAGCACCGTATCGACTGCTTCAGACTTGCCGAAAGCCGCAACCGCATCCGCTTTATGCCGCAACACGGCAGGCCCTTTATCCTTATTCGCCTTACGTTGCTTGGCCGTGCCTTTTGAAATGTTACCCTCCGGCATGCCGGCAAACCGCCGTTTGCCATCGTCTTGAAGCGTGACTACGGCGAGCATGGCAGCCAACAACACGGCGAGCAGCCCCAACCGTGCGCGGTGCTCACTTATCATGGCCATCAGCTTGCGCCGCGCACGCACTAACTGCGACGACGACGAGCGAGGCTCTATGCCGAGAACTTCGGCTATCTCAACATGCGACAGCCCTTCGAGCACAGACAGGCGAAACACCTTGCGATAGCCGTCGGGCAAGCGGTCGACCATCTCCATTATGTCATCAAACGACACGTCGCCATACGGTTTGCCGACGGCGGCATCATCGGCCACGCCGGCCGCAGCCTCGATAGGAAGCTCCCTATCCTGCGTTTGCTTGTATCTCAGGGCGAGGTTGGTCATAATGCGGCGCATCCAGGACTCCAACCTACAGGCGTCGCGCAGTGTGCCGATGGACGAAAAAACGATGATGAAGCCATCGTGAAGCAGATCTTCGGCAGCGTCGTCATGCCCTACGACGCGCCTGAGCGCATCAAGCATCCTGCCCGAATACGCCCCGTAAAGCGCGGCCTGCGCCTCGCGGTCTCCGCGCTTGCATCCTTCAACCAACCGTTTTACGTCCATCCATACAACCGACGATACATGCCGGCATCATAATATATGATAAGGCAACAGCCAGATTACTGCATCACTAATGCAGATTTTTTGCGCCCAATGGTTGCAAGCCCGCGTCTTAGCATGCCTAAAACCTCTTGCAATCATCCAGTTAGCCGCCTATTCATATCAAGGACGTCCGTTTCTTCCCCTGACCAGCTCTATAGACTCCTTGCCGGTCAAATGCTCAACCGTGATTTCAACCATCAGCAAATGAGAGAAGCCTTTGGATATCTCAGCCTCCATACCTGCCTCTCCGTGCGAATACTTGTTTGCCAATAAGCGCAAGGCAAACTGTTTTTCGTCCAAGTTTTCCAAAATACGAGCTTTGCCGAAGGCTATCACGCTCCTGAAGTAAGTGGTAAACTCGGCCGGCTTGACTTCATCCAGCTCCACCACGCAGAACGAGACCTTACCGTTACTCATGATGGCATCCACCTTGTGTCCTTTCACGGCTGTGTGAAAGTATATCTTGCCATCGGCATACACATAACTGACGGGGACGGCATACGGATAACCGTCGTCCCCATGAAGAGCCAACGTCCCGTTCGTCATCCTTTCGAGGATGGCGACGCTTTCCTCGGTTGGCAACAATTGCCGTTTACGGCGCATTTCCCTAAACATACGTGAGTTCGGCATAAGAAAAGCATAAAAAAGTTGTGGGAATGGAATATTTTTAGTACCTTTATAGTTGACAAT
>CALUFN010000054.1 GCA_944319945.1 uncultured Prevotella sp.
CTGACGGGCCGCACGCTCATGGGACACGACTCGGCTAAGAACCAGCAGATGGACGACCACTACTTCGGCACCATCCCAGACCGCGTGCAGGCTTTCATGAAAGACCTTGAGATACAGGCCCTCGAGCTGTCGATACCCTGCAAGACGAGACACAACGAGGTGGCTCCCAACCAGTTTGAGATAGCTCCGATATTCGAGGAGACCAACATCGCCAACGACCATAACATGCTTCTCATGTCACTAATGAAAAAGGTTGCACGCAAGCACGGTTTCCGCGTGCTGCTGCACGAGAAGCCCTTCGCCGGCATTAACGGTTCGGGCAAGCACAACAACTGGAGCTTGTCTACGGACACGGGCGTCCTCTTGCACGCTCCGGGCAAGACTCCGGAGGAGAACCTGCGCTTCGTCACCTTCGTTGTGGAGACCCTTATGGGCGTGTATCGCCACAACGGACTGATCAAAGCCTCGATAATGAGTGCCACCAACGCCCACCGACTGGGTGCCAACGAGGCTCCGCCGGCCATCATCTCGTCGTTCCTCGGCAAGCAGCTGAGCGAACTGCTCGACCACATCGAAAGCTGTGATAAGGACAACCTCTTCAACGTGGCCGGCAAGCAGGGCATGAAGCTCGACATACCCGAGATACCCGAGCTGCTCATTGACAACACTGACCGCAACCGCACGTCGCCGTTCGCCTTCACGGGCAACCGTTTCGAGTTCCGCGCCGTAGGCTCCGAGGCCAACTGCGCGTCGGCCATGATTGCGCTCAACACGGCCGTGGCCGAGGCCCTCGTTGACTTCAAGCGTCGCGTCGACGCCCTCATCGCCGAGGGACACGACCAGACCGACGCCATAATCGACGTGCTGCGCGACGACATCAAGACGTGTAAGCCGATACGCTTCGACGGCAACGGCTACTCCGACGAGTGGGTGGAGGAGGCCAAGCGGCGCGGTCTTGACTGCGAGACGAGCTGCCCCGTGATCTTCGACAACTACCTGAGCGAAAGCTCTATCAGCATGTTTGAGTCGATGAACGTGATGAACCGCAAGGAGCTTGAGGCCCGCAACGAGGTGAAATGGGACACTTACACCAAGCGCATACAGATAGAGGCCCGCGTGATGGGCGACATCACGATGAACCACATCGTGCCAGTGGCCACGCATTACCAAAGCCGCCTGGCCAAGAACGTGATGGACATGCGCCAGATATTCCCCGCCGACAAGGCCGAAAAACTGTGCGCACGCAACATGAAACTCATCGAGGAGATAGCCGAGCGCACGCAGGCCATAGAGACTGGAGTGGAGGAACTCATCAACGCACGCAAGGTGGCGAACCGCATGGAGAGCGAACGCGAGAAGGCGATAGCCTACCACGACACCGTGGCTCCTAAGATGGAAGAAATTCGTTATCAGATAGACAAGCTCGAGCTGATCGTGGCCGACGAGCTGTGGACGTTGCCCAAATACCGCGAACTGCTGTTCATCAGGTAATGCTTATAAATATTTAAGGTGGCTTTAAGTCGTAAACACAATGAATGTTAACTACTTAATGCCACCTTAATTTTTGAAAAACAGCTACTCTTTCACGATTAGTGCTACTGCATAAGCGCTCATGCCTTCTTCGCGTCCGGTGTATCCGAGACGCTCGGTAGTGGTAGCCTTTATTGAAATATTGTCTTCGTCGGTGCCTATTACCTTAGCGAGGCACGCCTTTATTGCCGGTACGTGCGGATTTATCTTTGGTCTCTCGGCGCATACCGTAGCGTCGATGTTGCCCACGACGTATCCTTTTTGCGCAATCAGGTCAACGGTCTTACGCAGCAGTATCTTGCTGTCCACGTTTAAAGTCTCGGCCGCCGTGTCGGGGAAATGATAGCCTATGTCCCTCATGTTTGCGGCTCCCAGTAGCGCGTCGCATATCGCATGGATCAGCACGTCGGCGTCGCTGTGACCCAACAGGCCCATGCTGTGCTCGATTTTTATGCCCCCGAGCCATAAGTCGCGCCCTTCGACGAGTCGGTGAACGTCGAAACCTAAACCTATCTTTATATTCATAGCTGTTATGTTTTTATGTTTCTTGAAATTAAGATGTTATGAGGTTAAGGTGTTAAGTAATGCATTTTTTATGTCGTCTGCGTAAATCCGATAATGTCGTTGCCTTAGGTTCTTGACCTCATAACTCATTAATTTTAGGGAATTTTGTTTGATACTGTTCGGATATCACCTCCTAAACAAGTCTTTTATTCCGTCCATATCGAAGCCGAGAGTGAAGCGGAGCGTTTGGTCGAGGGGGTTGCTCTTCGCCGTTGCCCATACGTATCCGCAGTCAAGAGAGAACGCGCTCATGCGGAAACCGGCTCCGAACGTGAAGTACTTGCGGTTACCCTTGTTCTCTGATTCATGGTGATAGCCTGCTCGGAGCGAGAACTTATCGTTGTAGACATACTCTGCGCCGATGCTCCAGCGTATCTCCTGAAGCTCTTCCTTGAAGCCTCCGGGGGCGTCGCCGAAGCTTTTGAATATGCCGGCGATGCTCGATATGTCGTAATAATCCTTCTGCACGCGCTGCTGGTAGTTTTCGGTCGACTCGCCGTCTTCCTGAATGGGGTAGGTGGGAACGAGCAGTTTGTTGGCGTCTGCTGCTATGGTGAAGCGGTTGTACTCGTCAATCGGCACCATGAGGGCCGCTCCCAGTCGGAGGTTTGTAGGTATGAACTCGCTGTTGTCGTCGCCTCCGAAGGTGATTTTGCTACCTATGTTGCTTATGTTAAGACCTATTCCTAATTGGCTTTCGCGCTCACCGAGCATGATGTAGTCGTTGTAATAGAACGCAAGGTCGGCACCGAAGGCGCTTCCCGGCGTGGTGTCGTCGGTGTAGTCGTAAGTAAGGTCTGAGTAAATCCACCTTACCGCCGCGGCTATAGAGAACTTTTCGCTGAGCATGAGCGAGTAAGCCACGTCGACGGACATCTCGTAGGGGTTGATGGTCATGCCGTCGTTCTCTTCCGAAGTCATCACCTCTCCCAGCGAGAAATAGCGCAGCGAGGCCGATACCGAGCTGTAATCCCCGATGCGGTAGTAGCCCGCAAGATAGGCCAAGTCCATGTCGTTGACGAGCTGGCGCAGCCACGGAGTGTAGTTGACGGCCACTCCTGCGCGGCTGATGCAGAACGGATACTTGGCCGGGTTCCAGTATTGCGAGTTTACGTCGGGGTCGGTCGCGGCGCCGACATCGCCCATACCGGCGGCGCGGGCGTCTGGGGCGATGGTCTGCGACGTTACCGAGTTGCGCTCGGGATTGAAGATGTCGGTCTTCTCTTGGGCGCGTATCACGCCGCATGAGGCGGCGATGAGCGTCACTGTTAACAGTATCTTACGTCCGTAATTCATGTTTCTTGTTGTTTGTATGTTATGTTGATGTTTTGTCAAATACGGCAGTCCGCCGTGCATGCGTTAAGGCGTCAGCCGCCTATTACTATGAGTTTCTGCGCTTTAGACACCATGCTGCTGCCGTCGCTGCTCATCTTTACGCGGTAGACGTATATGCCGGTTTGCAGTCGTCCGCCGTCGTCGGCGGTGAGGTCCCAGTCTACGGTGTAGGCCCCGGATGTCGATACGCCGCTTTCGGAGTGTCTCCATAGCGGGCGGCCGCTGATGTCGAACACTTCTATCTCTATGTCGAGGTTGCTCCCCGAGCGGTCGTGGTTGATGATGAACGTGGTGCCCGTGCGTGCCGGATTGTCCGTGCAGCTTATGCTTAAGACGTTAGGCGCGAGACCTTTGACGACGTTGAACGTCAGTTCGGCCGTCGAAGAGTTGTTCATTATGTCCCAAGCCCTGAAGCGAAGGGTGTGCTTGCCCGGCTCGAGTTCCGGTATGTTGTAATACGTCCGTCCCCTGGTGTAGCTGCCGAAGTCGTACTCGAAGTTTTCGTTCAGCACGTAGGTGCGGTTCATTTCGCCGTCAATCGTCAGCAGGAGGTCGTGTCCGATACCGCTTCCGGTGGTGTTAAGTCCGTCCTTGTCGTATATTTCGGCCACGAAATAGGGAGTGGGGTTGACGTCGCCGCCGTTGGCGAACGTCGGCGAATTGAGGTAACAGTAGATCGACGGGCCTATGGAGTCAGTGCCTACGGCACCCGTTCCGCCCACGGTGAAGTTGCCGTTGTATCCGTTCAGGGTGGTGTTAGTGTCTGAGTTGACGGCTATCACGTTGATAAGTCCGGTCTCATTGCTGTAGTCTATGTCCTTAGGCACGGCGAACGAGAAGCTGAACTGCCCGTTCCTAATGCTGTCGTTGCCGTTGAAGAGCACCGTGCTGCGGTCGAAGTATTCAAACGCTTCTTCGGCACCGTCGCTCGAAGTGTCATTCAGTCGGCACACTATCAGGCGCTCGGCGTCCCTCACAAGCGATGTCACCACGCCGTTGAAGGCGGTATCGGTGGTGCCGTCGGCGGCCTCGACGTGCCCCTTCACCGATACGATGGAGCCTGCTGAGATTTTCGGCAGCTCGTCTTCGCCGTCTACGGCCACGCCGTTTATGCTGTCAATCACCGCTCCGGGACGTGGTATGTTGAGTACGAGGGCGGGGTCGCCGAGCAGGGAATACTGCAGCTTATTCTCCGTTCCGTCGAGCAGGTTGCCGCTTTGGTCGGTGTGGGTTATCAGGTAATTCTTGGCCAACCGTTGCGCTTCGCCTATCGACACGTAGTTGCCCTCGGCGTCGGGCGTGAGCAGTGCCGAGAGATAAGCCTTGTTGATGGCATTGTTGCGGTCTACGTAGACGGTGCGCGTGGTGCCGAAGAAGGCTACGGCTCCGCCGTTAGCGTTGAGCACGGCGGTCTCACCGATGTTGTCTTGTTGCGAGTCGAAGGGCATGATGTTGCACGAGGCGGTGATCCACAGGGGCAGGTTCTCGTTGCTGAAGGCCTCGAAGTCGGCAAGCGAGAGCACCCTTTCGTGCGATATTTGGTCTGTGCGTCCGTGCCCGCTGTAGTTTATCACCAGCGCGCCTGCTTCTTGTCTTTGCTTTATCAGACGGCTTACTTCGGGGTAAGAGTTGCCCGTGGCCGAGCTTTGGCGCGTGTAGGCGTCCCACATTATGCGCTCTACCTGGAACGAGGGGTTGATCTCTTCGGTCAGCGTGGCCATCTCGTCGGCGTCTTTCATGTGGCGGTTGTCGTTGCCGTCGTCGCCCAGGAAGACGAACAGGTTTTGCCAACTGCCGGCGTTGTCGTTCTCGACGTATCTTATCAGCTTGTCTACCATCACCTCAGCTTGCTCGGGCGTGCGGACAGGAAAGCGCCCTACGGCCACGTCGAGCTTGTCGCTGCGTTGCGGGTCGCCGCCTTCGCCGTCGTCGAGGCAGCAGAAGAAGCCGTCGTCAACGTAGCAGTAGACGTCGCTGAACGAGTTTTCGCTCTCGTGGCACAGCAGGAAGTCGTCCGGGCTCAGGCCGCTGCAGTTGGCCGTGTTCATGCGGTTGTCCCATACGCAGTCGCCGAAAAGCACGAGATAAGACGGCATGTCGGCTTCGGTCTCGGCGCGGTCGTAGAGCATCTTGAGATACCTTCGGTAGGCGTTTGCGTCGGGCGTGCCGCTTGAGAACTCGTTGTACAGCTCGTCGGCCGGCACTATCGTGACCCTCATTCCGTCGTGTTGCTCGTGAAACTCCTTGAGCCTTTGCGCCTGTGGGGTGAGCTTGGTCGACGTGGGTACTATGATCACCATGTCGGCCTGGGGGTCGGCGTGGTGGTCTTGGTTGGTGATGTTATATACGTATTCGGCGGCGGGAAACGAGCGTCCGGCCAGCGTAGGCCTCGGGCGCGGCGTGTCGTAGCATGCCGATATGTAGTCTAAGCGGGCGGGGCCGCCGGCCGTCACGGTTATGGTCAGCGTGTCGGCGGTGCCCGTGCATTGTCTGCTGAAGGTCAGTTCGGTCTCCTTTCCGTGGTCGTACTCGCCGAAGCCGGTGAGCCTGAACGTGCCTAAGGCGTCGCCGTTGACGGATATGTCGCCCGAGCAGGCTTGGCCCGAGGTTATGCCTATTGATATGGTCTGTGCGCCGGCCTGTCCCGAGGGCGGCTCCAGTGTGTAGCTGCGCGAGTCGCCGGCGCTTACGGGGTCGTCTTCAAACAGGTTGCGTCCGCCCTCGAACCATGAGTATTCGTCGATCTCGCGTATGATGTGATAGTCGTCGGCCGAGGGGTAGAACGAGTCTACGAAGGCCGTGCTGTCAACCGTAAGCGGTTCGCCGTCGCTTTCGGTGATGAAGTAGTAGCCGTAGTCCGAGTAGGGGTTGCGCGTGCGCTTGTCGGCATCGTTGCTGCTCCATGTCACCGGTCCCACGGCGTAAAACAGCCTGTGGCCGTCCACCGTGCACGTCGGCACTTCCTTAAGGTCGTCGTGCGAGGCTAGGTATTCGCCGTCGAGCACCTCTTGTTGCAGTGCCCCGCCGTATCCGTACACCTTCACCCTGCTCATGTCTGAGAATCCTGCGCGGCGTATCAGCGTGCTCGTTATCTCGTAGACGCCCGTCTCCGGCACGCGTATCTTGGCCCATGTGCCCGTGGCGAGCACCGAGTGGGCGGCGTACCTGCCGGCCGGCGTGTCGGCTTCGCCCGCCTTCGGCGCGGCTGCGCTGCGCTGCTTGGGGGCCGATTTTACGTCGAGCATGAAGCTGACGAGCTTGGCCGGCCTGCCTTCGTGTAGGGCTAAGGGCACGAACGCCATCTCCAGCCGGCCCCGCTTGCGCTCAACCACTACGCGTGCCGTCACCTCGGGCACGGCGGGCAGCGGCCCGGCGCCAGTGGCGGCGTAGCGTGTGGCGTCGGCCTCGCTCATCTCCAGGTATTCGGGATATTCTATGCTTACGGTGTAGAGCGAGTCTTGCCAAGCCCCGTCGAGCGGCACGGAGTAGGTGAACAGTGGCGGCACGCTGTCTATCCTGACTTCGTCGGCCGTCAGGTTAAAGAACTTCTGCGCCTTGCCTGCGGCTTCGCCTGCCAGCGAGAGCATCAGGACGAGCAGGGGCAGGATGAATGTGTTTCTTGTCATTTAACGTTGAATTCCAATACTTTGCGGTCTTCGAGCCAGCCCGTCAGGCGGTCGTTCACGCTTACGGGGCCTACGCCTGCGGGCGTGCCCGTGTATAGCAGGTCGCCCGTCTTGAACGTAAACCAGCGGCTGATGTACGCTATGAGTTCGTCGATCTTGAAGAGCATGTCGGCCGAGCAACCTTCCTGTGCCGTCCGTCCGTTAACGTCGAGGCGGAAGCGCAGCGCGCCCACGTCGGGCAGCAGGGCCTTGTCCACCCATTGGCCGACGACGGCCGCCCCGTCGAAACTCTTGCACAGGTCCCACGGCTTGCCCTCCGCGCGCAGCTTGCGCTGCAGCTCGCGCGCTGTGAAGTCTACGCCTACGGTCACCGCGTCGTAATACCTGTGGGCGAACCTTACGGGGATGCTCTTGCCCAAGCGGCAGATGCGCACCACGAGCTCGGCTTCGTACTCGATGCGCCCCAAGTCGTCAGGCAGGAAAAACGGTTTGCCGTCTCTCAGCAGTGACGAGTCGGCCTTAGTGAAAATCACAGGCTCTTCCGGTTTATATAACGTGCCGTCAAGCTCTTTATTGTGCAGGATGTAGTTCATCCCGACTGCAAAAATCTTCATTTCCCTTAATTTTATATATTATAATATGTTCGCGCGCGAGCTGCATCCGTCGGCTTTCCGCACGATAGGGCCGCCGCCGACAAGCGGCTCTGGCGCGTTAATGGCAAAGGTAACGCTTTTCGGCGAGACGGCAAAGCGATTGCCCGTGTTTTCCGAAAGACGCCTTTCGCAGCGTAAAAGGTTACCTTTCGCAGGCTGAAAGGCTACCTTTTGGCTTACAAAAGGTAACCTTTTATAATATCGTGTGTATCAGTATGTTACGTCGATAATTCGCCATCGTGTTACGAACCGTGTAAACCTGACACATATAAATATTTATTAGAAAACATTTTGATAATTCAATTATCTTTCCGACCTTTGCAAAATGCAAGAGCGGCTACGCCGCCGCAGCTTGAAACCTCAGGTTAACCTTTGGGCGCAGAGGCTCTTGCAATATGAGAAGCAGACATAAAATAATCTAAAGCTAAAAATACTTTGATTTATGGCAGAAGAATTGGAAGTAAAGCAATTAGACGATGTCGTAGTACGTTTCTCGGGCGACTCGGGCGACGGAATGCAGCTGGCGGGAAACATTTTCTCGACGGTATCGGCTACGGTAGGTAACGGAATCTCCACGTTCCCCGACTATCCGGCGGACATCCGCGCCCCGCAAGGCTCGCTTACGGGCGTATCGGGATTCCAAGTCCACATCGCCAGCGGTCGCGCCTATACGCCGGGCGACCAGTGCGACGTGCTCGTGGCGATGAACGCCGCCGCGCTGAAGACTCAGTACAGGTTTGCCAAGCCGCAGGCTACGATCATCATCGACACCGACAGCTTCGGTCCGAAAGACCTTGAGAGGGCTGAGTTCAAGACGCAAGACTATCTCGAGGAGATGGGCATCGACCCCGACCGCGTGGTAGCCTGCCCCATTACGCAGATGGTGAAAGACTGCCTTGCCGACAGCGGCATGGACAACAAGGCCGTGCTGAAATGCCGCAACATGTTCGCGCTCGGCATAGTGTGCTGGCTGTTCAACCGTGACATAAGCTACGTTGAGGCCTTCCTGCGCGAGAAGTTCGACAAGAAGCCCGCCGTGGCCGAGAACAACATCAAGGTGGTAAACGCCGGTTATGACTACGGACACAACGTGCACGCCAGCGTGCCGGCCACGTACCGCATAGACTCGAAGAACAAGGTGAAGGGCCGCTACATGGACATCACCGGCAACAAGGCCACCGCCTACGGCCTGATAGCCGCAGCCGAGAAGGCCGGACTGAAGCTATACCTGGGTTCTTACCCCATCACTCCTGCCACAGACATACTGCACGAGCTGGCCAAGCACAAGTCGCTCGGAGTGGTGACCGTGCAGTGTGAAGACGAGATATCGGGCTGCGCAAGCGCCATAGGAGCGTCGTTCGCCGGGGCACTGGCCGCAACGTCGACCTCGGGTCCCGGTATATGCCTCAAGTCGGAGGCCATGAACCTGGCCGTGATCGACGAGCTGCCGCTCGTCGTCATCGACGTGCAGCGTGGCGGACCGTCGACCGGTCTGCCTACCAAGAGCGAGCAGACCGACTTGTTGCAGGCCCTCTTCGGCCGCAACGGCGAGTCGCCCATGCCCGTGATAGCCGCTACAAGCCCCACCAACTGCTTCGACGCAGTGTACACGGCGGCCAAGATCGCCCTCGAGCACCTCACCCCCGTGGTGCTGCTTACAGACGCCTTCGTTGCCAACGGCTCGGGCGCATGGAAGCTGCCTAACATCGACGAACTGCCGGAGATACGCCCGCACTACGTCACTCCCGAACAGAAAGGCCACTACACGCCGTATCAGCGCGACCCGGAGACTGGCGCACGCTTTTGGGCGATACCCGGACAGGAGGGCTACGAGCACATACTGGGCGGCCTGGAGAAAGACGGACGCACCGGAGCGATATCCACCGACCCCGAGAACCACGACAAGATGTGCCGCCTGCGTGCGATGAAAGTGTTCAAGATACCCGTGCCCGACGTTGAGGTAATGGGCGACGCCGACGACGCCGACCTGCTCATCGTAGGCTTCGGAGGCACGTTCGGCCACCTGTATTCGGCCATGTCGGCGCTCAGGGAGATGGGCCACAAGGTTGCGCTGGCACACTTCAGTTATATCAACCCTCTGCCGAAGAACACCGCCCACGTGCTTACTAAATATAAGAAGGTGGTCGTAGCCGAGCAAAACCTCGGCCAGTTCGCCGGCTACCTGCGCATGAAGGTCGACAACTTTGCGCCCTATCAGTTCAACCAAGTAAAGGGCCAGCCCTTCGTTGTGGCTGAACTCGTAAAGGCGTTCACTAAAATAATTAAGAGTTAAGAGTTTAATCAGGAGTAAAGGAGAATAGGAGTAAATGAGTAAGTACAAATGCATTCAAGGCCCACGCTATGCGTATTGACAGTAATTGTCATATTCGCCTGATGATATCGGGCGGGCGGCAGAGGCATGACATTAAAAATACTTAGCCACTCTGACATCCCAATATCCTTAAAATATATAAGCAATGAGTTACACCGCTCAAGACTATAAGAAGGGACAACCACGCTGGTGTCCCGGTTGCGGAGACCATTTCTTCTTGGCTTCGCTTCACAAGGCGATGGCGGAAATAGGCGTGCCGCCTTACCAGACAGCCGTTATCTCAGGCATAGGCTGCTCGAGCCGTCTGCCGTATTATGTCAGCACTTACGCCATGCAGACCATACATGGGCGCGCGGCGGCCATAGCCACGGGTGCCAAAGTTGCCAATCCGAACCTTACGGTATGGCAGATAAGCGGCGACGGCGACGGCCTCGCCATCGGCGGAAACCACTTTATCCACGCCATGCGCCGCAACATCGACATCAACATGATACTGCTCAACAACCGTATCTACGGTTTGACTAAGGGGCAGTATTCGCCTACGTCGCCGCGCGGCTTCGTCAGCAAGTCGTCGCCTTACGGCACGGTGGAGGACCCGTTCCTGCCGGCAGAGCTTTGCTTCGGTGCAAGGGGCCACTTCTTCGCGCGCGCCGTGGCCACAGACGCCGAGGGTACGGTGGAGATACTGAAGGCCGCCTATAAGCACAAGGGTGCCTCGGTGTGCGAGATTCTGCAGAATTGCGTGATCTTCAACAATGGCTGCTACGACGCCATATACAAGAAGGAAGGCCGCGCTAAGAACGCCATCTACGTGCGCCACGGCCAGCCGCTGCTCTTCGGTGAGAACAACGAGTACGGCCTCATGCAGGAAGGCTTCGGCCTTAAGGTGGTGAAGCTCGGCGAGAACGGCGTGACTGAGAAGGACATTCTCGTACACGACGCCCACTGCATGGACAACACCTTGCAGCTGAAACTCGCCATGATGGACAACGAGCACGGTTTCCCCGTGGCGTTGGGCGTTATCCGCGACGTCGAGGCTCCTACTTACGAGGCAGCCGTGAGCGAGCAGATAGAGGAGGTGAAGGCTAAGAAGAAGTATCATAACTTCATGGAGCTGCTCGAGACTAACGACACTTGGGAAGTGAAGTGACGCGCTACTGCGCCTACCGTATAAGCCCCGCAGGGATGCCGCATGAGTGTCCTTGCGGGGCTTTATTTTGTCGGTGCTTTTGTAAAAGGGGTTCATCCGCAAATCTGTTGGATGGTAGAGTCGTGCAGTGCGAACAGCCTAAGCTTGAAATATTTGTCGTC
>CALUFN010000055.1 GCA_944319945.1 uncultured Prevotella sp.
CGTGAAGCGTTATTGAATGCTTGCATCAACAAAGATTATGCAGAACCTTCTCCCATCCAAATCCGCGTGTATGAAAACAAGCTGGAGATAATAAACGGTGGAGTATTGCCCGAAGGATGGACGGTGGAAACCTTATTGTCCTCACATCGAAGCATGCCTTACAACCCGGATATTGCCAATACGTTCTTCCGTGTAGGTGAGATTGAAGCATGGGGACGCGGTATTGAGCGCATTATCACGGCTTGTAAGAATGACGGATTCTCCACGCCGGACTTCCGCTATGACGCTTCGGGTATCTGGACAACATTCAAGTTTGAGTATCCGGAAAGAGCTATTATTCAAAGCGGGCCAGAAACGACCCAAAAGAGTGACCAGAAAACGACCAGAAAGCGACCAGAAAGCGACCAAAGCAAACAGGAAGATGCTATTATTGAACTTCTTAAAGAGAATCCCTACATTTCAAGAAAAGAGATTTCTGGTCGATTGGGACTACATGACAGCAGTGTGAAAAGGCGATTAGCTTCACTTCAAGAGAAAGGAACAATTAAGCGTGTAGGACCGGATAAAGGTGGTCATTGGGAAGTCCAAAAAGGATTTTGAACCAAGGTGGAGAAGTTTTCATGATTACATGCCTGACTTTCAAAAGAAAGTTGTATATTTGTAGTCAATAAAGGAAACCTCCACGCAATCTGACGCAGAACGCTGCAACAATCCGGTGGAGCAATAGCGGGAGATTATACTACTTGCTGAATCATAAATCAAAGATATTCAGCCACTTGGAGGAATAGTTCGATTCCTGGTGGTACCACAAAGAAACAATTGAAAATCATGAAATCCGCTGAAATACAGGCTATTTCAGCGGTTTTTTTGTATCCTTAAAGATAAAAAGACACGTCATTTCGCACGCCGAGAGACCGACTTATGTGACATAAGGCGGCGGAAACAGAAAAATCTACGGCATAAGTTCGCAATGTCGTAAAAAATGTGTAAGTTTGCACATTGTTAAGACATGAGGCTTACGAGGCTAAAAGACTTGGCGGATATTTTTCGGCCGCGTCGAGCTAACGGGCCACATCTCCTTACCTGAAGCATTACTCCAACAAATAAATTAACATTAAGATAAAATGCAGGAAACAAGACAAAACCGCATAGCAAGGCTGCTGCAGAAGGAGCTCAGCCTGATATTCCAGTCGCAGACGCGCTCGATGCGCGGGGTTATGGTCAGCGTGACACGCTGCCGCATAAGTCCTGACCTGAGCATCTGCACAGCCTACCTGAGCATATTCCCATCAGAGAAGGCAGACGAACTGATAAAGAACATCACGGCTAACGAGAAGACCATACGCTACGAGCTGGGCACGCGCGTGCGCAACCAGCTGAGGATAATACCCGAACTGCGCTTCTTCGTAGACGATTCGCTTGACTACATCGCGCATATTGACGAGCTGCTGAAGAAATGAACTTCCCGTTTTACATAGCCCGCCGATATCTGTTCTCGAAGAAGAGCACACACGTAATCAACCTCATCAGCGGCATTAGCGCCGTAGGCGTGGCCGTGGCAACGATGGCCCTGGTGGTGACGCTGAGCGTGTTCAACGGCTTCCACGACCTCGTGGCATCGTTTCTTACGGCGTTCGACCCGCAGATTGAGGTGGTGCCGGCCAAAGGGAAGACTGCTCCGGCCGACGACCCCGTGCTGACGAAGATACGCACGCTGCCCGAGGTGGACGTGGCCACGGAGAGCGTGGAAGACCAAGCACTGGCCATTTACCGGGGCAACCAGGAGATGGTGATGGTAAAGGGCGTTGACGACAACTTCGACCAGCTGACGCATATCAACGAGATACTCTACGGCGACGGGGAGTTTACGCTCCATGCTGCCAACTTGCAGTTCGGCACCGTGGGCATACGCTTGGCCGCCAATCTCGGTATGACCGCCGACTGGGACGGCTACCTCAAGATCTACGCCCCCCAAAGGGAGGGACAGCTGGACATGATGAACCCTGAAGGTGGCTTCGTGGAAGACTCGCTTATCTCGCCGGGCGTGGTGTTCTCGGTTGGGAACGGCCGCTATGACCGCAACTACGTGCTTACCTCGATAGCATTCGCCCGCAACCTGTTCGGGCAGCAGGGCATGCTGTCGCAACTCGAACTGAGGCTGAAGCCGGGGTCTGACATCGATGCGGTGAAGAAAGAGATGAGACGGATAGCCGGCGACAAGTATCTCGTGCTCGACCGCCTGGAGCAGCAGGCCGACACGTTTAAGATAATGAAGATAGAGAAGTTCATTGCCTACATCTTCCTTACGTTCATACTGGCCGTGGCCTGCTTCAACATAATAGGCTCGCTCTCTATGCTGATAATAGACAAGAAGAACGACGTGGTGACGCTGCGCAACATGGGTGCGACGGACAAGCAGATTACGCGCATCTTCCTGTTCGAGGGCAGAATGATTTCAGCGATAGGCGCCGTGGCCGGCATATTGCTCGGCCTGTTGCTGTGCTGGCTGCAGCAGACATACGGCCTTGTGTCGCTCGGACAAAGCAGCGGCTCGTTCGTTGTAGACGCTTATCCCGTAAGCGTACACCCTGAAGACATCGTGATAGTGTTCCTTACGGTTGTAGCCGTGGGTTTCGTCTCGGTGTGGTATCCCGTAAGGTATTTTGCAAAAAAACTGCTTTGACGAATAAAGAATTAAGAAAATATGCATTGTTGCCGTTTGACAATATGTTTCAATGCATATTTTCTTAATTCTTAACTCTTAATTCAATAAGTTTTCATCTTTCCGCCCAGTCGCCACGGTCGAGGTTGCGGTAGCTTATCGCTTCGGCCAAGTGTTGCGGCTTTACGTCGGGCGAAGCCTCGAGGTCGGCTATCGTTCGAGCCACTTTCAGTATGCGGTTGTATGCCCGGGCCGACAGGTTTAGGCGCTCCATAGCCGTGCGCAGCAGGCTGATGCCGGCTTCGTCGGGCTCGGCGTACTGGTGTATCATGCGCTCGGTCATCTGCGCGTTGCAGTGTATTCCGCGATGCTCCTTGAAGCGTTGCTCCTGTATCTGCCTGGCGGCTATCACCCTTTGGCGTATGTCGGCGCTACTTTCGCCCTGGGCAGATTGCGATATGTCATTGAATGGCACGGGCGTTATTTCAATCTGTATGTCAATGCGGTCGAGCAACGGACCGCTTATCTTGTTCAAATAGCGCTGTATCTGGCCCGGCGTACACACGCACTTGTGGGTAGGGTCGTTATAATATCCGCAGGGACAAGGGTTCATCGACGCCACGAACATGAACGAGCAAGGGTATTCAACGGTGTATTTAGCGCGCGATATGGTGATCTTGCGGTCTTCCAGCGGTTGGCGTAGCACCTCAAGTGTCGACTTATTAAATTCCGGCAGCTCGTCGGCGAACAGCACTCCGTTGTGCGCCAGCGATATTTCACCGGGCTGCGGATTGACACCTCCGCCAACTAATGCCACTTGAGAGATGGTGTGATGGGGAGCGCGAAACGGCCGTTGGGATATCAGCGACATATTGCTGCCGAGCTTTCCGGCCACTGAATGTATCTGCGTGGTTTCAAGACTTTCGGCCAGCGAGAGCGGCGGCAGTATGGAGGGAAGACGCTTAGCCATCATCGACTTGCCGCTTCCAGGCGGGCCTATCATTATCATATTATGCCCTCCGGCGGCCGCCACTTCCATTGCACGCTTTACGTTGTCTTGGCCGCGCACGTCGGCGAAGTCAAGATCGAAGTTGCTTTGCTGTTCGTAAAACTCGCGGCGGGTGTCGATAATGGTTGGTTGGTAATCTTCTTCACCGTTGAGAAACCGCACCACGTCAAGCAGGTTTGTCATGCCGTAGACCTTCAGCTTGTTGACCACGGCAGCCTCGCGAATGTTTTGTTTCGGCACTATCAGGCCCTTAAACTCCTCCTTACGCGCCGTTATCGCTATCGGCAAGGCACCCCGTATCGACTGGATGTTGCCGTCGAGGCCCAACTCTCCCATGAGCATATATTCCGAGAGATGGTCTGTTTTCACCTTCCCGAGCGCCGCAAGAATGCCGATGGCTATGGGCAGGTCGTAGCCGCTGCCCTCCTTGCGCAGGTCGGCCGGTGCCATGTTTATCGTCGTGTCGACCACAGGCAGCTTTATGCCGTTGTTCTTAAGCGCAGCGATTATGCGGTCGCGGCTCTCCCTCACGGCAGTGTCGGCAAGCCCCGTGAGGTGGAACATCACGCCCTTAGTCACGCTAACTTCCACCGTGACGGTAGTTACTTGCAGGCCGTTGACCGCTGCGCAGTATGTTTTGACTAACATGACGTATGCCTGTTAAGTGTCAGTTAAGTAAGACTTTGAGTTTGGATTCTATTTCGTCGGCCTTCAAATTGCGCTCAAGCACTCGGCCTTGAGCGTTGAATAATACGTTTTCGGATATTGCGCCGAACGAGAATTGCTCAAGCAGCGGGCTGTCGAACATATTTTGGTCGCATACGGTCATTGCCGCCGTTGAGTCGTTGCGCAACATCTGCTTACACCTTTGCTTGCTTGCGTCGAGACTGATGCCTAATACGGCGAGCTTGTTGCCGTATTCCTCTTGCAGTTTGAAGAGTCTGTCACGCAGGTTCCTACTGTCGTAATTCCAGTCAGCCCACGTATAGACCACCGACACCTTACCGCGCAGGTCGGCATCCGAGACGTTATTGCCGTATATGTCCTTAGTCGAGAAGATCGGTATCCGGCCGCCGATTGCGCACCGCTTTTTCGCGTCAAGGTAGCGCAGTATGCGAGCCACGTTGCCGTTTTTGGGCTGTGCCTTGCGTATCGCTTGGGCCAATCGGGCGGCTTGTTCCATGTCGGCATCGGGCGCAGTGATGAAGTATTTGCTCAGCACATACACGCTTGCGAGCGATTGCGGGTTGTTCTTTATGAACTGTGCGGCATACTTTGTAACCTCTGGCGGCGAGGCCTTAGCTATCTGCTGGCGGAATCCGTTCATCAGCTTGTTCTCGTCTGTGCCTTCTATTTCTATTTCCTTAAGGTGTGAGGCGTCGCCTTTTATCGTTACAGACTTGCCAGGCTCGGCGAATACCGGCTGCTCGGAGAAGTTGGGGAAGATAATTACGAGCGTACCGCTCTCCCTGCACGGAGTTTCAAATGTGAAACGTCCGCCTTCCACTTTTATCGTGTCGACTCCGTCAAACACGCCGTCGGTGCTGTAAACATAAAACTCACCCTGATTCAGGTTGAGTAGCCGGCCTTCAAAACCGAAGTAACCGCTGCGCGAACCGCAGGAAACCAGAATCAGGGTGAGCGTAAAGATGTATATAAGCCGCTTCATGCGTCAGCTTGGTTTATTTGCTGACGTTTGACAGCTCAAGGTCGTTGTTTGCGTAAGTAGAGAGTGAAGGATCCTTCTGCAGAGCGCTCTTCAGGTAAGAAGAAGCTGCCGAATTGTTGCCCTGACGTGCGCTGAGGATAGCCTGCAGATAGTCTGTCATGGCATCCTTGTTCTCAATGCTGTTCAGAGTGTTGGCTGCTCCGGCGTAGTTCTTGTTAAGAATTTGTGCCAAAGCCGTCGTGTTGCAGTTGATTCCCTTCAGGTTCTGCTCAGCCGTAGCGTAGTCGCCTTTAGCGAGGTTGAGTGAGCCGAGCACCTTGTTATAGTCAGCTACGGTGTTGCCCTTAGCGATATAGCCTTCAGCCTCGCTTACGTTGCCGTTCTTCAGAGCCAGCAAGCCGAGGTTGGCGTTAGTCTCTGCTGCGCTGCCGTTTACGCTGAGAGCCTTGTCGAGATAGCTCTTAGCCTCTGCGTCGTTGCCCTTTGCAAACTCTATTGCAGCAACGTTGTTGTAAGCGCGGTAGTCATTGGGATAAACCTCGATGGCCTTCTTATAGATTGCCTCCTGTGCGTCAACGTTGCTCTCAAGAGTAGCTGCGTAAAGTATTTCGTCGATGCTCAGCTGTGAAGCGTCAGCCTTATACTGGTCCTTAATCTGCTGGTCGCTACGTCCTATCAGCTCGTAGTTGATGAAGAGGCGTGCACGGCGGAGCTGCGGCAGAATGCCGTCTGCAAGCTCGCGGAAGCCGGCCGACATGTTGCGGATCTGCTGCTCGCGCTCTTCGGGATCCTGATACATTGAGAGCACGCGGAGGATAACGTCCTTGTCTTGGATGTCAGAAGCCGCAACGAGCTGCTGGAAGCCTTCCCAGTCCTCGGCGGTGTACTTGCCGGTAACGTCGCCTTCAAGCTCGGCAGACTTGAGCTGCTTCTCTGCATAGTTTACAGATACGTTCTGACGCTTGCTTGCGAGCTTGTCGTTGAAGTCGAGCGCGCCGTCGGGAGAAGCGTAAGCGAGTACTTCCACGTTCTTGAAGTTGAGCTTTTCGCTATCCTCGTTGATCTTCTTGAGCATGTTGACGAACTCGGTCACAGAGTTGCTCTTAAGCTCGCTCTTGCGGATGTTGGCCTGGTTGATGAGGAACTTGATCTGTGCGCCGAGCCTCTGTGCGCGAACGCGCTGGAACGTATCGGGAGCGATGCATGCGCCGCTGCCTACAAGAGTGTTCCTGTAAAGCTCAGACGTGGCGATAACGCCGTCTGCAACCTTAACTGCGGGTACTTCCACCTTCTTCTTTTTCTTGCCTACGTAGGCGTCGAAAGTCATGTAGAGGTCGCTCTTATGCATTTCGGGCACATACTTATAATTAGCCTTCATAGTGTAGTTGCCTCCCATCTTGTAGGAAATGGTCTGGTCGTTGCCTTCCACCTTCTCTCCCTGGAACGTAGCAGCCTGGCCCTGTGCGGCCTGGCCGTCGCCGTAGCGCAATTCGGGAACCACAGTTATCACGGCCTTCTTCTTCAGGTACTTCTCGGGGAACGTACCGTTGATTGTTACGGCAACCTCACCGCCTCTCGACTCAAGGGGATTGGGCGTAACTTTGAAATTGTCGGCTGAAAGCTCACCGAGCTTCGATGAGCACGACGACAGCGCGAGCACTGAAGCCGCCGATAAGAATAAGATAAGATTTTTCTTCATATATGAAAGGTTTTAGATGATTGTGCCGCGAGCGGGACTCGAACCCGCACAGCCATTACTGGCCAAGGGATTTTAAGTCCCTCGTGTCTACCAATTCCACCATTGCGGCATCCTTGAGCGGCAAACGGGACTCGGACCCGCGACCTCGACCTTGGCAAGGTCGCGCTCTACCAACTGAGCTATTGCCGCTTAAAAAGTAATGCAAAGATATACCTATTTCTCGAAAATGCAAATTAATTCACACATTTTAATACTTCAACATGTCAATTTATAACTGAAACTACTCCGTTGGAGGCATTTGCATGATAGCGTATCAGTTTTTCGCCCGCATCTCCGCTTATTACGAGTCCGTCGTTGTTCATGTCGTATATCCGGTGGCAGCTGCTGCATTCGGCCGTGCCGTCGGTGTGCATCGTGAGCGCGTAGCGCGGCAGGTTGGAGTTGCCGAAGCAGTTGGGGCACTGGCTGTCGTAGGCGTAGAACACGGCCGGAGTGCTTAGGTTGCCGTAGCCTACGATGATGCCCGTGCCGTTATACACGCCGAGCGTTATGTCGCGTTGCTGGTCTATGGCGGTCATGGCCACGCGGTCAGACAGTCCTTGATTGGTCTGAAAGCCGAAGTGGGTAGCATCGGCAAGGGTTATCTTGCAGAATATGCCCGGTGAGGCGGGGTTGGTGGCCGAGGCAAGGGCTGGGCTTTGGCTTGCCGAGTTGTTGAATACGAAGTAGCACGGGTAACCGCTGAACTCAAACTCGGCGTTGGTGCACGAGGAGAGCAGCGCCAGCAGTGCTATTATATAATAGGTGTATCGTTTCATCTTGTTGTCTTATTAGGCCGATTAGGCCAATGAGCCAAATTGGCAAAATGGCCTTATTTTAGGAGTTTCTTTTCGGCCTGCTCTACCCTGTCGAACGTGAAACCGGCGATGATGCCGTCCATCAGGGCGGCTATCTTGTCGTTGCAGAGGTTGCCTATGGAGCCTTCATGCGTGTGGTGTATGCCCTTGTCGGGGGTGAAGCGGCCGGCCTCGATGTCGAGCCCCACCTTCTTGTAAGCGTCGCGGAAGGGCATGCCCGAGGCCGCGAGGCGGTTCACCTCTTCTACGGAGAACATCAGGTCATACTTCGGGTCGTCGAGGATGTGCTCGTTCACCTCTATCTTGTTGATTATGTAGGCGGCCATGCGCAGGCAGTCTTTCAGTTCGCCGAAGGCGGGCAGAAACTCCTCCTTTATGATCTGAAGGTCTCGGAAGTAGCCCGATGGCAGGTTGTTCATTATCATCGTGACCTGCACGGGCAGTGCCTGCAGTTTGTTACATTTGGCGCGTATCAGCTCGAACACGTCGGGATTCTTCTTGTGAGGCATGATGCTGCTGCCCGTGGTGCACTCTTTCGGCAGGCGGACGAACGAGAAGTTCTGGCTGTTGAACAGGCAGGCGTCAAACGCCATCTTGGCCAGCGTGCCTGCAACCGACGCAAGGGCGAAGGACGTGTTGCGCTCGGTCTTGCCCCGGCCCATCTGTGCGTACACCACGTTGTAGTTCATCGTGTCGAAGCCTAGCAGCTCGGTCGTCATCGTGCGGTTGAGCGGAAACGACGAGCCGTAGCCAGCCGCACTGCCCAGGGGGTTGCGGTTGGCCATGCGCCACGCCGCCTGCAGGAAGAGCATGTCGTCGGCAAGGTTCTCGGCGTAGGCGCCGAACCACAGGCCGAACGAGCTTGGCATGGCCACCTGCAGGTGGGTGTAGCCGGGCATGAGCACGTCCTTATACTGTTCGCTCTTCTGCAGGAGCTCGTCGAACAGCTCCTTAACGAGCGTCACGGTCTCCCTAATCTCGTTGCGGATGAAGAGCTTAAGGTCCACCATCACTTGGTCGTTGCGCGAACGGCCGCTGTGTATCTTCTTGCCCATGTCGCCGAGCCGCCTCGTAAGCATCAGCTCTACTTGCGAATGGACGTCTTCAACGCCGTCCTCTATTACGAACTCTCCGCTTTCGCAGGCGGCATAGATGCGCTTCAGCTCGGCGGTGAGCTGTTCCAGCTCGTCCTTCCCAAGCAGTCCGATGGACTCGAGCATGGCGATATGGGCCATGCTGCCCAGCACGTCGTACTTAGCCAGATACATGTCCATCTCGCGGTCGCGCCCTACGGTGAAGCGTTCTATCTCCTTGTTAATCTCGAAATTCTTTTCCCAAAGTTTTGATGACATGATTGATATTGTTTTACTGACACTCTCCCCGGCCTTCCCGAGGATTGGGGTGGGTCGTATCTTTAATACGGCAGCATGGCCAGCGCGTCGGCTATCTTGTCTACGCCGTCTTGCAGCTTGCCGCCTATCATCGGTTTGAGGAACACGGGGATGTCGGCCTTCACCGTCACGCGCATCTTGCACGAGTCGTCGGTTACGGGCAGCAGCTGTATCCACATGTTGAACGGCACGGGCGAGTTTTCCGTCTCAAACTTAATGCACTTCGGTTCCTCTCGCTCTATTATCCTGAGCTTTATGCTGCCTACGGGCGGCACGCTTATGCTCACCGTGTCTTGGTCGAAAGTCAAGTCTTGTATCTGTCCCGCCGGTATGCGGTCTTTCACTCTCTCTATGTTGTTAAGGTCGCTCAGCGCATTGTAGACCGCCTCTTGCGGATGCGGTATTTGCTTCACGCCGCTTTCGTATTTGCTCATTTTTATTTATTTTTTAGCTGACGAGTTGACAAGCAGACAAGGAGATTCGCCCTCGTTGACGAGAATCGTCAGAAAACATTCAAGACAAATCTCCTTGCCTGCTTGTCAGCTCGTAAACTTATCAGCTTGCCAACTCGTCTGCTTGTTTACTTCATCCAATTCGCAGGGTCCTTGCGCCACTCGTGCAGCAGCTCTACGTCCTTCTCCGAGATGTAGCCCGTAGCCACGGCCTCAGCCACTACGTGCTCGTAATCGGTCAGGGTGACGAGCTTCACGCCGGCGTCCTCGAACGCCTTCTGCGCCACGGGGAAGCCGTAGGTGTAAGAGGCCACCATGCCTACCACCTCGAAACCGGCCGCGCGCAGGGCTTCTACCGCCTTAAGGCTGCTGCCTCCGGTGGATATCAGGTCTTCGACGACCACCACCTTAGCGCCCTCGGGCAGCTCGCCCTCGATGAGGTTGCCCATGCCGTGGTCCTTAGCCTTGCTGCGTACGTAGGCGAAGGGCATGCCAAGCTCGTCGGCTACGAGCGCGCCTTGGGCTATGGCTCCCGTGGCCACGCCAGCCACGGCCGTAGCTTCGGGGAAGTGCTCGAGTACGGCGTGTGCCAGCTCCAGCTTTACGAAACCGCGCAGGTCGGGGAACGAGAGTGTCTTGCGGTTGTCGCAATAGAACGGCGACTTCCACCCCGAAGCCCACGTAAACGGGTTGTCGGGCTGCAGCTTTATCGCCTTTATCTTCAACAGTTTAGATGCCAATGCTCTTTTCAGTGTATCCATTTCCTTTAAGTTTACCTAATTATAATATGTTGCAAAGTTACGCTTTTTGCAGTGTAAAACAAAATAAATCACGCGTTTTTTACCTTAAGGCCGCACCGTTGCGCGGTCGTGCGGCTATCAGGCTGATATCCAGCACGTTGTGAAAGGCCACCTTTTACGCTCCAAAAGGTGGCCTTTTGCAGCCTGAAAAGTTACCTTTCGCACGCCGAAAGACGGCCTTCGCGGTTCATCCGCAAATCTGTTGGATGGTAGAGTCGTGCAGTGCGAACAGCCTAAGCTTGAAATATTTGTCGTCCCT
>CALUFN010000056.1 GCA_944319945.1 uncultured Prevotella sp.
GTGGGCCATCCAGGGCTTGAACCTGGGACCTCCAGATTATGAGTCTGTTGCTCTAACCAACTGAGCTAAAAGCCCTAATCAGACTTGGTGAAAGTCTTGATTTCGGGTGCAAAGGTACGGTTATTTGTTTAAACCGCCAAATTTTTCGGCAAAAATATGTGCTAAAAACATATAAAATAAGAATAAGACGCATCTGTCCTTATACGCCGGAGGCCGGCAAGCCCACACAGAAAGGCGGCCCGCTGCGTCAGGACAAGAGGCTCACGAAGGCGGGACGGCCGTGTCAGAAGACCAAGCGATTAAGGCTTTAGCGCAGGCAAAGGACTGAAGCGCGCAAGCGACTGTGGGCCAACGCGTTACGAAATGACGGCAAAACATCGTGCAAAAGGTAACCTTTTGCGGCGCGAAAGGCTACCTTTTAGGAGGCAAAAGGCAGCCTCTTAGGATGTGAAAGGTTACCTTTCACAAAGACGGGGGCGCATAAAATATGGAAAGATACGTTAAAATTGCGTGATAATGCGGCGCGGCGGGGGCTTAATTCGGCTATTTGTGCTAAATTTGCAGGCAGTATTAACTTAATCATTTTTAGATTTTTAAATGAGCAACGAGATTAATCCGTTATTCAGCAATCCGAGGGGATTGACGGATAACGAAGTCATTAAAAGCCGTGGACAACACGGCGAGAACACACTTACTCCACCAAAGAGGACTCCGCTGTGGAAACTCTACCTTGACAAATACAAGGACCCAATCATCAAAATCTTACTCGTGGCCGCGGTAATATCGCTCGCCCTTGCGGCCATCCACGGCGACTTCGTAGAGACTATCGGCATCATCTTGGCCATCATACTGGCCACTACGATAGGCTTCTGGTTCGAGATGGACGCTGCGAAGAAGTTCAACGTGCTCACGGCGCTCGGCGAGGAGTCGCCCGTCAAGGTGCGCCGCGACGGCAAGGTGGTCGAGATTCCGCGTAAGGACGTAGTCGTAGGCGACGTCGTAATAATCGAGGTGGGCGACGAGATACCGGCCGACGGCACGCTGATAGAGTCGACCGACCTGCAGATAGACGAGTCGTCGCTCACGGGCGAGCCTATCATCACTAAGCACGCCGACCCGGCGAAGAACGACAAGGAGGCCACTTACCCCTCGTCGAAGGTGCTGCGCAGCACGATGGTGATGAACGGCCGCGGCTCGTTCCAGGTTACCGAAGTGGGCGACGCCACGGAGATAGGCAAGGTGTCGCGCGCCAGCACGGAGATAACATCCGTGAAGACGCCGCTCAACATACAGCTTGACAAGTTGGCAAAGCTCATCAGCAAGTTCGGCATCGGCATATCCGTGGCCGCCTTCGTGATATTCCTTACGCGCGACATCGTGGTCGACGCCCACGGCATCTGGGCCTCTACCGACTACCTGCGCATGGCCGAAACCGTGCTGCAATACTTCATGATGGCCGTCACGCTGATAGTGATGGCCGTGCCCGAGGGCATGCCTATGGCCGTTACGCTCAGCCTCGCGCTCAACATGAGGCGCATGCTTAAGAACAACAACCTCGTGCGCAAGCTGCACGCCTGCGAGACGATGGGCGCCGTTACGGTGATATGCACCGACAAGACGGGCACCCTGACGCAGAACAAGATGCAAGTGGCCGAGATGCAGCAATACGGCTCCGACGACGCGCTCTTCCGCTCGTCGATAGCGCTGAACACCACCGCCCATTTAGACGCCGAGGGCGGCAAGGGCATCGGCAACCCTACCGAGATAGCCCTGCTGCTGTGGCTCGACAAGAACGGCGTTGACTATAAGGCGCTCAGGAAGGAAGAGGACATCGAGGCGCAGCTGCCGTTCTCTACCGAAAGGAAATACATGGCAACCGTCGGAAGGGTGGGGGCAAGGCGCATGCTTATGGTAAAGGGCGCGCCCGAAATAGTGGCCTCGATGTGCGACCTTGACGACGTTGAGCGCAAGGAGATAAGCCAACGGCTCACAGGATACCAAAACCAGGCCATGCGCACGCTGGCCTTCGCATGCCGCGAGCTTGACGGCAGCGAACAGGTTGACCTCGGCGCCATAGCCCAGGGCAAGAAACTGAAGTTCCAGGCCGTAACGGCGATAAGCGACCCGATACGCCCCGACGTGCCCGACGCGGTGAAGCAATGCGTCAGCGCGGGCATACAGGTCAAGATAGTAACGGGCGACACGTCGGCCACGGCCATCGAGATAGCCCGGCAGATAGGCATTTGGGACAAGCAGACTCCGGCCGAGGCGCAGATAACGGGCCCCGACTTCGCCGCCCTCTCTGACGAAAAGGCTTACGAACTCGTGCCCAAGCTGCGCGTTATGAGCCGCGCGAGGCCGACCGACAAGCAGCGCCTCGTAAACCTGTTGCAGAAGCACAACGAGGTGGTTGCCGTGACGGGCGACGGCACTAACGACGCCCCCGCACTGCACCACGCCCACGTAGGACTCTCCTTAGGCTCGGGAACGTCGGTGGCAAAGGAGGCCAGCGACATGACGCTTATCGACGACTCGTTCCGCAGCATAGTGAACGCCGTGATGTGGGGACGCTCGCTTTACAAGAACATACAGCGCTTCCTGTTCTTCCAGCTCGTGGTCAACGTCACCGCCCTGCTGCTCGTATTGGGCGGCTCGGTGATAGGAACGGAGCTGCCGCTCACCGTTACCCAGATACTTTGGGTAAACCTCATAATGGACACCTTCGCCGCACTTGCGTTGGCGTCGCTGCCCCCGTCGCGCGAGGTTATGAAGGACAAGCCGCGCAAGCAGTCAGACTTCATCATAACCAAAGGCATGGCCCAGGGCATAGTCGGCATCGGCGTGGCCTTCTTCGCCCTGCTGTTCGCGTTCCTCATACTATGCAACCAAAGCGAGGGCGACCTCCACATACACGAACTGTCGCTGTTCTTCACCACGTTCGTGATGCTCCAGTTCTGGAACCTTTTCAACGCCAAGGCCTTCGGTTCCAACCATTCGGCCTTCCACGCCTTCACCCATGACAACGGCCTTCTGCTCGTGCTGCTCATCATCTTGGGCGGCCAGTGGATAATAGTGACCTTCGGCGGCAAGATGTTCCGCACCGACCCGCTGTCGTGGCAGGAGTGGCTTACAATCATCGCGGCCACGTCCGTCGTACTTTGGATAGGCGAATTGTGGCGCATGGTAAAGCGTTTGAAATGCAAGTAATACGCAACATAATATTCGATTTCGGCGGCGTGCTCGTCGATCTTGACCGCCGCCGCTGCATCGAGGCGTTCAGGCGGATAGGCGCAGGGGCCATAGCCGGCTACGTGGACGAGTGCCGACAGGAGGACCTCTTCCACGACCTTGAGGTGGGACTGACCGACGTCGGCCGGTTCTGCGAGGCCGTGAGGCGGGCCTGCCCGGGCTGCAACGCCTCCGACGACGACATCTGCGACGCGTGGAACGCCCTGCTTACGGGCATCCCGCGCCACCGACTCGACCGCCTGAAGGAGCTTAGGCGCGACTACCGCTTGGTGCTCTTGAGCAACACAAACCCTATACACTGGCGCAAGGCCGTAGACGAATACTTCACGGCGGGCGGACTGACCGTAGGCGACTACTTCGAGAAGACATACCTGTCTTACGAGATGCACATGCTGAAACCCGACGAGGAGATATTCCGCCGAGTGCTGGCCGACTCGGGATTCGCCGCCGCAGAGACGCTCTTCATAGACGACTCGGCGGCCAACTGCGCCGCTGCCGAGCGGCTCGGCATAGCGGCCTGCATGCCCGAAACAAGCCTTACACCGGCCGCTGCGACGGCCGACGCCGCACTATGGCGGCTATAACATAATAAGGAATGTCACACAACAGCATCGAAACACGGCAAAGCCAGGCCCCGTGCGTGGCCACGATAGGCTTCTTCGACGGCGTTCACCGGGGACATAAGTTCCTCATCAAGAGCGTCATCGACAGTGCCGCCGAGCACGGATTGCAGTCGGCCGTGATAACGTTCGACCGCCATCCGCGCCTCGTGCTGCACAAGGAATTCCAGCCGAGGCTGCTCACCACCGCCGACGAGAAGCTCCGCCTGCTCGCCGCCACGGGCGTGAACCGCTGCGAGATGCTGCACTTCGACGAGCAAATGGCGGCCCTCCCGGCCTACGACTTCATGAAGACGGTGCTCCGCGAACGGCTGAACGTGCGCCGGCTCATCACCGGATACGACAACCGCTTCGGCCACAACCGCGCCGAAGGCTTCGACGACTACGTGCGTTACGGGCTGGAGTTAGGCATGGAGGTGGAGCGCGCCGAGGCGTTCGTGCTCAACGGGGTGAACGTAAGCTCGTCGGTGGTGCGCTCGTTCCTTTCCGCCGGCGAGACCGACATGGCCGCGATGTGCCTCGGTTACCACTACAAGATAAGCGGAACGGTGGTGGGCGGATACCGCGAGGGGCGCAAGCTGGGCTTCCCGACGGCCAACATCGACGTTGACGACAAGCTGAAATTAGTGCCCGAAGCAGGCGTTTACGCCGTAAGGGTGAGGATAGGCGACGAGCCGGGACTGCTCGACGGCATGATGAACATAGGCACGCGCCCCACCTTCGACGGTACGTCGACGACGCTCGAGGTGAACATCTTCGGCTTCAGCGGCGACATTTACGGCCGCCGCATCACCGTAGAATTCCACCGCAGGCTACGCGAAGAGCGCAAGTTCGGCTCGATACGCAAGCTCATAGAGCAGTTAGAGACCGACCGCGAGGAGGCGGAAAGGAGCCTGAGAGAAGAGAAAGAGATTGACGCCGAATGACAAGCAAATGAAACAAACCGATATGAAAAAAGCCTTATTATACTTCTTTTGGTTCGTGCTCGTGCAGTTTTTCCTTTCATGGATAGTGTATGCAGCGTGGATGCTGGCCACGGGCAACGACATGGAATACGTGATGCGGACGTTCGGCGGAGGCAACGCCGAGGCTATAACGGCCCCGATGCTCATCACGGCCTCGGCCGTATCGAGCGCGGCGGTGATAGCCCTGTTCGTGTGGCGTAAGTTCGCCGTGGTGTCGCCGGCCTACCTGCGCACGCGCCAGTGGGGCGTGTTCTTCTGGTGCGCGGTGACCGCCTTAGGCACGTTGATACCCTCGGTGTGGCTCCAAGAGCTGCTGCCCGACATGCCAGACATGCAAGGCGAGACGTTTAAGATGATAATGGGCAACGACTACGGCTACTTCACGCTGTGCCTGCTGGCTCCGTTCGTTGAGGAATTAGTGTTCCGCGGAGCCATACTCCGCGTGTTGCTCGGCTCGTTCAGCCGCCATTGGGCGGCGATAGCCGTATCCGCCGTGATTTTCGCCCTTGTCCACGCCAACCCCGTGCAGATGCCCCACGCCCTGCTCGTAGGGCTGCTTTTGGGCTGGACGTATTACCGCACGGGCAGCATACTGCCGGGAGTGGCCATACACTGGGTGAACAACACCGCCGCCTACGTAATCTACATGCTGATGCCGCAGACAGCCGACATGGAACTTATCGACATCTTCGGCGGCAACCAAAACAGCGTGGTGCTGGCCGTCGTGTTCTCGCTGTTCATACTCTTGCCCGGCATTTACCAGCTGAACCTAAGAATGAAGAAGGGCTGAAAGCCCTTATATAATTAAGAAATAAGAGTCTTCAGAAAATTAAGAATTAAGAGTTAAGAATTAAGGGAAATAGCCTCGAGGCTTAGCAATAAAGCATATTTTCTTAATTCTCAACTCTTAATTCTTAAAATTTAATGTCCTTCCTTCAAGTCTTCTCCCCAGTGTGTCACGGCCTCGCGCGCCTCGCGCTCCTGTATCTCCTTAGCCTTCTTGGGATAGAATATCATGCGGAGCGACTGGTTGTAGTTGAAGTAGTTCCACATCCAGTTGAGCATTACCACCACCTTGTTTCTCACTCCGAGGATGGAACGCAGGTGGACGACGAGCCACATCACCCAAGCCACGAAGCCGCTCGTCTTCACCGTTGAGAACTCGGCTACGGCCTTGTTGCGCCCTACGGTGGCCATCGAGCCGAGGTTCTTATACGAGAAGGGCTTCAGCTCCTTGCCTTTTTCCATCCGTTTTATGTTTCTCGCGAGGTTCTTGCCCTGCTGTATGGCCACCTGGGCCAACTGCGGATGGCCGTTGGGATAATCTTCGTCGCCGCAGACTATGCACTGGTCGCCGATGCAGAACACCGAGTCGAGCCCCTCCACGCGGTTGAAGCGGTCGACCTTGACGCGCCGTCCGCGGCCGAGATGCTCTTGGCCGAGGTTGCCCACCTCGCTGCCGGCCACGCCGCTCACCCATATGAACGTGCGCGTGGCTATCGAACTGCCGTCGGCCAGCATCACCTTGTGGTCTTGATAGTCGGTCACCATCTTGTTCAGGAGCACGTTTACGCCCATGCGCCGCAGGAATTTCTCCACCGCCGCCGACGATTCGGTAGACATGCCCGAGAGCAGGCGGTTGCCGGCCTCTATGAGATAGATGTTCATCAGGCTCGGGTCGAGGTCGGGATAGTCGTGCGGCAGCACGGTGCGCTTCATCTCAGAGAGCACCCCGGCAACCTCAACGCCCGTGGCACCGCCGCCCACTATCACCACGTTGAGCAGCTCCTGCTGCTCCTGCTTGGTGGCACAGGTTATGGCGCGCTCGATGTTTGCGAGTATGGCATTCTGCAAGCCCATAGCCTCAGAGACGGTCTTCATCGGCATGGCCTCGGCCTCAACGTTCTTGTTGCCGTAAAAATTGGTGGTAGTTCCGGCGGCGAGCACGAGATAGTCGTAGTCCACCTTGCCTATTGACGTCTGTATGATCTTCTTCTCCGGGTAGACGGCGCGCAGCTCGGCCATGCGGAAATAGACGTTGCGGCTGTGCTGGAAAATCTTGCGGAACGGGAAGGATATGGAGCTTGGCTCCATTCCGGCCGAGGCCACCTGATAGATTAAGGGAGGAAACTGGTGATAGTTGTTCCTGTCGATAAGTACGATTTGCATACCCGAACGCTTCAGCCTGTTGGCCACCTTAAGCCCGGCGAAGCCTCCTCCGACGATGACGACACGCTTGCGGCCGCCCTTTTCGATGTTCAGACTCATGCTAAGTTTTTCAGTTAATTAATTGTATAATGCATTACATTGACTAAGACTTGTGCAAAGTTACGGCCTTTTACGCTAAAGCGTAAACCGTGATGAGACTTTTTGCGAAAACCACTTGTTTTTTTGACATAGATGAATTTGCGCACCACGGCAGGCCCTGCCAAGCCGCGCTGACGGCCGCCTTGCAACAGACTGAAGCTCAACGCATTACGAAAAGGCCGCCTTTTAGGATGTAAAAGGTAACCTTTTACCGCGCAAAAGGTTACCTTTCAGGATGCGAAAGGCCACCTTTCGCACGACATGTCGCCGCCGCCCCACCCCACGCCCGCAAACGGCGGCCGAAGCCCAGCCGGCCGACGGCAAGGCCGCGAATAGCCACAAAAAGCGTAAAAAATTTCCATATATCGGCCGAAAATATTATTTTTGCATGTTTTTATTACATCTTATCACCGCACCGGCGGCGCAGGCCGGACCCGCCGCAGGCCACGGGCCGCAAGACAGCGGCCGACGCCGACGGCGCACATAACGGCAGACCGCGTAAAGGCCTGCGCAAACAAACTCACCGCAATGTCATCTGTAACAATAAGAAAGGTAAGCAGCAAGAAAGATCTCGAGCGCTTCATCGACTTCCACTACGACCTGTACGAGGGTTGCGAGCAAGACGTGCCCAACCTGTTCAGCGACGAGATGAAAACCCTCGACAAGACGAAAAACGCCGCCTTCGAGTTCAGCGAGGCCGAATACTTCATGGCCTTCTACGAAGATGGACGCATGGCCGGCCGCGTGGCCGCCATCATCAACCACCGCGCCAACAAGCGCTGGGGCCGCAAGTGCGTGCGCTTCGGCTGGATAGACTTCGTCGACGACATCGACGTGAGCCGCGCCCTCTTCAAGGCCGTCGAGGACTACGGCCGCTCAAAGGGCATGGACGAGATGATAGGCCCGCTCGGCTTCACCGACCTCGACCCCGAGGGCATGCTAACATGGGGCTTCGACCAGCTCGGCACGATGCCCACCATATACAATTACCCCTACTACCCCGAGCACATGGAGCGGTTGGGTGGATTCGAGAAGGACAACGACTACGTGGAGTTCAAGATGATGGTGCCCGACACCGTACCCGAGAAGTACACCAAGATAGCCGAAATGATACAGAAGCGCTACAACCTGCACGTAAGGAAGCTCACGAAGCGCGACGTGTTCGAGGGCGGCTACGGCAAGAAGATGTTCGACCTGATCAACACCTGCTTCAAGGACCTTTACGGATACTCCGAACTCTCCGACAGGCAGATAGAGCAGTACATCGGCATGTACTTCCCCCTGGCCGACCTCAGCCTAATCACCGTAGTTGAGGATTGGAACGAAGGAAACAAGCCCGTAGCCGTAGGCATCACCATACCGTCGCTGGCCCGCGCGCTGCAGAAGTGCCGCCGCGGCCGCCTGTTCCCCTTCGGCTGGTGGCACGTGCTGCGCGCCCTGAAGGCCCACAAGACCGAGGGCGTAGACCTACTCCTGCTGGGCGTGCTGCCGGAATACCGCATGAAGGGTGCCAACGCCCTGATGTTCGCCGACCTCATACCCCGCTACCAAGCCTACGGCTTCAAGTGGGGAGAGAGCCAAGTGGAAATGGAAACCAACGAGAACGTGCAGAGCCAATGGCAGTATCTCGACCCGAAGCTGCACAAGAGAAGACGCTGCTACAAGAAGTGGCTTTGATTTTTCCAGCGGCTCGCCGCCGGAAAAATAATTAATAATTAACAATTAAAAATTAAACCGCGTTGGTTTATGGACGGTAGCAACGTCGTGAAAGACAAGGCTGAAAGGTTTGCCATACGGATTGTCAAATGCAGCCGGTACATAAAAGACCGGCATCACGAGTATTCGCTTGCCGACCAACTGCTAAGAAGCGGCATGAGCATAGGCGCAAACCTAAGTGAAGCCGAGTTCGCCCAAAGCAAGGCAGATTTTATCACCAAGTTAAGCATTGCACTGAAAGAGGCGGCCGAAACGAAGTTCTGGCTTAAACAACTTCATGAAACCGATTTGCTTGAAAATAAGATATACTACTCCTTAAGCACTGACGTAAAAGCCATCACAAGCCTTCTCGTCTCGATATTAAGGAAACTGAAAGGCATCGATGACAATGGTGAAAGGCATTGATAACAATGACAGATGAAAAGACATCGCCAATAAGACGTCCAATACATCTTTTAATATCACAGTAAGTCAATATCAAATGACAGCCAGACACCGCCACGATGTTTAATTTTTAATTGTTAATTTTAAATTTTGGAATTTTATGAACGAAGAGAATAAAATTACAACCGAGTATACGGACGACAACATCCGCCACCTCTCCGACATGGAGCACGTGCGCACCCGACCCGGAATGTATATCGGGCGGCTGGGCGACGGTTCGATGCCCGAGGACGGAATATACGTGCTGCTGAAGGAGGTTATCGACAACTCGATCGACGAGTTCAAGATGAACGCCGGCAAGAGGATCGAGATTGACCTTGATGAAAACCTCCGAGTGACCGTGCGCGACTACGGCCGAGGCATACCGCAGGGCAAGCTCGTAGAGGCCGTAAGCGTGCTGAACACCGGCGGAAAGTATGACTCGAAGGCATTCAAGAAGAGCGTAGGCCTCAACGGAGTGGGCATAAAGGCGGTCAACGCGCTCAGCTCGAGGTTCGAGGTGAGGTCTTACCGCGACGGCGCGGTGCGCACGGTAAAGTTTGAACGGGGCGTGCTGAAGAGCGACGAGACCGAGGACACGCAGGACGAAAGCGGCACATACGTGTTCTTCGAGCCGGACGCGACGCTGTTCAAGAACTACTCCTTCCACAACGACTTCGTCGAGACGATGCTCCGCAACTACACTTACCTCAACACGGGGCTTACCATAATGTTCAACGGCCGCCGCATACTGAGCCGCAACGGCTTGGAAGACCTCTTGAACGACACGATGACCACCGACGGCATCTACCCCATAATCCACCTCAAGGGCGAAGACATCGAGATAGCCTTCACACACACCAACCAGTACGGAGA
>CALUFN010000057.1 GCA_944319945.1 uncultured Prevotella sp.
CCGAAGCCAAACCCTCTGACCGTCAGTGAGAATGCTCAAATTCGCTTTATTCTGCGTTTTATCCTATTATTTTCATCAAAAACATCACCCCCACGGCAGCCACGCCGCACCTTATTATATCCCCACGCACACGCCGCCGCACACGCAATATTTTCTTAACCGAATAGCAACCGTTGCTTATTCAGGGCTTAAATCCGTCGTAACACGGAGGGGCTACCTTTGCACCCGATAACAAAAACCAATTTGTCAAATCAAACAAAAGAGAAAATGGGAACATTTAACTTGATCAAAAGGGGAACTATGGCGGCCGTGCTATCTACGGCATTACTCTCGGTTTCCGCACAGGAAGTAACGCTGAACCCGGCCGACTACACCACGCCCACGTGGACGCAGCTGCAGCGCGTGATGGCCGGACTCAAGTCGGGCAAGCTGCCGTACAGCATCAACATGACTTACAACGGCGACCCGACCACGAGGCTTGCCTTCGCTTGGTTTACCAACCCCGAGGTGAAGAACGGTAAGGTGCAGATCGTGGCCAAGAACGGCGACGCCGAGCCCGACTTCGCCAACCCGACTATAGAGATCGAGGCTACGTCGGCAGACGTGAAAGACCTTAACTACGTGAACGACCGCAACGGCGTGCAAGGCGTGGAGCCGGGCACGAAGAAGTCGTACACGAGCCACAAGGCACTGGCCACGGGGCTTACGCCGGCCACTACATACTACTTCCGCGTGGGCAACGATGAAGGCTGGAGCGAGACGGGCTCGTTCACTACGGCCGCCACGGCGTATGACGCTAAGGAGGGCTTCTCGTTCGTCTACATCACCGACACGCAGGCGCAAGACGACGAGATGTTCGACGTGTCGCAGAAGACCGTACACGCAGCAATGGGCCTCGTGCCCGACGCATCGTTCGTGCTCGTGAACGGCGACCTGGTGGAAAGCTCGGGCGACAACAACTCTGAGTGGGAGAACGAGCAGTGGTTCGCCACGATGCAAGACGTGTGGATGAACTATCCGCTCGTAGTGGCCCAGGGCAACCACGACACGAGCGCCAACAGCAACTGGGCATGGCACTTCAACACCGACGACTCATTCAACGCTACGTCGCCCGTCAAGACGGCGATGGCCGGAACGGTCTACTCGTTCGTGCAGGGCGACGCCCTCGTCATGGTGATAAACTACGAGGACTGGCGCACCGAGGGCTACTTCGACGCCCTGGCCGACTGGATGCGCGCTCAGGTCAACGCCCACAAGGACGTGAAATGGCGCATAGCCACGTTCCATAAGAACATGTTCACCGGAAGCCGCTCGCACCAGAGCGACGCCGACGGCCGCGCCGTGCGCGAGCACATGCTCCCCGTGTTCGACGAGCTTGACATTGACATCGCCCTGCAGGGCCACGACCACATCTACGAAGTGATAGGCCCGGTTGACAATAAGAGCATGACTCTCGTTGACGGAGCCGTAGAGCACGTGGAGACCGTAGAGCCGGGCGGCGTGCGCGAGAACATGACTGGAAAGGCCGGAGGCGTGTTCAACGTGGCCGAAGGCACGCTCTACTTCCTCAACAACTCGGCCGGCCGCAAGAAATACGAGCCGAGAGACGAGGCCGAAATGATAGAGGCCATAGGCGACCACGGCGTGGAGAACTACTGGGGACTGTTCTCGGGCAAGTTCGGACAGACGGGCGAACCGACGTTCAGCGACGTGACCGTGACCGCCGACACCATCTTCGTCGACACGTACACCGTTGACGATGCCGGCGAGCCTTCGTTGTTCGACTCGTTCAAGGTGATCAAGGAGGATAACGGCACCGTAGGCGTCAACCAGGCACAGACCGCCGCCGGCGACGTAAGGATCTACCTTGACGACGACAGCAGGCAAATCGTGATAAAAGGCGTAGAACCCGAGACCGTGGAGGTCTACGCCACGAGCGGCGCAATGGTGAAGAAGGCCGCAGGCGCAAGCACTGTGGACTGCGCCGGACTTGCCGACGGCATCTACATCGTAAAGGCCGTGAAGGGCAAGGACAGCTACTACGGGAAATTGAGAATCGAGAAATAAGAATTATGATTCGCGGCCTTTCGCATCGTAAAAGGCCGCGTATTACACGACAAGAGGCCGCAAATTGCAGCGCAATTTGCGGCCTCTTCGTAAGCCATTGAGAACCAACGTTTTGTAAATCAAAGGATAAGAGTTGAGAGTTGAGAATTATGATCACCTCATGCGGCGTGCCGTTTAATCGACAAGGCTAATCATAATTCTCACTTCTCAACTCTCATTTCTCAATCAGGAACTACCGTCTTGCGCGCCGTGCCGTCGCTCATCCTCACGATGTTAAGCCCGGGCCGGGGCGACGGGAGCCTCGTGCCGTCCGTAGAGTAGTATGCAGCGGGCTGCGGGGCACGGTCTTCGCCGGCGGCGCTTATACCCGTGAGGGCGCCGTCGCCTATGGGCGTGAGCACAGCGTTGACTATGCGGCCGTCCGTTTGGTCTATGAGCATGACTACGAGGGCCGTGTTAGAGCTGTCGAGCACGCCGTCGGGCAGGGCGAACTCGTTGGCGAACGTCACCTCCTCGTCGGCCTCTATCACAGTTGGCACGCTGCCGCCGACGCCCGCTATGTCGCCTACGTAGCCGCGCGCCACGTCGTCATACCACATGTCTTCTGCCGGCACCAAGCCCGGCTTGTCCTCGTAGCCGCCCATGGGGCCGTAGTCTCCGCCCGAGTAGGAATTCTGCTGGTTATATCGTGCGTCACCAGGCTGGTGTACGTCGTTTTCAATTATGGCGAAGCCCAGTCGGTAGTCAGCCGAAGGGTCGTCGTCGGCAAACCAGAGCGAGGTCCGCGCCTTGACCGTCTGCGAGGCCTCGTCAAGCTCGGCCTCGGCCCGCATCGCCACGAGCACCTGCTCCTTGTCAAACACCTGCCGCCCCGTTTTGATGAAGTCGCCGGGGTCTGCCTTCACCGTGCGGTTCACCGCGCCGCAGGGGAATCCGCCGCTGCCTAAGTACCTCTGCACGGCCGTTATGTAGTCGCCGGCCATCGGGTCACCCGAATGTGCGGCTATGCCTATGGCCCAGTCTGGGCACGTGCGCTTTATCGAGTCGAGCATCACGAGTCCGCGCACGCACCATCCGCACCACGTGCCCGTGCCCTCCTCGCAGACCACGCGGCGCGGATAGGCCGTAACGTCGCCCTCCACCTCGTAGCGCGACGCGCCGCTTTCTATCCACACACGGTAGGGCATGGTCTCATGGAAGCCTACGGGCAGGGCCTCGTCGAGCGTGAAGCTCACCGGCTTGCCCGGCTCTATGACGTCGCCGAACTGTTGGGTGAACGTCTCGCCGCCGTACTCAAGGCCTATCGTGAAGCCGCTTACGGGCTCCGCGTCGTCGGTGTAGGCCGTGCCCGTTACGGCTATGTCGCCCATGCGAGGTATCTTTCGGTCAAGGTCGAGCTTGAGCATGACGGACGAACGCACGCCTACGTAGATGTCGTCTACGTAGAGCCGGCTCTTGTCCGTAGAGTTGTTTACGAAGGCTATGCTCACCGTCTTGCCCTTGTAGGCGTCGAGAGATACGGTGCGCACGGTCCACTCGGCCTCCTCCTCGTCTACGGCGAAGAGCGGACGCGAGGTGTCGAAGTCGGCAATCGTGTTGCCGCCCGTCTCCGAAACGTACACGGCATAGCCGTCGCGGTGGTTCTTGTCGGAGGCCATGGCGCGCCAGCGCAGCACGGCGCCGTCGTCGGCTATGGTGACGGGCGGGGTGATCATCCAGTCGTCAGACCGCCCGGGCTCGGCGTACCACGACGTGCTTGCGGCCGCCGGGCCGTCGCCGCCATTCGGGGTTTCAGTTATCCACGCCGTGCCTACGGCGAAGCCTATGTTCTTCATGCTGCCCGACGGCTCCAGCCCGTCGTTGTCTATCAGCGTGAAATCCTGCGGTATGCCGCCGTCGAAGCCGCACTCCAAGTAAGTCTGAGCCGCCGCAGGCGCGGCCGCCAGTATAAGACCGGCTAACAATATATTACGCATGTCCATGTTGGTAAGGTTTTAAAGGGACAAGTCCCGTAGCCTCTAACCTTGCAGATGAAAGAGGAGCGGGACCCGTCTCACTTATGAAAAAAATTTACTTTACATATCTTGTCATTTCACAATGACCTTGCGCGTCGAGCCGTCGCTCATCTTCAGGATGTTGACTCCTCGCTGCAGAGCCGTCAGACGGCGGCCGTCGAGCGAATAGCGGGCTACTACTTCGGGTCCGGCTCCGGTTGTAGCATCTTCCATTTCTATTCCGCTTGCTATTTCCTGTTCGCCGGTGGCAAGGTCAACCACAACGTAGTCAGACGGTCTCGAAGCAGCTGTTTCTCCGTCGAGATCTTGGTAGGCAACCACGTTGTACGCATATGTCGCATAGTCGGTGAGTCCGCTGAAATCCATGCTGAACGTCTCGGCGTCGGTCTCTTCCATTTGCAGCCAGGTATATACCTTGTCGCCGGCGTTAAGGTCTTGCACCACTTTTATTTCGTCGATGAGGAACGGCTGGTAAGCATAGAAATAAGGAGTGACGCTCTTGTCCGTAACAGGTACGTCTAACGTGCCCTCGAAGCAACCGTAATCCTCGCCCTCAACCTGCGTGAACGACAGGGCGTACTCCTGTCCACCGACGTTCAGCATGAGCATGTCGCCCGGTGTGCCGTAGGCTTTGAGCGTAATGCCGACCTCACTGCCGTTGCCTACATAGAGCTGCGGCAGCGTAACGGTGTTAAGAGCGTCGAAAACCATGTTGCAGCCTAACATGCCCTGCACTACTATATTATCCCGGCCCGTCCATCCCGGCAGTACGGTGTAATCGTCGAGCGGAGTCTCGGACAGGTTGCCGAGCGACTCGGGATTGGTTATGTCCGTGTTTCCGGTCACGCTTGCGTCAATCTTGTCGAAGTTCTCTTCAAGGATCACGTAGCCGTCTTCACGCCCTTCGGCTTCGTAAACGCCGTAGAGGTTGACTGCATAGCGCGTGGCCTTGGGGGCGCGCTCCCAGTTGGCGGTCATCGCGCCGCGGCTGTCAACGTTGGTCGCGGGCAACACTTTGGGTGCGGCCACGGCGAAGGCGTGTATAAGGTTGATGTCGGAGAACGTCGTGGTATAATGCGAGCGCACGCCGTAATAGTATTCGGCCTCGGGGTCGAGGTTCCTGAACGTGTACGTGGTCTCTTCAGTGTAGTCGTAAACGGTGTACGGGTCGCCGAAGCCGTGGTCAACGGAAACGTCGGTGCCGCCTACGAACTCAAGCACTGACGGCCGTCCCGTGGGTATCTCGAACGCGTCGATGTAAATCTTCGTGCCTTCAGGGAAGTCAACCGGGCGGAACCTTATCGCGTAATAATTGCCACCGAACCTGCCCGATGTCTCTACGTTCATGTCTACGTCGAAATAGTCGTATTCCTCAGCGAACCCCGATCCGTAGAACCACGAGTAATCCCTCCATCCGTCGTCGGTTTGCGCGTCGAGGTAGACGTTGCCCGTCATTTCTTCATAGGTGGTGCCCTCAGGATAGACCACTTTCATCCAAAACAGCATGTTCTTGTACTTCGAGCCGTTGTAAGGGGTGACGAGCGTGTCGCCGTTTCCAAGCATGAGAGCCTTGCTGTCGTCCTTTCCCTCGCCGTCTACTATGGTGCTCGACGTGCTCGCCCAGTCGCCGGAAGGCTCGAAGTTCTCGAAGTCTTGCGTGCAGGTCACGTCGGAGTCGGATGTGTAGACCCGCTTATAAAGGTCAAGATAGTAACTGAACGCCTTGCGCACGGGCTGCCACTCGATGGTGAACTGCGTGGGCTGGTAGTCCGTAATCCTCACTCCGCCGGGCTTGCCCATGATAGTAGGCGAGGTGGTTATCTCGATGTCGTCGATTACCACGGCCCCTTCCGTTCCGAAACAGATGAAGCCGTCGTTCTCGGCGGAATAGTTCTTGAACGTGTAGGTTATTCTCGTCCAGCCCTGCCCCTCGTAAAGGCGCGTACTACTTCCTCCGCCGTCGTCCGTTTCGGCTTCCACCGAGTTAGTATAGCCTCCTATGTTTGCCGTGATGTTAAGGCTCGACCCAGTGAGCGTTCCCCATGTAAGTTCTCCCATCGCGTCTACTATCTGAGTCACGGCGGGCAGTGCCTTGGCGCGACATGTCACGGTCACTTCGCCCGAATAGTCGCCGAGCGGCGTCATGAGTTTTGCCGGTTTCATGATGTTGTAAGTCCTCAGGAACGCCGCTCCGCCGGCTTGGTAAACGTCGTCGCCGGCCCAGCCGGGCTGCGAGGTCAGCCCGGGGTTGACGTATATGCCGGGGTCGCTGGTTTCAGACGCTATGCAGTTGAGCGTGTCGGGATGGTCTTCCGTGCCCGAAGTCATACGGGAGAAGTCCTCCTGTATGAGTATGTCTTCCTGCTTGTACGAGGCATTGGCGGGCGCTTGGAGCGGAGCCGGGGCGTATTTGGGCTGTACCGTAGGCTTGAGGCCGACCGACTGAGCCGGGTTTTCCACTAAATGAATACGTCTTTGCGCTTCGGCCGGAGGCGCAAACAGCAACATGCAGGCGGCAATGCCGGTTGCCAAAGTAGATGTAAGTGTTTTCATAATGATAAAATTATTGTCCGCCCTTATGACTTGCCGATGTATCCGCGGGGCGCGGGCGTGTTCCGTCTCGCGGGGATTTCAGTTGCCTGCAAATGTAACGCAAACGTGCGTCAATGTCAAGCATACGGCCTTCAGGCCTGTATTAATTTATGAAATAATACCTTCGCAAGGCGTTTTAATACGTTTTAAACGCTTAATTGCGGCATAGTTTTACGGTTTGAAAGTCAAAAAGCATGTTAAAACGAAAAAATTTTTGTATGTTTGCACGCATGAAGACATACGTATTAACCTTAATGATACTCTTGGCGGCTCTGCCGACGGCGGCGGCCGAGGGCGTGGCCGACGACCTGTACAAGCAGCTGTCAAAGCTCGACAGCCGCCGGCTTTACGATAAAGGATACCAATACATACGGAATGGTGAGAACGACAAGGCTCTGACGTGCTACACGATAGTGGCCGACCGCATGGACCCGCGAGACTCGGTGTCGGTGCGCTTAGCCGTAGGCTCGATGGGCAACATAGCCTACATATACTCGGTGAACGAGTTCGGCAAGTCGTTCGTCTACCTTGACAAGGCGCTGAAAACGGCCGAGCAGTACAAGGTGAAAGACAAGCTGCCATTCCTCTACCTCAACATGGCCAACGTGATGCATGCCGACGAGACGGTGAGGACGCCCGACAGGATGTCGGCCCGGACGCTCGACTGCTACCGAAAGGCTTACGACGCGGCCCTGGCCGTGGGCGACTGGGGGCCGCTGCTCGACGCCATCAACAACGTGGTAAGCATAGCCATAGGCTGCAGGCAGCTGCACGACGTGAAGTGGCTGATAAACAACTTCCGCAGCCTCAACATACCCGAGGGCACTGCCGACCTACGCTTCTCGCGCCTGCACTGCGACGCGGCGGAGGCCCTGATGAACGGCGACACGGCGCGTGCGCTGGGCTGCCTCGAGCGGATGAAGGGCACGGAGACGGCCGAAGGCGACGTGCGCGCCCTGTTGCAGGTATGGGCGGACGTGGCCAACACGTATTACCACATGGGCGACTACGTGCGCTGCGTGGCGGCAGACACCACGGCCATCGGCATAGCCCGCCGCCACGGGCAGAGAGACGTGGCCGTGTCGTTCTACGAAAACCTCGTGAAATGCTACAAGGCACTGGGCGACAAGGAGCTGTACAGGAGGTATTACCTTTTTATTTAGAGCAGAAGGACTCAATGTACTACCAAAACCAGCTGCTTGACGTGGAACACCTGCGCTTCACGAGCGAGCTTGAAGAGGTGAACGGCAGGATGAAGACGCTGGCCGCCGAGAAGCGCAACCAGCAGCTCGTGGCGCGCGGAGCCGTGACGGCGGCCGCCCTGTCGGTGGTAATCCTGGCGCTCATAGCTTACGGCTACGCCAAGATTAGGAAGAAGAACAGGCTGCTATTCGACCGCTACCAGTCGGCGATAAAGGAGCACGAGGAGAAAAAGCTGCTCATGGCACAGTACGAGCGGCAGCTAGCCGAACTGAAGGCCGGAAAACTGGCCGCGGACGAAAAGAAGCCCGAAGCCGACGGGCTGGAGCGCAAATACCGCTACAACCACATAGACGAGGACGTGAAAGACAAGATAACGGCGCGCATAATGCAGGTGATGGAGAACGTAGACGAGATTTGCCGCGAGGACTTCTCGGTGCAGCGGCTGTCGGAACTCGTCGGATGGAAGTACAACTACGTGGCCCAAGTGCTCTCCGAGAGGTTCAACAAGAACTTCAGCACCATGCTATCCGAATACCGCATACGCGAGGCGTGCAAGCGTCTCGGCGACCGCGAGCGTTACGGCAACTACACCATAGAGGGCATAGCGCAGAGCGTGGGCTACAAGTCGCGCACCAGCTTCACCCTGCTTTTCAAGAAGGTGACCGGCCTCTTGCCGTCGGGATACGTGAAGATGACGAGGCAGGCTGCGGAATGAGTGAAAGCCACGTAAATTTGAACCAAAATAAAAAAGGCGGCATTTCACGTTGTGAAAGGATGCCAACCGAACGACGAAAGGCGGCAAATTGCGTTGCAATTTGCCGCCTCTTCGTAAGCCGTTGAAAACCAACGGGAATTAAGACTTCATATTGTTCCCGCGTATGAGCCTCAACAGGTGCTCTACGGCCTCCTCCTCGGGGATGTTCTTCTCCACGCACTGCTTGCCCTTGTAGAGCGAAATCTTGCCTCGGGCGGCGCCTACGTAGCCGTAGTCGGCGTCGGCCATCTCGCCCGGACCGTTCACGATGCAGCCCATGATGCCTATTTTCAGGCCCTTCATGCCTTTCGTGGCCTCCTTTATGCGCGCTATTGTCGAGCGCAGGTCGTAAAGGGTGCGGCCGCATCCGGGGCAGCTTATGTATTCGGTCTTCGACGTGCGCAGGCGCGCTGCCTGGAGTATGCCGAAGGCGGTGGCCGTTATGTCACAGGCCGTGAGCGTGCCGTCGTTCATCAGCCAGAGGCCGTCGGTAAGTCCGTCGAACATCAGCGCGCCCATGTCGGCGGCGGCCTCTATCTGGAAGTCGCCCTTCTCCTCTTGCGAATGGTGGTAAGCCTGGCAGAACACCACGGGGTTCGTCACTCCGGCGGCCATCAGTTCGTGCACTAAGGCGCGCTGCTCGCCGAGGCGGTTCTTATGCTGCGACACGCTAACGACTACGACTTCGGGATGCGCCTTGAGGCAGGCCGTGTACTCGTCGGCGTCGGCCCCGTATGGCAGCACGAGGAACTTCAGGTCGGCCTCGACCTGAGAAATGAACGGCACGGCGTTGTAAGGGAATATGGGATACACGCCTTCGGTGTCGTCAAGCCCTGCGTAGGCGGCGAAGTCAACGATGTAACGCTGGCCGTCAACACGCCTCTCGGGCAGGCTTTGGCCCGTGTAAACGAAGTCGGGCACGATGTCTTCGGCAGCGGAAAGCCCTGACGGGTCGCCCCCTCCTATCATCGAGGCTATCACCACGGGCACGTTCGTGCCGCCGATGCCGCCCGCAGCAGCCGTCGCGCGCCGCTCGGGGCGCAGCCAGCTGAAGCCCGGGGCCTCGGTGCCGGGTATGGGCGTGTGGCCGGCGCGCGCCGTAACGTAGTCTACCAAGTGGCGCGCCACGGGTATCTCGGCCTCCGGCTCCTCGCTCAGCGACACGCGCACGGTATCGCCTATGCCGTCGGCCAACAGCGCGCCTATGCCCACGGCGCTCTTTATGCGGCCGTCTTCGCCCTCGCCGGCCTC
>CALUFN010000058.1 GCA_944319945.1 uncultured Prevotella sp.
CTCAGCTCCTCCCCACGGGGGAGGTTGGGAGGGGCTTCAGTAATGCCTTCGCCACCTTCACCGCCTCGTTGGCGTTGCCGCTGTATCCGTCGGCTCCTATCTCGTCGGCGAAGGCTTGGCTTACGGGCGCTCCGCCCACCATGATCTTCACCTTGTCGCGCAGTCCGGCATCGTCGATGGCCTTGATGACGTCTTTCATATAGGTCATGGTCGTTGTGAGCAGGGCCGACATGCAGAGGATGTCGGCATGGTAAGCCTTCACGGCCTCGACGAACTTGTCCGAGGGAACGTCTATTCCGATGTTCTCCACCTCGAAGCCGCTGCCCTCGAGCATCGAGGCCACGAGGTTTTTGCCGATGTCGTGCAGGTCGCCCTTCACCGTGCCTATGACCACCCGGCCTATCGTGGTCGACGCGCCGCCGGCCAGCATGGGCTTGAGCAGTTCGAGGGCGGCCTTCATTGCGCGGCCGGCCATGAGCAGCTGGGGCACGAAGGCCTTGCCGTCCTGGAAGCGTTGGCCCACCTCGCCCATGGCGCGTATCATCTGTCCGTTGATTATGTCCTGTGGGGCGGCGCCGCCGTCGAGAGCCTCGCGCGTGGCTTCTACCGCCTTGTCGGCCTTGCCCTCAAGGATGGCGGAGAACACGCCGTCGGCAGGTGAGGGTTGGGAAGACTGGGAGGGATGAGAGGACTGTGAAGCCTTGTCTGCTTGCCTGCTGGTCTGCTGGTCTGCCGAAAGACGGCTTTCGGCATCGCCGTTTGCCGTCTTTTGCGCCGTAAAAGGCGGTCTTTCGCGTTGCAAAAGGCCGTCTTTCGCAATGCGTTGGATGTCAGCCGGTTGCGCGTTGTGCGGCGAGAGGCGCAGGCCCTTTATAGGCTCTACCATTTCGGCGAGCTTTCGTATGTGCCGGTCGGTAGTGCCGCAGCAGCCTCCGATAATGTCGAGCAGATGCTGTTCGGCTATGCTCCACACGGCCTGTTGCATTGCTTCGGGCGACAGGGCGTAGCGTCCCGAGGCGTCGGGCATGCCGGCGTTGGGGTAAAGACTTATCAGGCAGTCGGTCTCAGAGCCGAGCTGCCTGAGCAGCGGAACGGCAAGTTGGGCGTCGCGGCAGCAGTTCACGCCCACCGAGAGGATGTCGCCGCCCGTCACTTCGGCCACGAACTTGCAGATGTCCTGCCCGAGCATGTTGTGTCCCTCGCCGTCGGCAATGGTGAAGCTGAGCATCAGCGGCACTTCGCGGCCGGCCTTCTTGGCTGCGGCGCGCGCCGCTTCGACGGCTGCGCGGGCGTTTACGGTGTCGAAGATGGTCTCTATCAGTATCGCGTCAACGCCTCCCTCGACGAGGGCTTCGGCTTGTTCGGCGTAGGCGTCGAGCAGCGTATGGTAGCTGAACGTCTGCCATCCGGGCTGCGCCGTGTCGGTGGTTATCGAGCAAGTCTTGCTCGTCGGACCCATCGAGCCGGCCACGTAGCGCGGCTTCCCGTGGTTGCGTGCGGTGTATTCGTCGGCCGTGCGGCGCGCTATCCGGCAGGCTTCAAGGTTAATCTCGCGGCAATACGCCTCCAAGCGGTAGTCGGCCATTGAGATGCGTTGCGCATTAAATGTGTTCGTCTCGATGATGTCGGCCCCTGCTTCGAGGTAAAGGCGGTGTATGTCGCTTATAACGTCGGGGCGCGTAAGGCAGAGCAGGTCGTTGCATCCGCTGACGCTTACGGCATGCCCGGCGAAGCGTTCGCCCCGGAAATCGCGCTCGGTGAGGCCGCGCGACTGTATCATCGTGCCCATGGCTCCGTCGAGGACGAGGATGCGCTCACGGGCGGCGGCGCGGATGCCGGGCTTGTCGGTCGGATTGGCCGGATGCGACATGTCGGCAAACTTGCGCTCGGCGGTGTCTAAGATTCTAGCTACGGCGGCGTCGTCGGAAAAAGAGGGCTGAGAGTGCTGAGAGGGCTGGGAATGCGGCTTGTAGCTTGTTTGCCCTTCTGCTTGTCTGCTCTCAGAAGACTGATACTCTTCAATTATTCTCATGGCTTGCTCGACTTCGGCCTCGTTGTGGAAGTCCATTTCGAGGTGCACGCCGTCGCCTCCGATGTTGTCCAAGAGCGGGCGTAGCTCGTCGACGGTCACCCAGCAGGCCATTATGCTCTTGCCTGCGGCGAGAATCTTCTTGTACAGGTCGTACCACTTCGGCGACCCGCCCTGCAGCTCGCCCACGCCGGGCGTCCACTGTATGGCGTTGAGTTCGTCGATTTCGAGCAGCGCGGGCAGGTGGTGCAGGGCGCCCACGCCGTCGAGGTGGTAAAGCGTGTAGTCAATCTTCTGGCACTGCTGGCGTATGAACGGCTGCACGAAGCGGCGGTAGTCCTCGACGCTTATCATCGTGGAGATGTCGCTCTGCAGCTTGGTCATCTTGCCCGGCGCCCACGACGAGAAGTAGCAGAAGGCCATTTCGTCGCCCTCGCGGATGATGTCGTAAAGCTCGTCGAACACGCGGAAGTAGATGTCGTTGATCTGTTGCATCTGCCGTTCGAGCACTTCGGGCTGCGTCACCGTGTCCATGAGCACCTTGTCGGTACCCTTAAGCGCGGCGAGCACGTCCATGCCCTCCATCAAGTCGGGCATGCCCACGTAGTAGTTGCCCTGCGCCTTCTGCTTGCACGCCTTGAGCAGGGCCTTGTGCAGCAGGTAGTTGGGATGCTCGGGATTGAACGTTATGTCGTCGTTGAAGTCGGGATTCGGGTGTATCCAGATAGTATCCTCGCCCCCTTCGAACACTCCGCCGAGTATCGCGGCGAGCGAACCGGGGCCGAGCTGGGTGTTGGCCACGGGCAGCATGTCGGCCTTAAGGCAGCTGTGGGCCACGTACCAGTCCAAGTATTCGGCGCGCCACTCGGGGTCGAACCACTTCTGGTTCAAGTCTTTCGGCGCGGACGGAGCGGGCACGTCGGCATGCGGCTTGACTCCTTCCTGGAAGTGTTCCCACATGTTCAGCACTATGCCCTTATGGTTCCACCAGTCTATGTAATGCTGTTTGGTTAGTTCAAGATTAGTTTTCCACATACTATTTAAGTTAAAAGTTAAAAGTGAAGAGTGAAGAATCAAGAAAAATGCACTGTTGCAACAATGCATTTTTTCTTAATTCCTAACTCTTAATTTTTAATTTAAATCTCCATACCTTTGAACGTTTCGTCGATCTTCAGTTCGACGGTCTTGGCGAGATCCATCTCGTCCGTGCACTCAACATGCTCGGGATAAACGGGTATCACTGCGCCCTCGCGCACGTAGACGGGCATCAGTTCGAGCGGCACTTCAAGCCCGTAAATCCAACGGCCGCCGTCGATGCGCTCGCCTGTGAAGAAGTTTACCCAGCGGCCTTCGGGCAGATAGACGTCGCGGCGGCCCTCGCCGTTCATCACGGGGGCTACGAGGAAGTCGTCGCCGAAGTAGTATTCGTCGTCGATGTGCCAGCACTGGCGGTCGTGAGGATGGTGGAACACCAATGCCTGGAGCACCGTTGAGCCGCCGCCTACGGCCTTGCGGCTCTCGCGCAGGATGTATGGTATGAGCTTGTAGCGCAGGTTCCACCACCGTTTTACTATCCCGGCTATGGCCGGATAGTGCCACGGCTCGCGCTTGTTAGTGCCGTGGTAGCGTATGTGCGACGAGAACACGCCGAACTGCGTCCAGCGCACGTAAACGTCGTCGCTGACCACCGAGTTCATGAAGTTGGGCAGGGTGTGGAATCCCGGCACGTCGTGGCTCCAGAAGGCGAAGCCCGACAGGCCGAAGTGCAGCCCGCCCTTGAGCGAGCCGGCCATGCCGTCCCACGAGCTGCACGAGTCGCCTCCCCAGTGCAGGGGGTAGCGTTGGCAGCCCGCCCAGGCGGCGCGCGCCCATACTATGCCGTCGCCCGTCACCTCCTTAGTCACCTCGTAGGCCGCCTTTTGGTAAAGCAGGGCGTAGAGGTTGTTCAAGAGTTCGGGGCTCATATTTTTATATGTGGCGTCCATGTGGATGTTTTCGCCGAAGTCGGTCTTTATCGCCGCCACGCCCATTTCGAGCAGGTTGCGCAGCAGCCCCTTATACCATTCGGTGGCCGCAGGGTCGGTGAAGTCGATCGTCCCGGCGTAGTCGAGCGCCGAGAAGTTAGAGCCTTCGCGCTTCTGCTGCTTCGTCAGCGTGCAGATATAGTGGTTGCGGCGCGCCTCGTCTATCTGTTCGGCGTCTTCGGCCACGTAGGGCAGCTGCCACAGAGTGACGCGGAAGCACTTTGCCTTGAGGTCGGCAAGGAACTTCTTCGGGTCGGGGAAACGCTCCTCGTTGAACTTCCATTCGCACAGCCAGTCGGTCTTAAACCAGCCCGTGTCCAAGTGTATCACGTCGCAGGGATAGTGTTCGCGTCGCAGGCGGTCGCATATCTCGTCCACCTCGTCGGCCGAGAAGTACGTCATGCGGCTCATCCACACGCCGAAGCTCCACAGCGGCGGCATCGACGGGTAGCCCGTAAGGTCGCGGTAGCCCCGGATTATCTCCTCCATAGAGTCGCCGCCGATTAGGAACACGTCGAGCAAGGCCTGCTCAGACATGAACTCTACCGAGCGCGTAGACTGCCCCGCGAGCGACAGCTTCGAGTGGGCGCACGTGTGGTAGAACGCGCCGTACATGCGGCTCGACACGTAGAAGGGAATGTTCTTGTACGTGCGGCGGTTGTTCACGCCCTGTCCGTCTTGGTTCTTAAGGTAGAACGTCTGTCCGCTCAGGTCCATCTTCATGAACCGCTCGCCCGTGCCGGCGAAGCACTCGTCGGCCTTGCACTCGAACGACACCGTGGCCCGGTCCTTCCTCCCCCCAGTCTTGCAGAAGCCCAAGGGCAGCGCGTCGTAGCGCGGGGGCGAGAAGTGGTCGTAGGCGGCAAGGCGTATCTCCCTCTTGCCGTCGGGGTAGAGGCGCAGGTCGAGCGTCTCCTGCGGGTCGGGCTGCAGGCTGCTCCAGCGGTCGAGCTTCGGCTCGGCCACGTTGATCACGGCGCGCACGGCGCCCTCCGCGTCGGTTACCGTCCAGCGGCCGTCGGCGAAGCTGACGCCGAGCGGCACCTTCCTGACCCTCGGGCTGTATTGCAGCATCTCCGACTCATCGGTCATCTCCGCCTCGCCGAAGCCTATGAAGAGGCGCAATATTTTTGGTTCATACTGGCGTATGACGAGCGTATATTCCTCTTTCGGCACGCTGAGGTCGGGCGCCATGTCGTTGTCGAGCACTTGCTTCTGGAACGGCACGCTGACCAGTATGTCGCCGTCTTTCTCGCGGACGGCCGTCGGCTTGTACGCCTTCCACAGCGACTCGTCGCGGCTGAGGGCGGTGTCGAAGTCCATGAAGTCGAACAGGTAGTAATTCGTAGGTATCATTTCGTTGTTTGTTTTTACATGTGAACCGGGCATTAAGGCAGCCTACTTAAGGACGTGCGGCGGCCGGTTTTGTACTATGTCGTAACCCATTATGTTTCAGGCGTTCACGACGGTTCTTGTAAAAGGTAACCTTTTACCGTCCAAAAAGCGGCAAACGGCCTTGTAAAAGGTTGTCTTTTGCAGGGCCGTTTGCCGTAGTCTACTTATCCTTGACGATCAGCTTGGGTCCGGGCTTGTTGTATCCGAAGAGCGGCCGGGGCATGTCGTTGCCCTCAACGGTGAAGCCGTCGGTGGCCTCGTCGAAGTATATGCAAAAGGCGCGGGCGTTCGTAGCGTATGGCGCGGCTGCGGGCAGGCTTATCCTGTTGCCGCCGATCACGGAGCCGGGCTGGTTTGACAGCGTGTAGATGCCGCCCGCGTCATAGAGCATCTGGGCGTAGTCGTGCACGTAGTTGCCTACTATCCTGTTGTTGCGCATGCAGCTCTCCCGGGCCGTCCAGCCCCAGCCCACGCAGATGCCGGAGTAGTTTACGCCTGAAACCTCGTTGCCCTCTATCGTCATGTCGCTTACGTAGCCCGCGCTCACGGCGGCGCAGCCCCAGTCTTCGTTGGTGGCGTCGCTGACCGTGCAGCGGCTGATCTTAAGGTTGCGGCAGACGTCCGTGGGCACGGCGGGCGAGTAGGGAATGTGGGTCTCGAAGCCTCCCTCGCCGAACGAGCCTGCCATTACGGCCGTGCCGCCGATATCGGCGAACGTGCACGAGTCTACAACCGACGAGCTTACGGCGTAGCTGAAGTCTAACGCCGTGGCCCCTACGTGGCTGAAGCGGCAGCCAGTGAAGACTACGCCCGTGGCGAACCGCGCCGTCACGGCGGCCTCGGGGCGGGCTATCCAGGCCTGATTCTCCAGCTCGGCCTTATGCGGCAGGCCGGGCTCGGCCAGCTTGTAGGCGTCTATCAGGCGGAATCCGCCCTGCAGCGTGACGTGTCCCTCGCGCGAGGGGCGCGTCCATGCGGCGTGCTCGAACGATATGTTGTCGAAGCGTATGCCGCTCACCTGCCGCTCGCGCGTGCCGGCTATCTCGACGAGAGTCTCAAGGGCGGGCACGGTTATGTCCATTTCATCGGGCGTCTTGCCGTCTTCGGGGTAGTAATATATGCGCCCCGAGGGGTAGTCCTGGTACCATTCGCCCGGACTGTCGAGCAGTTCAAGGGCGTTGACGAGGGTGAACGACGAGCTGCCCCGCTCGCCGTCGATGACCGGTTGGGGCCACGGGTGGGCGAACTCTAATCGGCTCTCGGGCTGGTGGAACCACACTTTCGTCGTGCCGTCGCCCATGTCGCGCATCTCCCTGACGCGCAGTATGGCTATGGCCCACCGTTGGTGGACTATCATTTCTATCTGTCCGGCACGGCTTAAGTCGGTCTCGGGCGTAGGTATGGTGATGCTTTCGTCCTCGGGCGTGAAGGCCTTCATGCGCTCCATTGCGTAGGGACCGGCGAACTGCGTGGCCCTTACGGCCTTGCGCCCGTCGGCGTAAAGCTGGCGCGCATACACTATGCGGCCGTTCGCCACGGGTGCTTCGGCCACCCACACCTTGCCCCTCGCGGCTTCGGGCAGCCGCGCGTCGCCGTCGGCCTTGCGCCATCCGGTAACGTCGGCTCCGCCGCTTATCACGGCCGTCTGCCCGTCGGCGCCGCGCACTATGGTGGGCGACGCTGGCGTGCCGCTGTCCTCTGGACGGATGAATACGGGCTTGTCAAGGCGGTAGACGCCTCCGCCGAGTATGATGTTGACGCCTCCGTCGGCCATGGCTGAGCCGAGCCTGCGCCACTCGCGCGCCATGCGCAGTGCCGCGTCCACGGTCTTAAGCGGTTCGGCCGCCGTGCCTTTGGCGCGGTCGTTGCCGTCGGGCGATACGTATATGTCGCCTGCCGAGGCTGCGGCCGGGCACAACAATGACGATAAAAGTAATGCGATGATTTGTTTTTTCATGATTAGCGGTTGTTTGGCGGACCCCGGCCTATCGGGCCAATTAGCCAAACTTGGCCAATTGGCCCGATAAGCCGGGGCGTCGTAGGTTATTTCTTCGGCTTGCGGCGCGCCCATCCCTCCTCGCTGAAGTCGGGCTCCTCGCCCACGAGCTGGATGTCCTTGCCGGCCGGACTGAAGAACTGGCGCCAGTCGTCCTTGCGCCCGCTCTCCTCGAAGACGGGCTTGTCCTTCTTGCGCTTCTTGTCCTTGCGGCCTCCGTCGGCCGGCTCGTTGCGCTTCTTCTTGTCGAAGTTGCCGGGCTTGTCGTCCTTGCGTCGGCCGCGCTGGGGCTTCGAGTCGCGGTCGGCGTCGTTGCAGCGCACGGGGCGGCCCTTATACGTAGTGCCGTCGAGGGCAGCCATCACTTTGGCCGCGTCGCGCTCGGGCACCTCGAAGTAAGACATCTTCGACATCAGGTCTATGGCCCCTATCTCCTGCCGTCCGCCGCGCATGTTGCGGTTGACGAACTGCATCAGCTCGCCCGGGTAGAAGCCGTCGGCCTTGCCCAGGTTGATGAACAGGCGGCGGTAGCCGGCCTCTGCCTTGTGCGTGCGCTTGCGCTCGTCGCTGCGACGCTCCTTCTTCTTGTCGCCGCGTGCGGCGGGCTTGCCTATCTCGGGCGCGTCGGCGTAGTAGGCGAGGAACTTGCCGAACTCGAGGCTGACTATCTTCTTGATGACGTCTTCCTTGTCGATGTACTCGAAGTAGCGGTTGATGTCGTCCATGAAGGGGGCTATCTCCTCCTCGTTGACGTCGGTCTTCACTATCTGGTCCATCACCTTGTAGAGCTGCTTCTTGCATATCTCCTCGGCCGAGGGTATCTCAGCCTGGACGAACTCCTTGCCTATGGTCTTCTCTATGGCGCGTATCTTAGACTTCTCCTTAGTGTGCACGATCGAGATCGACGTTCCCTTCTTGCCGGCTCGTCCCGTGCGGCCGCTGCGGTGGGTGTAGCTCTCGATGTCGTCGGGCAGTCCGTAGTTGATTACGTGGGTCAGGTCGTCTACGTCGAGGCCGCGTGCCGCCACGTCGGTGGCCACGAGCAGCTGCGTGAGGTGCTGGCGGAACTTCTGCATCGTGAGGTCGCGCTGCGCCTGCGAGAGGTCGCCGTGCAGAGCCTCGGCGTTGTATCCGTCGTGTATCAGCTTGTCGGCTATCTCCTGCGTCTCGCGCTTCGTGCGGCAGAATATTATGGCGAATATCTTCGGGTAGTAGTCAACGATGCGCTTCAGGGCGAGATATTTGTCCTTCGCGTTGACCATGTAATAGATGTGGTTGACGTGCTCGGCTCCCTCGTTGCGGCTGCCCACCACTATTTCCTTCGGGTCGGTGAGGTACGTGCGGGCTATCTTCTCTATCTCGCGGCTCATCGTAGCCGAGAAGAGCAGCGTGTTGCGGTCCTTCGGCACGCCGGCGAGTATTTCGTCGATGCTCTCGGAGAAGCCCATGTTGAGCATCTCGTCGGCCTCGTCGAGCACCACGTTCTTTACGGCCTCGAGCTTAGCCACGCCGCGGTTCATCAGGTCGATGAGTCGTCCCGGCGTAGCCACGATGATCTGCGCGCCGTGCTTCAGGGCGCGTATCTGGTTTTCAATCGACGTGCCTCCGTACACTGGTACGATGTTGATGCCGCTCAGGTACTTCGAGAAGTCCTTCAAGTCGTCGGCTATCTGTAGGCACAATTCCCTCGTAGGGCTGAGCACGATTGCCTGTGTCTGGCGCACGCGTGCGTCCGTGCGCTGCAGTACGGGTATGCCGAATGCGGCCGTCTTACCCGTTCCGGTCTGCGCGAGCGCTATCACGTCGTTCCTGTTACCCAGCAGATAGGGTATCACTTCCTCTTGTACAGGCATGGGTTGCTCGAAGCCCAATTCCTCAATGGCGCGGCGAATCTCTTCGCTGACGCCCAATTCTTCAAATGTCTTCAATCTAAAATAATTATGTGTAAAAAACTGCAGTCCGAGCCAAACGTTCAAGCTCCGTTTGGCTTTCACGCTGCAAAGATAGTGCAAGCCGAGTGAAATGCAAAATAAAAGTGAGAGAAACGAACTTTTATTTTCATTTGCTTAACAGCGATCTTCGATTCCGAGGCGCAGCCTGTCTTATGTAAAGGATAGTGTCCGTTGTGTGTCAGGATGACCTTTCGCCCTCCGAAAGGTTGCCTTTTACAACGTGAAAGGCCGCCTTTTGCGCTGCAAAAGGCGGCCTTTCGGATGATGCCTGATTATCAGGCGGTTACGCTGTCGTTATGAGGCGTATGGCTTACTTGGCGTTGATCTCCTTCAAGAGGCGGTCGGCGTGGCCCCACTTGTCCATCATGTAGAGCACGTAGCGTATGTCTACGCCGATGCAGCGGGCGAGGTTCTTCTCGAAGTAGATGTCGCTCGAGAGGCTGTCCCAGTTGCCGTCGAAGGCCAG
>CALUFN010000059.1 GCA_944319945.1 uncultured Prevotella sp.
CGGGCTACGGACAGGCCGACACTCCTTACGGCGACGACTTCATCTGGCCGCACTCGTGGAACTTGGAAAGCGGACACGGCCGCGAATTGGTTCTCGACGGCAAGCGCATCGACCGCTATACGTGCAGCAACGAGCTGCGCTACATGGCCGACGGAAGCCTCACGCCTACCGGCATAGGCACGTTCGTGCACGAGTTCGGCCACGTGCTCGGCCTTGCAGACCATTACGACGCGTCGTACAACTTGTTGGGATTCGACCCGGGACCGTGGGACACGATGGCGTCAGGTTCTTATAACAACAACATGAACACGCCGCCCGTGTTCTCGGCGTTCGAGCGCGCCGAGCTTGGATGGCTTGAATATATCGACCTCGACATTAACGCCGACACGATAAGCACGCTGCCCAACTTGGCCGACTGCAACAAGGCTTACCGTGTTAAGGTGGAAGGTAACGACAACGAATATTTCATCCTTGAGAACAGGCAACAGCGCGGATGGGACGCCTACCTGCCGGGACACGGCATGCTGATGTGGCACATCGACATGGACGAAGAGGCATGGACGAACAACATGGTGAACACAGACCCGGGCCATCAGCGCGTAGACATAGTTGAAGCTGACGGCATAGGATCGGACGCTACGATGACGGGCGACCCGTTTCCCGGCACCGCAGGCGTGACGGCGTGGGACCTAACGGCGTGGGACGGCTCCGTGCCGCTGGCTCTTGCCTACGTTACCGAGTGCGGCGACACCATACGGCTGTTGCCCGAGAACACGACGTTCAGGCCGGCAGCACCGGCCGAAGTCAGGATCACGGCCGTAGAAGACAGCAGCTTCACGTTCACTTGGGCGGCCTCGCCCGATGCCGAATATTATAAGGTAAGCGTGCTTGAGGCCGTAGGTGAAGGCGATTACCGCTGCTTGCAGGGTTATGACGGGCTGACCGTTTTCGATGCCGACACGCTCTCTTGCGAACAGCTTACGCCTGAAACGACGTACATCGTAGAGGTGACTGCCGGCTTGGCCGACTACATGTCGGAACCGGTCACGGCCGAAACGACGACGCTCAAGCTGGCCTTCGAGAAGAAGATGCCGCAAGGACTCGCGGCTACGGCGGTGTCGTCGACGGGCTTTACCGCCACATGGGACGAGATGCCCGACGCCGACGACTACTCGGTCACCCTGCTTAAGCACGGCTACGGCACCGAGACCACGCGGCAGGGCTATGACTTTACCGACAAGTACGACGGTCTGCCTGCGCTTTGGACAACGAGCAGCGACATATATTATTCGGTGAAAGGATATTACGGAGAGTCTGCCCCGTCGCTCCGCCTGTCGGCAGACGGCGACTATCTCACCATTGCTTACACGGAAACGCTGATAGACCAAGTGTCGTTCTGGTGCCGCGCAAGCACTAAGGGCTCAAAAATAAGGGTTGAGACATACGACGGAACGGAGTGGACCGAGGCCGACGTAGTGGATGTTCCGACGACGGATGCCGTCCTGACGGTAAGCACCGACGGTGCCGCGACGGTGAGGCTGACGCTTGTCCGTGAGAGCGGATTCGTCACGATAGACGACGTTACGGCCGCATGCAGGGTGCTTGAGCGCACGCCCGTAGACGGATACGAGGGCGTGACGACGGGCGGAAGCACGGAATGCGCCTTCTCAGGTCTTGAGCCCGGGCAGGTGTACGGCTTCAAGGTGAGGGGCCTGAGCGGCGGCGTGCCGTCATACGAGTCGGCCGAATACGTCGTCACTCTTAACGAGAGCACCGGCATAACGCGGCCTGCCGCAACCGCAACCGGCATCGAGGCCGTGTATGACCTGTCGGGCCGCCGCATGCCTGAAGGCGCGCTTCCGCAGGGAATATACATCATTAAATACGGCGACGGAACGGTGAAAAAGGTGAGAAGGTGAAAAAGTGAAAAGGTAAAAAAGTGAAAAGGTGAAAAAGTAAAAGGGTAGAAAAGTAAAAAGGTAAAAAAGTAAAACCGCACAAGGGCTTATACTTTTTTACCTTTTCACTTTTTCACCCTTTTACCTTTAAATTACAGGTTCGGGTTGATTTCGTTCCACTTAGAGATCTCAGGCACGATGTTGAGCGTAACCAGCTCGTCGCGCATCTTGCAGAGGTGCTCGTAGCTTGCGTCGAGCTTGGCGTTCTCCTCGGGAGTGCCCTGCGGTACGGTATAGTGTGCGCCGGTAGTGTCGAGCGTGGTGTTCATCGCCATCATGATGTGGTTGTACTTGTCGGTTGATACGTAAGTTCCCACGGGATACTTGAACGGTTCGCCGCCCATCACGGCACGTATCATCTCAACCGAGAGGTAAGCCGGGCTCTGGAATGAAGAGCGTCCGCGCAGCTCGATGATCTTGGCTCCGCCCTTCGTTACGTCGGTCTTCATCTGCTCCCACTCCTCGTTAGTGAACTCGGGAGTGCCGATAATCTCGGTCAGGGACTTGCCGTCGATGGTTACGTGAGAGCCGAACACTGCCATCTGCTCGCCGTGGCCGCCGTAGGTAGCGCATCCCTTAACCTCGCTCTGCATTACGTTGAACTTCTTTGCGAGGGCGCTCTGCAGACGCGTAGAGTCGAGAGCGGCGAGGGTGGTAACCTGTGAGGGCTTCAAGCCTGAGTAGAGGAGGGTAACCAGGCCGGTAAGGTCGGCGGGGTTGAAGATGATGACTACGTGCTTAACGTCGGGGCAGTATTCCTTGATGTTCTTGCCAAGACCCTCGGCGATTTCGCAGTTTCCTTTCAAAAGGTCCTCGCGGGTCATGCCTGCCTTACGGGGAGCGCCGCCTGAAGAGATGATATACTTAGCGTTGGTGAATGCCTCCTTAGCGTCGGTGGTAGCGGTGATTTTCACGTCGCCGAAGCCGCTCTGGCGCATTTCCTCAGCCACGCCTTCGGGTGAGAATACGTCATAAAGGCAGATGTCGTTAGTCAGACGCATGGTGAGAGCCGTCTGAACCATGTTTGAACCAATCATTCCGGCTGCGCCGACGATTGTAAGTTTCTCGTTAGTTAAAAATTCCATAGTAACCTCTTATTTATTATATGTTAAGACATTCATTCAATGTTGAAAAGTTAACAGTGCCGAAGCCGGCATGCGCGGATAATCCGCTTCATCGCCGGCATGCCGCTTATTCAGCCAGTGCAAAGATACGAAAAAAGATGAACATGCGGTATTTATTCTCCTTTTAGTTTGTTATTAAAATTAAAAAGACTTACCTTTGTAATGTCTATTTTACAAAAAGTAAAAAAGGTAAGAGGAGAGGTAAAAGAGTAAAAAGGTAAAACATTACCCGCAGGCAGCGATGGTTACGATTCCGAATGGCATCATCTCAGCCTCTGATACATGGCCTTTCGCCGCTTAAAAGGCGGCCTTTCACGCTGCAAAAGGATACCTTTCGCAAACGCGTCGGAGGCGAATGAAAACCGTAACAAAAAGCCGCCGGAACGTAACAAACCGAAAGTCGCACCCGAAAGGGGCAAGAATAATCCCGCCAACGGGTAAAACCTTATAACCGTAAAAATAAAACTATGAACCAGACAATTTGCAACAGGATTGAAAGACTGAGGGAGTTGATGCGGCGCGAGAGCATCGACGCATTCATATTCCCCAGCACCGACCCGCACAACGGCGAATACGTGCCCGAACACTGGGAGGGGCGCAAGTGGATAACCGGCTTCAACGGCTCGGCAGGCACGGCAGTGGTGACGGCCGACGACGCCGCCCTTTGGACCGACTCGCGCTACTTCATAGCAGCCGGGCAACAGCTGGAAGGCACCGGCATAAAACTGATGAAAGAGCGCGTGGAAGGCACGCCTACCATCACTAAATGGCTGGGGATGAAGCTCGCAACGGCAAGCAGCCCTACCGTGGGAGTGGACGGAACGGTAAACTCGGCCGCCGCCGTGAAGGCGCTGACGGCCGAGCTGCGAGCTGAGGGGGGAATAACGGTAAGGACCAACTTTGACCCGCTCGACGTGATATGGACCGACCGCCCGCCGGTGCCGCAAGACCGAATCGTGATACACCCGATGGAATATGCCGGCGAGGCGTGCCGCGACAAATTAAAGCGCATACGCCGGAGCCTGAGGGAGAAACACGCTTACGGCATGCTGGTGTCGGCGCTCGACGACATAGCCTGGACGCTCAACCTGCGCGGCACGGACGTGCACTGCAACCCCGTGTTCGTGGCTTACCTGCTGATCGACTCCGAACGCGCCACCCTCTTCACCGACCACGCTAAGCTGTCGGCCGAGGTGAAGGCTTATCTCGACGGCGAGGGCGTGGCCACGGCCGACTATGCCGACGTAAGCAAGGCACTCGCCCGATACGAAGAGTATAACATACTGATGGACGGCAGGGAGACATGCTACACCTTATATAATATCCCGACTTGCGAGATAGTAGACGCAGAGTCGCCCATACCGGCGATGAAGGCCGTCAAGAACGCAGCTGAGACGGAAGGATACCGCCGCGCCATGCTGCGCGACGGCGTGGCATTAGTGAAATTCATGCGCTGGCTGAAGCCCGCCGTGGCGGCCGGAGGGCAGACGGAGATGAGCATAGACGCCAAGCTGACGGCCCTGCGCGCCGAACAGCCGCTTTACAGAGGGCCGTCGTTCGACACGATAGCGGGCTACGGGGAGCACGGGGCCATCGTACACTATGAGGCCACGCCCGAGACCGACGCACCACTGCGGCCCGAAGGCCTGCTGCTGCTCGATTCCGGCGCGCAATATCTCGACGGCACTACCGACATAACGCGCACCATAGCACTCGGACCCGTGACCGACGACGAACGGCTCATATACACGCTCGTGCTGAAAGGCCACATACAGTTGGAGCTTTGCAAGTTTCCGCGCGGAGCGTCGGGCACGCAGCTCGACGCCCTCGCACGCAAAGACATGTGGCGCTACGGCCTTAACTACCTGCACGGCACGGGCCACGGCGTAGGCTCTTACCTCAACGTACACGAGGGGCCGCACCAGATACGCATGGAATACATGCCGGCGCCGCTCGTAGAGGGCATGACCGTAACAGACGAACCTGGCATCTACCTGGCCGGACGCTTCGGCGTAAGGACGGAGAACACGCTGCTCATCACGCCCTACAAGGAGACGGAGTGCGGCCGCTTCCTGCAGTTCGAGCCGCTCACGCTCTGCCCCATCGACACTGCTCCGATAATGCGCGGCATGCTTACAGACGAAGAGACCGAATGGCTCAACTCTTACCACCGCACCGTCTACGACCGCCTCGCGCCGCATCTTGACGACGAGGCCGACCGCCTATGGCTGGCCGAAGCCTGCGCAGCGATTTAACCCAAATAGGTCATTATACTTTGGTCTGAGTATGTATAAAGCATGGATATATTCAGGTATTACGTTCTGATGGCCGATTTGGGTTTAAGGAGCACCGCAAGTACACCTGAATCACAATACGACAAGAGGCACAGCTGTCACAGCTGCGCCTCTTTTAATACACAATATAGATAAAAATCATGAAATTAAGTTGTGTCACTTCTTCTTCATCGTGATTTCCATCACTCCGTCCTTTGCGTCGTCGCCATACTTCTTTACGGCCTGTTCGCCCTTAAGCACTACTATATGGTCGATGTCTTGCTCATTAATGCCGCTTATGTCAGCAACTTTCTTTCCGCCGACCACGTAAATTGGGTTGCCTTTCGTCCCTTTGCGTGACTCTGAACCGACAATCGTAACCGCGTCTCCGCCCGCCTTATTGCCGTTATCGAACAATATTGGCAAGGTGTACTTCACGGCCACTGGCTTGCCGTCCTGCTTACCGGGAGTCCACTTCGGCATGGAGCTGACTACTCGCACGGCCTCCTTGTCAATATCGGGATCTACGCCGCGCCTCACTTTCACGTCGCGCACGCCGCCGTCGCTGCCTATGGTGAACTGCACGATGACACGGCCCTTCTTGCCTGACTTCTTGGCAGACTCAGGATACTTGATGTTTTTCTTAAGGTAATCCATCATGGCCTCATTACCGCCGGGGAACTCGGGCATCATTTCCGTGATGTCGTAAACCTTCTCGTCTGGGTCGTCTTGCGCTACGGGAGCCAAGCCGTCCTCGGTCACGGGAGCCAAAGCACCGGTCTGCTCGGCCTTACCGGCAGTTTTGCCGTCGGCGGCTACGGCTGCGAGCTTGTCAGGCTGCGAATCCCTGCTTTGAGTAGACACCACTGCGGCAACGAGAGCGTCGCTCTCAGCCTTGATTTCATCACTCATGCTTTCTGCCTTAGGAGTGGCGAAAGCCGCTACGGCAACGGCCGCAACCGGAACGGCGAGGAATGCCTTTAAGCCGTTCAACGGATTTGATCTTCTTTTCTGCATCATAGTAATACGTTTTTTAAGAGAACATTGATTTAAGTTGTTTGCCAAAGAGAAAAGCCTGTCGCCTACGGCCTTGCGTATCAGCAGGAGCTGGTATCCGGCGGCGTCTACTCCGGAAGAGAGCACCGCACGGTCGGCCTCGTACTCATGCACGCTCTGCAGCTCGGCCTTTATGAGCCACGCGGCGGGGTTGTACCACTGGAACGCTATCAGCAAGTCGCACAGCAGTATGTCGACCGAGTGGCGGCGGGCTATGTGGGCACGCTCGTGCGCCAGGATGTATTCTGGATGGTCGGCATAGTCTTTTTCGTTGATGACGATGTAGCCGAACCAGCTGAACGGGGCCGCCTCGCCCGGCACTACGACCGTGCGCACGCCGTCGTCGTAGTCCGCAATACGCCCCGAGCGTATCAACCGCCTCAAGCCTACGAGCGACCATGCCTCGCGGCAGAGGAAGAAGGCTACGCCCAAAACATATATGGCGAAGCACGCCTGAGCCGGCGTAAGCCCGCTGTGGCGGGGCTCAGACGTCACTGCAGTCACTATCGCGTCTTCAACTACTACGAAGCCGGAAGCCACGGCATTGTGTCCGCCGTCGGCGAAATGCACCGCCGGCAACACGAGCGACACGGCCGCCATGCAGAGCAGCACCGCACGGTTAAAGCCGAAAAGCGTGTCACGGCTCAGCAACAGCTTGTACAGCATGTAAAACGCCGTCAGGCAAAGTGCCACCTTTATCGAATATATGAAAAACAGTCCCATAATATTTTCTTGCGGTTATACGGTTTTACGGTTATGAGGTTGTAAGGTTTTACGGTTATATGGTTGTAAGGTTCTTCAGCCCTGCGGTTTTACTTTTTCACCTTTTTTACTCTTTCACCCTTTCACCTTCTAACCTTTTCACTTTTTCACCTTCCTTCTTCCACCTTTTTTATCAGTTCCCGCAGGTCGTCCACGGATATTTTCTCGTCCTTAACGAGGGCAGACACCACACCGAGATACGACTTGTTGAAAAACTTATCCACTACGTTGCCGAGCGTTCCGCGGCGGTAGTCGTCGCGCGTAAGCACAGGGAAATACTTGTAACACTTGGCCGTGATCACCTTGTGCGACAGGAATCCCTTGTCTTCCAGGATGTGGACGAGCGTAGACAGCGTGTTGACATGCGGCTTCGGATCGTCGTAAAGAGCCTGCAACTCGCGGATGTGCATCGCTCCCTTGTCCCAATAATGGTTCATGATCTCTTCTTCGCGATTAGTAAGTGACTTCATATCCTTTATTTATTTTACCGGTTAATACTTTAGGAATATCTCACGATGCAAAGTAACTAAAAGTTTTAGTAACCACCAAATGTTTTGCAAAGAAATAAACTAAATAGGTTAGTTATTTAACTATTGCTATACGTTATGCCGCTCCACAGCGTCAGTATAAACAATATTCGGCGTAAAAAGACGTTATAAATACGTATGCAATGGACTGACAGAATACGCCACGTAAAGATAATCCTCGTGGTCGCGGCAGTGATGATAGCCGTGGCCTCGCTCTTAGTGTCTAACTCGCTCGTGAAGGAGTTGGCAGAGGAGGAGCGCAACAAGATGGAGATATGGGCCGAGGCCATGAGGGCGCTCAACACGGCAGACGCCAACACCGACCTCAATCTCGTGCTCAAGGTGATCAACGAGAACAACACGATACCCGTAATCGTGACCGACGCCTACGGCAACGTGCAGATATACCGCAACGTAAGCCTGAAGAGCGGAACAGCCGAAGACAGTCTGAGTCAGGCCGGCAAGATAGGCTCCAAGCTGCTCGACGAAGGCAAGGCCATACGCATTACGCTCGACGGAAGCTCGAAAGACGGATACATCAACGTGTGCTACGACGACTCGGTGATGCTCAAGCGCCTTGCAGCCTACCCCTACATACAGCTCGGAGTGGTGATGCTCTTCGTGGTGGTGGCCATCTTTGCCCTGCTCACGTCAAAGCGGGCGGAGCAAAACAAGGTGTGGGTGGGCCTCTCAAAGGAGACCGCCCACCAGCTCGGCACGCCCATATCAAGCCTCATGGCGTGGGTCGAGATACTCAAAGAGAACTATCCCGACGATGACATGATACCCGAAATGGACAAAGACGTGAAGCGACTCGAACTGATAGCCGACCGCTTCTCAAAGATAGGTTCGCTGCCCGAACCGGTGCCCGCAAGCCTTACCGAAGTGATGCGCCACGTCATCGAGTACATGGACCGACGCACGTCGTCAAAAGTAAAGTTCGTGACCGACTTTCCTCACGACGACATCATAATAAAGATCAACGCCTCGCTATTCGAGTGGGTGATAGAAAACCTCTGTAAAAACGCCGTCGACGCAATGGAGGGCAGCGGCACGATAACCCTGCACATGGACCAAACGGCCGACAAGGCCGTAATCGAAGTCACCGACACAGGCAAGGGCATACGCAAAAAAGACCTGCGCAACGTGTTCCGCCCCGGCTTCACAACGAAGAAGCGCGGCTGGGGCTTAGGTCTCTCTTTAGCCAAGCGCATAGTGGAAGAATACCACAAAGGAAAGATATACGTAAAGACATCCGAGCCGGGTAAAGGCACAACATTCCGCATAGAACTAAGGAAATAACCGCCGACCTTTTACACTTCGCACTGCAAAAGGCTGCCTTCTACAACGTAAAAGGTTACCTATTGCAACGCAAAAAGCCGCCTTTCGCATCCTGAAAGGCGGCTTTTTGCACGATATAAGATAACCACTTAACTATCAAGACATTACGTCTATTATAATTTTAGAATCAGCCTCCTGTCGGAAAGACTGCTACCGGCTCTTGACATGCAGGCTGAACTTGAAACAATCAAAAAAATCTACATCCTACATTTCCAGCCTTCCCAGCACTCTCCGACCTCCCAGCGCTCCCATCTCACCCGACAAAAACAAGTCCGCCCCTCGGGA
>CALUFN010000060.1 GCA_944319945.1 uncultured Prevotella sp.
CATGATATTGCATTATCTTTGCATAAGACAAGCTGCGCTCGGCAATCTGCAAGTAAACTTGCATTGCGCTCGCTTGCGTTGGCTTGGCGAAATGTTGTATATTCATCACCTTTTCAAGATGAAAGATGTAATTATCAGGGTTTTGGTGCTGTTGGCGTTGGTGTCGGTTCCGGTGTCGCGGGCGTCGGCCGACGGGCGCATGGATTCAATTTACGCATGCCTTGACGAGGCTATAAGGGATTCAAGTGCGTATGCGGCCGAGCGCGAGGGAGTAATCGACGGCATACGCGCCAGGCTTGCCAAGGCCGGCGACGACGCTTCGCGCTACGCTGTGGCCTTCGCCATGTATAAGGAATATAAGCCGTTCATGAACGATTCGGCGCTAACCTGGCTGCGCAGGGCCGAAGGGTTCGCGCGCAGGGCGGGCGACAAGGCCGGCGAAAACCGGTGCCGCGCGCTCATGGCTTACCAGTGCTCTACTACGGGAATGTACACCGAGTCGGCCGACATCCTCGCTACCATCGACAAGTCGGCGCTATCGCGCGAGGGCCTTGTCGACTATTACATGGCTTGCAACCACCTTTACAGCGACTTGGGTTATTACACCAAGGTAGACGCCCTTAGGGACGTGTATCATAAGAAGGCCGGCGCCTACGCCGACTCGCTTTTATCCGTGGCCGACAAGTACAGCGACATAGCCCTCCAGCTGCTCGAGACGAGGGCCTATAACGAGGGCGACTACGTGCTCGCGCTGCGCTACAACGACACGCGCTTGCGACTGGCCGAGAAAGACTCGCACCGCCTTGCGATAGTCGCATTCTACCGTTACCTCGACTATAAGAAGCTCGGCGGTGACGAGTGGGTTTACTGGCTCGCCGTGTCGGCGCTTACCGACGTGCGCAACGCCGTCATGGACCAGGCCGCCCTGTGGGAACTGGCCAACCATCTTTACGTTACGGGCGACATAGAGCGCTCTTACGGCTACATCAACTTCGCCGCGATATGCGCCTCGAAGTTCAGCACGAGGTTGCGCAACCTGCAGATAACACCCGTTATGCAGGTGATAGACAACATCTACCAAATGCAGAACAAGCGCGAGAACGCCTACCTTAAGGCTGCCATCGTGCTGACGAGCCTGTTCTTGCTGCTTCTCCTGGCCTTCCTCGTCTACGTGAACCGCCACCGCAAGCGCCTGGCGCAGGCGCGCAACGAGCTGAGCGCGAAGAACGGACAGCTGACCGCGCTCAACGCCGAAATGAAGCAGGCGCTCGACAGTCTCGACAAGTCGAACCGCAGGCTGACCGCCACCGGCGGCATGCTCAACGACGCCGTGGCCTCGCTCGACGAGAGCAACCGCGTAAAGGAGAAGTACATCGGCCTGTTCCTGCGCCAGTGCTCGTCGTACATCGACCGCATGGACTCCATGCGCCGCGAGCAGCTCGCGCTAATCAAGGGCAAGCGCTACGCCGAGCTTTACGACATGGTTAAGACGCACGACTTCCGCGACAAGGAGCAGGAAGAGCTGTTCGAGATATTCGACTCTACGTTCATACGCCTCTTCCCAACGTTCGTCGACGAGTTCAACCAGCTGCTGCGGCCCGAGAGCCGCATAGTGCTGCCCGACCAGTCGAAGCTGACCACGGGTGTGAGGATATTCGCCCTGATACGCCTCGGCATCGACGACAGCTCGAAGATAGCCGAGTTCCTGCACTATTCGGTCAACACGATATACAACTACCGAGCCAAGATAAAGAACGGCGCGGCGGTAGGGCGCGACGAGTTTGAGGACTTGGTGAAGGCCATAGGCTCGCCGAAACCGTACCGGGGGGGGGGTGAAAACCTGCCCTCAGGCGGCGTATCCTGACCTTCGCCTGGGCATGCGTAGCTGCGCCTGAGAAAGCGGATTAAAACGGAAATAAACACTGACGTGACATTATGAAAATAGCTGTATTCTGTTCGGCGAACTCGAACATCGACCCGGAATATTTCAAGACGGCCGCCGAGCTCGGCCGCTGGATAGGCGAAAACGGCCACACGCTCGTTTTCGGCGGATGCAACTTGGGCCTTATGGAGTGTACGGCCGAGGCCGTGCGCAAGGCCGGCGGACGGACGATTGGCGTGGTGCCGGCCATAATAGAGCGCGGGGGCAAGGCCAGTCCGAGCATGGACGTTTGCATACCCTGCGACAACCTGAGCGACCGCAAGGACCTGATGCTCGCCCAGTGCGACGCGGCCGTGGCCCTGCCCGGCGGCCTCGGCACGCTCGACGAGGTGTTCACTATGGCCGCCTCGGCCACCATAGGCTACCACCACAAGCCCATAATCGTGCTCAACGACGGCGGCTTCTACGACAGTCTCGTTGCCCTGCTCGACGACCTTCAGCGCAAAGGGGTTGTACGCGGGCGGTGGACCGACATAATAAAGGTGGCCGCTACGGTGGGGGAAGCGGTCTGCCTATTGCAGACTGCTTAGCAGACAAGTTCACAGCAGACGAGCAGACAAGGAGATTTGCTTAATAAATAAAACATTGATATAAACGGAACGAGCAGGCAAGGCAAATCTCCTTGTCTGCTCGTCTGCTGTGAACTTGTCTGCTAAAAAAGCTCTGCTTGTCTGCTGAACAAATCTCCTTGTCTGCTCGTCTGCTGTGAACTTGTCTGCTAAAAAAGCTCTGCTTGTCTGCTGAGCAAATCTGCTTGTCTGCTCGTCACTTGTCTGCTTGTCTGCTAAAAAACTACTTCTTAAACATCTTATCAACCACTATGGCCACCGCCCCGTCGCCCGTCACGTTGCAGGCGGTGCCGAAGCTGTCCATAGCGATGTAGAGCGCGATCATCAAAGCCTGGTCCTGCTCGCCGAAACCGAGTATGGAAGCCAGCGGCGCCAGAGCCGCCATGATAGAGCCTCCGGGCACTCCCGGCGCGGCAACCATCATCACCGACAGCAGAAGGATGAAGCCCGTGAAGAGCGCCGGGTCGTGGGGCATGCCCTTGAGCATGCATATCGTAAGGGCGCAGGCCGTTATCTTCATCACCGAACCCGACATGTGGATCGTCGCGCAGAGCGGAACGGTGAAGCCGGCCACGTCTTTGCTCACGCCGTTAAGCTCGGTCTGCCTGAGCGTTACGGGTATCGTGGCCGCCGAAGACGACGTGCCCAACGCCGTGAAATACGCCGGCAGCATGCGCCAAAGCAGCTTTAGCGGATTGCGCCGGGCCACGATGCCGGCCGCGCAGAACTGGTAGAGGAGTATCACTATGTGGAGGATGAAGATTACGACGATGATCTTCGCGAACACCGTCATTATCGAATAAGCCTCGCCCGTGGCCGTCATGTTGAGGAAGATGCCGAAGATGTAGGGCGGCAAGAGCGGGATTATCGCCTTCCCGATAGCCTTGCTTACTATGGCCATAAGCTCGTCGGCGCCGCGGCGCAGCACCTCGGAGTTGCCGTAGGCGATGCCTAAGCCCATCATGAACGACAGCACGAGGGCGCTCATAACGTCTAAAATCGGCGGAATGGCGATGGTGAAATACGGCTCAACGCCTTGCGCGCCGCCGCCCGTAGAGGCTGCCGCCATGCCCTCGGTCATGGCCGGGAAGAGCGCGCTGCCCGTGCCGTAGGCCAGCATTCCGCAAAGCACGGTGTCGGCGTAGGCTATCGCCACCGTGGCCAGGAGCATCTTGCCGGCAGTCTTGCCGATGCCGGCTATTGCCGGTGTTACTAATCCTACGATGATGATTGGTATCAGGAAGCCGAGAAACTGGCTGAATATTGCGTTGAACGTTACGAACGGCCGTATCCACGGCGCCGTCATTACGTTGCCCAAAGCCACGCCTAATACGATGGCTACGATAATCCGGGGCAACAGCCCGAAGCGTATTTTTTTCATAGTATCTATTTTTTTAGTTGACAAGCAGACAAGTGACGAGCAGACAAGGAGATTTGTTCAGTTGACAAGCAGAGCTTTTTTAGCAGACAAGCAGACAAGTGACGAGCAGACAAGGAGATTTGCCTTGTTTGCTGACAGCTTGCTTCTTCTCCGCTTGTTTGCTTGCCTATAGTTTGCAAGGCAAATCTCCTTGTCTGCTCGTCACTCGTCTGCTTGTCTGCTTATAAATATTATCTGTCTTGCTTAAGCCTGTCGGCCACGGCGCGTCCGAGGGCCTCGCACTGTGCGAAAGTGTCGTCCTTGAGGCTCTGCTTCATCTCCACGGGGGCGCCGACGGCCTCGAAGTGCAGGCGCGTGTCGTTCCAGTGCTTGATGCACTCGACGGCCTTGCCGGCCCAGGCGTAGCTGCCGAACCAGCCGATATAGTGGCGGTTCTTGATGTCCTTGCCTGCGATCTCGCTGAGAAGGACCTCCATCTCGTGGTAGAGTCCGGCGTTGTAGGTGGGCGCTCCGACGATCAGGGCGCGGTAGCGGAAGATGTCGCGCAGGATGTAAGAGTGGTGGGTCTTCGACACGTTGTACATTACTATGTTCTTGATGCCGGCCTGGCTGGCGGCGCGGGCTATTACTTCGGCCATGCGCTCGGTGTTGCCGTACATCGTTCCGTAGCAGATTACGATGCCTTCCTCGGTCTCGTAGCGGCTGAGCCGGTCGTAAATGCCTATTACCTTATCAATGTATTCGTGCCAGACGGGGCCGTGCGTCGAGCAGATGTAGTCGAGCCGCACTCCCTCTAATTTCTTCAGGGCGTTCTGCACGGGCGTGCCGTACTTGCCGACGATGTTCGAATAGTAGCGCACCATCTCGAGCCAGAACGTGTCGCAGTTGATCTCAGAGTCGATTATGCCGCCGTTGAGCGCGCCGAAGCAGCCGAACGCGTCGCCCGAGAAGAGCGTGTTGGTGGTCGTCTCGAGCGTAACCATCGTCTCGGGCCAGTGCACCATCGGCGTCAGTACGAACGTAAGCTCGTGCCGTCCGAGGCTGAGCGTGGAGCCGTTTTTCACCTCCACCTCGTCGGTCGTTATGCCGTAGAAGCCCTCTATCATGCCGAACGTCTTCTTGTTGGCCACGATTTTCACTCCCGGATAGTACTTGCGGATAAGCTCGATGGCTCCGCTGTGGTCGGGCTCCATGTGGTTTATCACGAGATAGTCTATCTGCCGGTCGCCCAGTATCTCGCGTATGTTCTTGAGGTATGGCATGAAGAAGTCGACCTCAACGGTGTCGATGAGGCACACTTTCTCGTCGTCGATGAGGTAAGAGTTGTAAGAAACTCCGTTGGGCAGCGGCCACAAGCCTTCGAAAAGCTCCTTGTTGCGGTCGTTCACGCCCACGTAATAGATTTTGTCAGTAATCTCGATCATGGTTATTTCTTGTTTAATTGTCTTTCTTGGGTATTGGGGTTATATGGCAAATGGGACGGATCGGCCTAATGGGCCGTGGCTACGGCGCATTAGGCTGATTAGCCTTATCGTTATTATTCCTTATTCTCCAGCTGCAGTTTCATCTTCTTTCCGAAGCCGGTGTCTATCGAGTTTCCAATGCTCTTGCAGCAGTTGGCCGAGAAGGCGAGGGCGCAACCGATTATCTTGTCCCACGTCCGTTCGGGTATGGCGCCGTCAATCATGTCGCGCGTAACGCCGTAGCGCACGAGCCCGTACACCAGTCCGGCGTTGAAGTTGTCGCCGGCGCCGATGGTGCTCACCGTGTCCGCGGCCTCTACGGGGTAGCTCTTCTTCAGTCCGCCGTCGCCGCGCAGCTCCACGTCGGCGGCCCCGTCGGTGTAGACGAACTTCTTGCAGTAGAACGAAATCTCCGAGTTGTACACCTTGTCGGGCGAGTCCATGCCGTACATCACGTTGAAGTCCTCGCGGCTGCCGCGCACGATGTCGGCATACTCGAAGTTCTCCAGTATGTTAGGCGTCAGCTTCATCACCTCGTCGGCGTGCGCCGCGCGGAAGTTCACGTCGTAGTATATGATAGCCCCCTTGTCCCTCGCGGCGTTGAGCAGGGCGGCCACCTGTGGGCGTATCACGGGGTTTACGGCGTAATAAGAGCCTATCATCACGATGTCGTCGCGGCATATTTCGGGCGTAACGTAGTCGAGCCGGTCGTGCGGATGGTCTTTATAGAAGATGTATTCGGCGTCGTTCCTGTCGTTGAGGAACGCCAACGAGATGGGCGACTTCGTGCCCTTGTACGAGTTGACGAGCGAAGCGTCGACGCCGTTCTCCCTGAGGAAAGCCACCGTGCGTTCGCCTATGCGGTCGTTGCCCACCTCGCTTACGAATGCCGCCGGCACCCCGGCGCGCCCCAGCGATATGATGCCGTTGTAGACCGAGCCGCCCGGCACGGCGCTCACGGGCTGTTCGTTTTTGAAGATTATGTCGAGTACGGTTTCGCCGATACCTATTACCTTGCGCATGTATGATGTCCTTTCTTTAGTGTTGAATGCATCTGCAAAGATAGTGAAAAAATGCTTTTTATGATGCGAATAATATCTTAAAGTCGTGAAAATCATATAATTTTGCACGATAGATTATGAAATACAACACTCACACTTTAAGCAACGGGCTGCGCGTCATCCACCTCGCATCGGCGTCGCCCGTGGTATATTGCGGCTACGCCCTGTGCGCCGGCACGCGCGACGAGCTGCCGGGCGAGGAGGGCCTGGCCCACTTCTGCGAGCACGCGACGTTCAAGGGTACCTCGCGCCGCCGTTCGATGCAGGTACTGAGCTGCCTCGAGAGCGTGGGAGGCGACCTTAACGCCTTCACGAACAAGGAGGACACGGTGTTTTACGCGGCCATACTCAGGGAGCACCTGCCCCGCGCCGTCGACCTGCTTACCGACATAGTGATGCACAGCACTTACCCCCAGGCCGAGTTGGACAAGGAAATCGAGGTGGTGTGCGACGAGATAGAATGCTACAACGACTCGCCGGCCGAACTGATTTACGACATGTTCGAGAACATGTTGTTCGACGGACACCCCCTCGGCCACAACATACTCGGCACGGCCGGGAGGCTCAGGAGCTACACCTCGGCCGACGCGCTGCGCTTCACCCGGCGGTTCTACCGGCCTGAGAACGCCGTATTCTTCGCCTCGGGCGACATCGCCTTCGACCGCCTCGTGCGCCTTCTTGAAAAGGCTACGGCCGACTTCGGCCCGTGCGCCCCACGGACGGAGAAGGGCCGCGCGGCGGCCCTGCCCGGCTACGAGCCTCGCGAAGAGGTGGTCAGCAGGGGCACTCACCAGGCCCACGTAATGATAGGCACGAGGGCCTACGACGTGCACGACCGCCGCCGCTTCACGCTCTACCTGATGAACAACATGCTCGGCGGCCCGGGCATGAACAGCCGGCTGAACATCGCCCTGAGGGAGAAGCACGGCCTGGTGTACACCGTCGACAGCTCGATGGTGAGCTATTCGGACACCGGCCTGTGGTGTACGTACTTCGGGTGCGACCCCCACGACGTGCGCAAGTGCCGCCGCCTCGTGGCGCGCGAGCTCGACAAGATGGCCTCGCGGCCGCTCTCGGCCACGGCGCTCGCCGCCGCCAAGCGCCAGATTAAGGGGCAGATCGGAGTGGCGTGCGACAACCGTGAGAACTTCGCCCTCGACTTCGGGCGCAGCTACCTGCACCACGGCATCGAGAAAGACGTGGCCCGGCTGATGGCGCGCGTCGACGAGGTGACCGCCGAGGGCATGCAGGCCGTGGCCCGTGAGATGTTCGACAAGGACAGGCTGACGACGCTGATGTTCGTGTGATACTTTGGAATTTAAAGAAGTTAGAGAATTTAAAGAAGTTAAAGCCGCATGCCTCGCCGCCGGCGTTCGCCGCAAGGGGCATGCTCGGCCTATAAGACTTGTCGGCCTTATTCTCTCCGTTGCATAAGTTGTTGATAACCAGCCACTTTGTAAAAGGCGGCCTTTTGCCATCCAAAAGGCCGCCTTTTGCGTTGTGAAAGATAACCTTTCGCAGCGTAAAAGGCCGTCTCTTGGATTCTTAGAAACTGTTTTGATTTTTTTGTTCAATGATTTAAGATGTATTTTCGAGGCGTAGACGCTTAAATCATGAACAAAGGGCATTAAAATTAAAGCAATTGCAATATTCCTGTAAAAAATCAAAACAGTTTCTTATTTGTTATAGTCCCTACCGTCATCCGTGCTTTACCCGTTTATGAATAATTTAATTTAAAAATATGCCGGATATGTCATTATATAGTGGATTTTTTAATATCTTTGCATATTATGAAAGGGGATAGGAAAGAAACAATATTGTCGGAAAGCGGAAAATTCCTTATAGACATAGCCAAGCTGGTATTCGGTGGAGTGATATTGGCAGGTATTATGAAATATGAAAGCGTAAATCCCGTGCTGCTGTTCGGTATTGGCGGAATATCCGTGGTCCTGTGTTTTGTTTCCGGTATGATTCTTATCGCATTGTCGAAAATTAAAGAAAAGTAACTATGGGCTTGATTGTTTTTTTCTCGGTAGTGGGCCTTATCGCCCTTTGTGTCGGAGTGTGGGGGCTTGTCAAGCTGCATAACATTGACAAGTCGGCCGTGAACAAGGCGTAAACTTTTGTTCTCTTCTTGTGCGGATAAGCCTTTAACGGGGTTTGTCCGTATGCCGTTCATTGCCTTATTGTTAAGCCGGTATTGCATGCCGGCCCGTTATTGCCTGTCGGTTTAGGCCGCATGCGGTCTTTCCCTCGCATTTATTTTGCATTTGCCTTACGGCGATTTTGCATTTCACTCGGCTTGCACTATCTTTGGATAAGATAGGCTGCGCCTCGAAAATGAAAATAAAAGCTTGTTTCCCTCGCATTTATTTTGCATTTCACTCGGCTTGCACTATCTTTGGATAAGACAGGCTGCGCCTCGAAAATGAAAATAAATGCTCGTTTCCCTCGCATTTATTTTGCATTTCACTCGGCTTGCACTATCTTTGCAAATCGTATGGTATTGAATTACATTTGGATAGCCTTCTTCCTCATAGCGTTCGTAATAGGGCTTGCGAGGTTGGTGTTCATGGGCGATACCGAGGTGTTCCCGGCGATGATCGGCTCTACGTTCTCGTCGGCCAAGACCGCCTTCGAGATATCGCTCGGGCTTACCGGCGTGCTGTCGCTGTGGCTCGGCGTGATGAAGATAGG
>CALUFN010000061.1 GCA_944319945.1 uncultured Prevotella sp.
AGGGACGACAAATATTTCAAGCTTAGGCTGTTCGCACTGCACGACTCTACCATCCAACAGATTTGCGGATGAACCGCCTTTGACAACGCAGCCGACCCGGAATACGGGCGCAGGCACTCTCTAAGATAAAATACGGCGACGACGAAATAACTTGCCGATTTCGCTGTTATACATATAAACGGAAGATGAAAACGACAATGACAAACCGTAACACATACATGCAAAGACTGCTTTACACGCTCTTAGCGCTCATCATAGGCACGGCCTGCGGCGCGGCGAAAGACGGCGGGGGCCGACTGGTCAACCTGACGCTGAAGGACGAACCGCTGCCCTCGGCACTCAAGAAGATAGAGCGGCAGGGCGGCAAGAGCATACTCTTCACCTACGAAGAGACCGAGCGCTACCGCGTGACGGCCGCCATCAAGGGCAAGACGCAGGCCGAGGCGCTGGGAATGGTGCTCGGCGGCAAGCCGTTCTCGTATGTGGAAAGGGATATTTACTTCGTGGTGCAATACGTACCCGACAAGAAAGAAGAGGTGAGCGTAAAGGGCCGCGTGGCCGACTCGCGCGGACATCCGCTCGCCTTCGCCACCGTGGTAATGCTCGACAAGGGCACGGGCCGGTACGTGACGGGATGCGTCACTGCGGCCGACGGCACGTTTACCCTGCCCTCGCTGCCGCCGCAGCCGTGCCTGCTCAAGGTGTCGTTCGTAGGCTGTAAGACGGCAGTAGTAGCCTGCCGGCGTAACAACTACATACGCCTCGACGACGACGCGCGCCAGCTTGAGAGCGTCACCGTGAAGGGCGAACGCCCCCTGATAGAGTATAAGGGCGGCAGCATACTCGCCAACGTGAAGGGCACTCCCCTCTCAAGATTCGGCTCCGCGGCCGAGATGATAGCCCACCTGCCGTTCGTAACCAACAGCGACGGCAGCCTGAGCGTCATCGGCCGCGGAGCCGTCGACGTGTACATCAACAACAGGAAGGTGAGAAACGCCGACGACCTGACCACCCTGAGGGCCGACGAGATACTCTCGGCCGAGATAATAATGAACCCCGGAGCGAGGTATCCGGGCACCACGGGAGCCGTGATACGCCTCAAGACGCTGAAAGCGCAAGGCGATGGACTGAGCGTAAGCACGTTCGGCGAATGGAACCAGGCCATAAAGTCGTCGTTCAACGAAGCCGTGAAGCTGAACTACCGCAAGGGCGGACTCGACGTGTTCGCCATTGCCCACACGGCTCACGGACAGTCGGAGTTTTCCACATACCGAGAGAACCGCCTCGACACGCAAGACGGATGGCGCACCGTGACCAACGGGACACAGAACGCACGCAACGCATTCTTCGACGGCAGCGCGGGCTTCAACTACGAACCTGACCAACGGCAATCGCTCGGCATGCGCTACGCCGCCTACCGGACGATAGGCCGGCACACGTCTTACGCGCAAAGCACGACGGAGGTCTATGCCGGCGGAAAGAATACCGAGGAATACGAAACCGAATCACGCATCATCGGAAAAAACGGCTGGAACCACTCGCTCAACGCCTACTACACGGGCACCTTCGGGCGGTGGGGCATAGACTTCAACGCCGACTACTACGGCAACAGGGGGTACGACGGCGACGACATAACGACTACCGGCGACAACGCGGCAGCCTCATACAACGACATAAGCAGCTCGATGTACGCCGCAAAGCTGACGCTCTCGGCCGAGTTCGGCAAAAGCTCGGTGGCCGTAGGCACCGAAGAGACCTTCACCTACAGGCGCGACAGGTTCACGCAAAGCGGATATTCGGCCGACGCCGACGACCATCTGCGCCAGTCGTACTACTCGGCCTTCGCCGACTACGCCGCCCGGCTCGGCCGCTTCAGCCTCAGGGCAGGCCTGCGCTACGAGCACCAGCGCACCCGATACTACCAATACGGCAGCCTGGTGGCCGACCAAAGCCCGACGTATGACTTCCTGATGCCGTCGGCATCGATAAGCTACGGCCACGGCGACTGGGGCTGCACGCTGGCCTACAGGCAGTCGAAATACAGCCCGAGCTACGTCATGCTGGCCAGCTCGGTGATGTATTCAAACAAATACTTCTACAAAGGCGGCAACCCGAACCTCGCCCCGCAGGAGCACCACCGCCTGACATTGGACGGCGGCTGGAAGTGGATACTGGTAAATGCATGGTTCGATTACGTGAAAAACATGTACACCACGCACTACCGCCCGTATGACGAAGCCGGGCATCCTGGCGTGCTCCTTGAGACGATGGCCACCATACCCGACACCTACACATACGGAGCGGCCGTGTCGATGACGCCCAAGATAGGCCTATGGCAGCCCAACCTGCAGGTCATCGTGAGCTGGTATGACTCGCATGCGGAACCCATCGGCATAACACAACACTGGAAACGGCCCCAAACGGAACTGAGCCTTGACAACAGCTTCACGTTCAACCACGGCTGGTTTGCCAACCTGTACGGCTACTACAGCTTCTACACGAAACAGAGCTACGCCGTAAACAAGGCTTACGGATACGTCAACCTGAGGATAGAGAAGTCGCTGCTGAAAGACGACGCGCTGAAGATCGCCGTGGGACTGCAAGACGCCTTCGACTCTAAGAACCAACCCTTCATCATCTACGGCGACAAGTCTTACTCGGACAGCAGGATTCTCGACAACTCAAGATGCATATACCTGTCGGTCAACTACACGTTTAACGCCACGAAGAGCAAGTACAAGGGCAAAGGCGCCGGGCAAGAGGAGAAAAAGCGACTGTGAGGCCGCAGTTTATCCGATAATGCCTAACTTTGCAGGCAGTAACGACCGCCGTACAAGGCGGCGATAAGGAATACGAGGCAAAATGACATTTAACGACAAAGACATAGAACAGTTCAGGCTGACGTTCACGAGGCATTATCCGAGACTGGTGCGCATGGCCGTACAGATGACCGGCGACAAGGACGAGGGCCGAGACATAGTGGCCGACGTGATGGAGCAGGCCTGGCGCAAACGCGCCAGCATCGACACGGAGAGGCAGGAGGCATGGCTTTACGCCTGCGTGCGCAACGCCTGCATCAACAACATAAGGCGCAGGAAGAGCAAGGGCGAAGCCGTGGCGCGGCTCGAGACGCTCGCCCGCATAAGCGCGCACGGCGACGGAGCCGACCACGAGCGGCTGCTGCAAGAGGTGGAGGCCGCCGCCGAGGAGATAACCGAGCCCGAAAAGACCATAGTAAGGCTGCACTACTACGAACACCTGACCTATAAGGAGACTGCCGAAAGACTGGGGATAAGCCCCGAAACGGTAAAGAAGCACATAAGACTGGCGTTGAAGACGCTCAGGACAATAATAAAACGATAGGAGGAACGGATATGAGCGACGACATAAGGAACGACAACGAAGCCCTCAACGACGACGACCTGAGGCTGCTGTACACCCTGGGCGAGGCTCTCGGAGACAAGTCCACGGAAGACGAGACGCAAGAGGCTTGGGCCAAATTCGAGGCCGCACACCGCGGCGAAGAGCGCCGGCGGCGCAGGCTTAGGCCCGCGCTTGCGGCCGCACTGGCCGCCGCAGCCGTGATAGCCGCAGTGGTGCTGATGCCGTGGGGCAGGCTCACAAGTGGCACTGAGGAGGCCGGAGCCTACGTAGCGGCCCGCCTGCCGGAAAGCGTGACACGTTCGGCCGAAGGGTCGACGGTAGCCGTGACCACGCCCCCGGCCACGACTGCGGAGGTCAGTCTGCCGGACGGTAGCACCGCGCTGCTGGGCGCAGGCTCGCGGCTTGAGTACCCGAAGAGCTTCTACGGCGCGGCTACGAGAGCCGTGAAGCTAAACGGCATGGCACGGTTTAAGGTAAAGCACGACGGCGAGAAGCCCTTCATCGTGCACGCCTACGGCCTCACCACCGAGGTGCTCGGCACCGAGTTTGACGTAAGGAGCTACCCCGGCGTGACGCATACGGTAACGCTCTACAGCGGCAAGGTGAGCGTAAGAGCCGAAGGAGCGCGGCGCGACGCAGTGCTGAAACCGGGCCAGCAGATTGCGTTGGACGGCAGTAAGGGCATGCGAATAACCGCCGCAGACATCAGTACGGCCGACGGATGGACGCACGGCATGTTCGTATTCGACGATACGAGACTGCAAGACGTGGTGAACGAGATAGGTTCGTGGTATAACAAGAGCGTAGTGTTCCGCTCGAAGAAAGACCTTGACACGCGAGTGCATTTCACCCTTCCGCGCGCCATCCCGATAGAAGACGTGCTACGCGCGCTCAGGGACATGGGCATAACAAAACTGAGATACGACGGCGAAAAGATAGAAGTGATGTAATACCAACGCAACAATGAGCCACACCCCCACACCAACCATCACGAAGGGAGGGAGCTTAATATGCATTGTAAGCATAGGGGTTAGGGCACGAGACGGAAACGCTTTCATAACATATTGATGCTCAACACATTACGAAAGACCACCTTTTAGACGCTAAAAGGTGGCCTTTTACGTTATAAAAGGTTACCTTTTGCAATTCAAAAGGTAATCTTTCTGGAAATGACTCATAGCCTCGTGTCGCAACAATGCATGTCAAGCTCCATCCCTTCGGGAGGGTTGGAGTGTTTTTTTGTTCATTCCTTTCCTGTATTCAGACGGCGACTTGCCCAACCGCTTCTGCACGTAGCGGCTGAAATAAGACAGTGACGAGAAGCTGAAACGCTCGGCTATGGCCGCTAACGGCACGTCCTTACGGACAAGCAGGCGCGTTATGTCGTTGAGCGTAAAGCGGTCTATCCAATACGAAGCGGGACGGCCGCACGCCTTACGGCACACCTCTGAAAGGTAATGCGGAGTGACGCAAAGCTCAGAAGCGTAATAGTCGAGGTCGCGACGTGTGGCATAATCGCCACGGTAAAGCATCTCGACGAAACGGCGCAACAGCCGGGCCGTGTGCTCGGATACTTGCCGCTGCGGGTTGCAACGGGCGTGGATATCGTACAGGTCGAGTATGTGGGCGGTCAAAAGGCAGCCGAGCATCTCGTCGCGGAACAGGTGGGTCGCGTCTGCTTGCCGCTCGCGCAGGCGCGTCATGCCGTCAAGACATACGCGGAAATCGTGATCCGAGAGCCTCATCACCGGATTCTGCAACAACGACAAGTGGCCGATGACGCCGTAATTGCTGCGTATGGCCATCGACGCGACGTAGCTCTCGGACAGGCCCATGACAACGGCGGCGAAGTCAGCCGACCCTGAAAACCCCGACGCGAGCAGGACGTTGGGCAGTATAACATAGTCGGCCGGTGCTACGTTGTAACGCACGTCGCGGAACATGAAGCTCATGTTGCCCGCCGTGCATAGTACGTGCAGCACGCGTCCGGCCTGCCGCCAAAGGCCGAAGTCGCGTAAATCGTCGATGAATAAGATGTTGTTTTCCATATCGAAAATGATTTTATCGTACAAAAATAGCCAAAAACCACGAAAAGTGAAAATACCAATCAGAATTTCATAACAACGTTTCCCTAATGTCGCCGTAACTTTGCAACGTGAACGAAAACAAGCAAAGACTATGAAAGAAGTAAGACTTAACAACGGTGTAATGATGCCGGCGATAGGCTTCGGGGTGTACCAGATACCCGAAAGCGACACGGAGCGTTGCGTAAGCGACGCCTTAGAGACGGGCTACCGAATGATAGACACCGCCTCGTCGTATTTCAACGAGAAACAGGTAGGCGACGCACTGCGCCGCAGCGGACTAAGGCGCGAGGACGTGTTCATAACCACCAAACTATGGGTTCAGGACTATGAGTACGACGACGCGTTGCGTGCCTTCGACAAGTCGATGGCCCAGCTCGGGCTTGACTACTTAGACCTGTACCTCTTGCACAAGCCTTACGGCAACTATTACGCCGCCTGGCGCGCCGTGGAGCGGCTCTACAAGGAGGGGCGCATCAGGGCCGTCGGCGTGACGAGCTTCTCCGACGAACGCCTGCAAGACCTCTTCCTACACAACGAGGTGAAGCCTATGGTGAACCAGATAGAGACCAACCCCTTCTTCCAACAGCACCGCTCTAACGCCTTCTTACGGCAGGAGGGCATACAGCACGAGGCTTGGGCACCCTTCGCCGAGGGCCAGCGCGGCATCTTCAACAACCCTACCATAAAGGCTATAGCCGACCGCCACGGCAAGACCGTGGCACAAGTCATACTGAGATGGCTCAACCAGCGCGGCGTGGTGGTAATACCGAAGAGCGTCAGCAAGGAGCGCATGACCGAGAACTTAGCCATCTTCGACTTTACGCTTACCGACGAGGAGATGGCCCGCATGGCCGTACTCGACACGGGAAAAAGCCCGATCTACGACGACCAAGACCTACAAACTACAAAATACATAGGAACGCATAAAATACACGAATGATGGAAACATTGACTTTAAGCAACGGAGTTGAGATGCCGTTATTGGGCTACGGAGTGTATCTCGTAAGCCCCGAAGAGTGTGAAAGGTGCGTAAGCGACGCGATAAGCACGGGCTACCGCCTGATAGACACGGCCCAGGCTTATTTCAACGAAGAAGGCGTAGGAGCGGCCGTGGCCAAATGCGGAGTGCCGAGGAGCGAACTGTTCATCGTCACGAAAGTGTGGATAAGCAACGCGGGCGAGGAAAAGGCCGCGCTGAGCATAGACGAGTCGCTGCGCAAATTGCGGACGGATTATGCCGACCTGCTGCTAATCCACCAGCCTTACGGCGACGTCTACGGCTCGTGGCGCGCAATGGAAAAGGCGTATAAGGACGGCAAGGCGAGGGCGATAGGCGTGTCGAACTTTCAGAAAGGACGCTTCGTAGACTTCGCCATGCACACCGACGTGAAGCCGATGGTAAACCAGTTGCAGTGCAACGTGGCGATGCAGCAGGACGGGATACGGCCGTATCTCGACGGATACGGAACGAAGATGATGGCATGGGGACCGCTCGGAGGGCAAGGCTCCGACATCGTTTCGGGCAGCAAAACGCTGAAACGAATCGGCGCGAAGTATGGTAAGACGGCGCAGCAGACCGCCCTGCGCTGGCTGACGCAGCGCGGAATAGTGGCCATACCTAAGAGCACGCACAAGGAAAGGATGGCCGAGAACCTCGACATTTTCGACTTCAGCCTGACCGACGGCGACATGGCGGCGATAGCCGGACTGAACACGCACGACGAGGGGACGGTAGACTTCAACGACCCGTCGTTCGTCAAGATGCTCGTTGAGACCTACGGATAAGGAACAACGGCACGAATCAAGAACCGTAAAAGGTTTAAACACATCGGTAAAAGAGCCACATAAGAATGTCGGGAAATGCCTTAATTTTGCACAAAATTTGAATAGTAAACCAAACATAAGGAATTGAAAGCAATGGAAGGCATTTTCGAGAAAGACCTTTCGGACGCAATGGTGTCACCCGACGAACCGGGTTACGACAAGCTGATCGGCGCAATCTTCGACACGATGAAGACGGCTTACGAGCTTAACACGGGCTACCACACGCCCGAAGAGGTGCACCGGTACATGGAGCGCATAACGGGACGGCGGCTCGACCCGTCGACGACCGTGTTGCCGCCGTTTTACGTAGACTACGGCAAGAACATCAAGATAGGCAAGAACTGCTGGATACAGCAGGGCTGCACTTTCTTCGACCGTGGCGGCATAACCCTCGGCGACGGCGTGTTCATAGCGCCTAAGGTGAACCTTATCACCATCAACCACGACCCCAACCCCGACACCCGCAGCGCCACCTACGGCCGCCCCATCGTGATCGAGGACAAAGTATGGATAGGCATCGGCGCAACGGTGCTGCCCGGAGTGCGCATAGGTTACGGCTCAATAGTGGGTGCCAACAGCGTGGTAACCCACGACGTGCCGCCCATGACCGTGGTAGGCGGCAACCCGGCGAGGGTAATCAAGAAGATTTCTAATTCATAATGCACAATTAATAATGCATAATCGGGCAGACGCCGTAATATTAACGTGAAGCCTGATTATTCATTAAAGATTGAGTATTGTGCATTAACGAAAATTCCAAAGGGGTTCATCCGCAAATCTGTTGGATGGTAGAGTCGTGCAGTGCGAACAGCCTAAGCTTGAAATATTTGTCGTC
>CALUFN010000062.1 GCA_944319945.1 uncultured Prevotella sp.
TCGCTCGTGCTCTTCGACGAGCTGGGCCGCGGCACGTCCACCTACGACGGCATAAGCATAGCCTGGGCCATCGTAGAATACCTGCACGAGCACCCCAAGGCCGCCGCGCGCACGCTCTTCGCCACGCACTACCACGAGCTCAACGAGATGGAGAAGAACTTCGCCCGCATAAAGAACTATAACGTAAGCGTGCGCGAGGTTGACGGCAAGGTTATCTTCCTGCGCAAGCTCGAGCGCGGCGGTTCGGAGCACTCGTTCGGCATCCACGTGGCCCGCATAGCCGGCATGCCCAAGAGCATAGTGCGCCGCGCCGAGACCATACTGAAGCAGCTCGAGGCCGACAACGCCCAGGTGGGAGCCGTGGCCAAGCCCTCGGCCGAGAAGATTGGCGGCAGCCGCGGCGGCATGCAGCTCAGCTTCTTCCAGCTTGACGATCCCGTGCTCTGCCAGGTGCGCGACGAGATACTCGGGCTCGATATCAACAACCTGACGCCCGTTGAGGCGCTCAACAAGCTCAACGAGATAAAGAAAATAGTAACGGGAAAGGAATAATAAATTAATAGTTAAGAAAATATGCGTTGTTGATTACGACAACAACGCATACGTACTTTATTCCTTTGCTCCTTAATTAAAGAATATGCTTTACAGAAAACTAAAGTCAAGCGACATACCGCAGATAACCGAGCTGTACAACTGGTACATAGTGAACGGCGTGGAGAGCTTCGAGACCGAGCCGCTTACCGAGGAGCAGATGCGCCGCCGCGCCGAAGGGATAGCCGCCGCGCATCCTTACTACGTGGCCGACGACGGGCAGGGCAGGGTAGTGGGCTACTGCTACGCCCACCCGTGGAAGGAGCGCGCCGCTTACTCGCACACCCTCGAGACCACCATCTACCTCGACCCCGCAGCCAAACAGTCGGGCGTGGGTACGGCCCTGATGCGCCTGCTTATTGCCGACTGCCGCCGCCTGGGCTATAAGGCTCTCATCGCCTGCATCACGGGCGACAACGAGGCGAGCATAGCCTTCCACCGCAAGCTCGGCTTCGAGCAGGCCTCGCTCTTCCGCAGCGTAGGCTATAAGCACGGTCGCTGGCTCGACGTGGTCGACATGGAAATGACGCTTTGAAAAGGTGAAAAGGTGAGAAGGTGAAAAAGTGAAAATCTCATGACAAATAAGGATTTAGTTTTCACCTTTTCACCTTTTCACCTTCTCACCTTCTCACTTTTTCACCTTTTCACCTCTCCTCCCAGTTTCCTTATCAGCTTGGGGCAGGACATGCAGACTATGCCTATGGCGATGAAGGGCAGGCTGAGCAGCTGGCCCATGTTGAGCGCCATAGAGGCCTCGAACGCCTCCTGAATGTCCTTAGTGAACTCGATGAAGAAGCGGGCGGTGAATATCAGCGTGATGCATAGGCCGAAGAAGAAGCCCGTGCCCACGCGCTCGGGCCGACGCTTGTAGAGGTACCAGCCGATGAAGAAGAACACGGCGTAAGCCAACGCCTCGTAGAGCTGCCCCGGGTGGCGCGGAAGCATGTCTACGCGCTCGAAGACGAACGCCCAGGGCACGTCGGTAGGCTTGCCTATTATCTCGGAGTTCATCAGGTTGCCCATGCGTATGAAGAAGGCCGTCGACGGCGTGGCTATGGCCACGTTGTCGAGCACGCGCCAGAGGTTCACCTTAGTATGGCGCACGTAGAGCCAAAGGGCTATTATCAGTCCGATGGTGCCCCCGTGGCTGGCCAGTCCCTCATAGCCCGTGAAACGCCACGAGCCGTCGGCCCTGAAGCGTATGGGCAGGAACATCTCCACCACGTGGCGCCAGGAGGAGAGGAAGTAGTCTGGCTCGTAAAACAGGCAGTGGCCCAGGCGCGAGCCTATCAGTATGCCGATGAAGCAGTAGATGAACAGGGGGTCGAACAGCTCGGGCCGTATGCCCTGCTGCCTGTACAGCCGCTTTACTATGAGGAAGGCGGCCAGCAGGCCGAACAGCCAGCACAGCGAGTACCAGCGGAACGAGAATCCGCCGATGCTGAACGCCACGAGGTCGGGGTTCCAGTGGATGTATAGTAATTCGAGATTCATGATACAGCTTTTTTAAATTCATAATTTTCTTAATTCATAATTCATAATGCACAATGCATAATAGGGCTGCGCGTTTTTTTATTCATTATCACAAGTTGGTTGGCCGGCTATGATGATTGGGTCGCATCCAACCCAATTATGCATTGTGCATTATGAATTATGCATTGTGCATTATGCATTATGAATTAAAAAAATATTAGACGTTAAACCTGAAGTGCATGATGTCGCCGTCTTGCACCACGTAGTCCTTGCCCTCGATGCCCATCTTGCCGGCCTCGCGCACGGCGGCCTCGGAGCCGTACTTGATGTAGTCGTCGTACTTTATCACCTCGGCGCGGATGAATCCCTTCTCGAAGTCGGTGTGTATCACGCCGGCGCACTGCGGAGCCTTCCAGCCGCGCTTGTACGTCCAGGCCTTCACCTCCATCTCGCCGGCGGTGATGAACGTCTCGAGGTTAAGCAGCGAGTAGGCCTTCTTGATAAGGCGGTTCACTCCGCTCTCCTCCAAGCCCAGCTCGTCGAGGAACATCTTCTTGTCCTCGTAAGTCTCAAGCCCGGCTATGTCTTCCTCGGTCTTGGCGGCTATCACCATCGCCTCGGCGCCCTCCTCGCGGACTATTTCCTCTACGCGGCGGCTGTAGTCGTTGCCCGTCTTGGCCGAGGCCTCGTCTACGTTGCACACGTAGAGCACGGGCTTGGCTGTCAGCAGGAATAGGTTGCGCGCGGCGTCTTGCTCCTCCTTGCTCTCGAACTCCACCACGCGGGCGTTCTTGCCCTGCTCGAGCGCCTCCTTGTAGGCCTCGAGCACGCCCACCTCGACCTTAGCCTCCTTGTTGCCGGTTGCGGCCACCTTCTGCTGCTTGGCCAGGCGGCCCTCTACGGTCTCAAGGTCCTTAAGCTGCAGCTCGGTGTCTATTATCTCCTTGTCGCGCACGGGGTCTACGGTGCCGTCTACGTGCGTTATGTTGTCGTCGTCGAAGCATCGCAGCACGTGTATTATCGCGTCGGTCTCGCGTATGTTGCCGAGAAACTTGTTGCCCAGGCCCTCGCCCTTCGAGGCACCCTTCACCAGTCCGGCAATGTCGACAATCTCGCACGTAGCCGGCACGATGCGCCCCGGGTGTACTATCTCGGCCAGGCGCGTCAGGCGTTCGTCGGGCACGGTTATCATGCCCACGTTAGGTTCGATGGTGCAGAAAGGGAAGTTGGCCGCCTGCGCCTTCGCGCTCGACAGGCAGTTGAAAAGCGTGGACTTGCCCACGTTGGGCAACCCCACAATACCACATTTTAATGACATGTCTTATCTTATATAAACGTTTATATTCTTGCTTTCTGAGTGCAAAGGTAATTCTTTTCAGGAAGTTGGTGAACTTAATGAAGTTAAAGAAGCTAAAGACAAACAGCCGTGTCGAAGGCCGCCTCCGGCGCGGCTGTAGGCGGCTTTTTGCAGGCCGAAAGGCGGCATGTGCGCAACCGCCTGTGGGTCACGCAGTTGCACAAGGGTCGACAGGGCTTGGTCGGCCCGTCAGGTTTGTCGGCGTTGTTGGGCTGGTAAGCCCGGTCTGCCTGATGCTAAAAAATATATTCCACAATAAAAAATAATGTTAAACGGCTATTACTTTTTTACACTTAATCCGTCATATAGGCAAAATAACGTAATCTTTGTAAAATTTAATCAGCATAATCATGAACAAGAAATCATTGGCAATTGCGGCCGTGGCCATGGCCATAGGGTCGCAGTCTGCAATGGCGCAGTACCCCGAGCTAACGCCCGAGGGCAAGGCCAAAATCGACTCGCTGACGAAGGTCTGGACGGCTCATTCAGACTCAGCTTGGGCGGTAGCGTTCCCCATCGTTAAGAAAGAGGCCATGGAGGGCCGCCCCTACGTGCCATGGGCATGGCGCCCGTATGACCTGAAGCAGGCCAAGATACCCGCATTCCCGGGCGCAGAGGGCGGCGGTATGTACACGCAGGGCGGACGCGGCGGCCAGGTGCTCGTCGTGACCAACCTCAACGACTCGGGCCCCGGCTCGTTCCGCTGGGCCTGCGAGCAGGGCGGCGCGCGCATCATCGTGTTCAACGTCAGCGGCATCATCAAGCTGGAGACGCCCATCATACTGCGCGCTCCCTACGTGACCATTGCCGGACAGACGGCCCCGGGCGACGGCGTGTGCATAGCCGGGCAGTCGTTCCAGGTGAACACCCACGACGTAATCGTGCGCCACATGCGCTTCCGCCGCGGCGCCACCAACGTTTGGTACCGCGAGGACTCGTTCGGCGGCAACCCCGTGGGCAACATCATGATAGACCACTGCTCGTGCGAGTGGGGACTTGACGAGAACATCTCCTTCTACCGCCACATGTTCGACATGGGCGACGGCAAGCCCTCGCGCAAGGAGCCTACCGTCAACGTGACCATACAGAACACCATCTCGGCTAAGGGCCTCGACACGTACAACCACGCCTTCGGCTCGACCATAGGCGGCGAGAACACCTCGTTCATGCGCAACCTTTGGGCCGACAACACGGGCCGCAACCCGTCGATAGGATGGGGCGGAGTGTTCAACTTCGTCAACAACGTTATCTACAACTGGGTTCACCGCACGGCCGACGGAGGCGAGTTCTCGACGATGAGCAACTTCATCAACAACTACTACAAGCCCGGACCCCTGACTCCGAAAGACTCGCCCGTGGGCTACCGCATCGTCAAGTCCGAAAGCCGCAGCCAGAAGCTCTTCCCCTACGCCCAGTACGGCCGCGTGTTCGCACAGGGCAACATCATGGAGGGCAACGAGCGAGTGACTAAGGACAACTGGGACGGCGGCATACAGATAGCCGACAAGGACGGCGCCATAAGCGAGGACGAGAAGGCTCTCATGAAGTCGAACGAGCCGTTCGAGATACCCCACATGACGATACTGCCCTCGGAGAAGACCTTCGACTACGTGCTTGAGAACGTGGGCGCAATGCTCCCCACGCGCGACATCGTTGACCAAAGGATCATCGAGGAGGTGCGCACGGGCAAGGCTTACTACGTAGACAAGCTGCCTAAGGACAACCCCTACGGCGACCACTGGGGCATGCGCGACCGCTCGAAGAACGAGGACGGCCTCTTCAAGTACCGCCGCCTGCCCAAGGACTCTTACAAGTACGGCATCATAACCGACCCGCGCCAGATGGGCGGATACCCCGAGTACAAGGGCGAACCGCGCGTTGACACCGACGGCGACGGCATGCCCGACGACTGGGAGATAGCTGCCGGACTGAATCCCAACGACCCGTCTGACGCCAACGGCGACTGCACGGGCGACGGCTACACCAACATCGAGAAGTACATCAACGGCATCAGCACTAAGGTTAAGGTAGACTGGACCGACCTTAACAACAACTACGACACGCTGGCCGGACGCAAGAGCCTGTATTGATTCTTCTTTAAGGAATAAAGGAAAAATGGAGTAGAGGAGTAAAGTAGATATGTCTTGTTCACAATAAGCAACAAAGCATATCTACTTTACTCCTCTACTCCTTTTCTCCTTATTTCCTCATTTTCTCACATAGTGCGGCAGTTTCTCGGGTATCACCATCGACACTTCCACGATGCCCGTTACGCGGCCCTCGTCGTCGGTCACGGCCGTCTGGTAAATCATCTTGCGCACGCCCTCTTTCTCGATTGTGTAGGCGTTGGTGCCGCCCTCGGCCAGCAGCCGTCGTATTATGCCCGCCGCGCGCTCTCCGTGGCAGTCGAAGAGGCTGCGGCCTATCAGGTCGCCGTGCTTCTTGTATTGTTCGCGCGCCCTGCGGTTCATGTACCTTATCACGCCCTCGGCGTCGGCCGCAGTCACGGCGCATGCCATGCCCTCGGCCCATTCAAAGTTGTTTTCCATTGTCGTTTTCCTTTTATTTTATATTAAATTGCCGTAACAAAGGTAATGGCTTTAACTTCTTTACCTTTCCTAACTTCTTTATTTTCTCATTCTTACTCTTCCTCGGCCACCCACTTGTCGATGGTCTTCGTCTCTCGGCTGAAGTTTATTCCGAGCTTAACAACTTGCCGTCCGTCGGCCTTGAATGGCTCTGCGTAGCCCTTATCGTTAATCTGGCGCATGGCCTCCTCGGCGGTTCCGTCGAGCTTGAACTCCATTACGTAAATGTACTTGTCGGTCTTCACCACGAGGTCCACGCGGCCGTTTGACGTGCGGTACTCCACGCCGGCGTGGAAGCCCAGGAGGCGGAATACGATGAACAGGACGTTCTGGTAGTGCACCTCGAGGTCGCGCTGCATCTCGTATGGAATGTCGGCGTAGAATGAGCGCAGGCGCGTGAGGAATGCGTCGTAGTCGCCTCGTCGCGCCTCCTGCACGAAGCGGCTTATCTCGAATGCCGTCTTGCCGCGCGTCACGGTGGTGTAGTATGGCATGAGGTACTTGATGAAGCCGCGCTCCACCTCCTCGTTGGGGAATCCGAGGGTGTAATACATGAACTCCTTGTCGTAGTCCTTAATCGTGAGGTATCCGCTTTGGTATATAACCGGTATGGGGTCGGTCGAAGCCGGGTCGATGCTGTTGAGCACGTCTTCGGACGTTACGTCGTGCGACATCTCCTCAAGGTCGTAGTTGTGCATTTGGAGCAGCTTGACAAGATATGTCGGCGTGCCCGTCTCGAACCAGTAGTTGCCGAACTTCTTCTTTGCGAACGTGTTGAGCAGGCTGAATGGGTTGTACACTCCCGGGGCGTTTTCCTCGAAGTGGTAGCCGTCGTACTGCCGCTTAAGTTCGGCCAGACTGTCGGCGTATGTCATGCCTTGTGCTTCGGCCAGCTCCCCGATGTCGTCCTTGAAGTCGGCCTCCAGTTCCGTTTCGCTTACGCCGCAGACATCGTACATCGCGCCCCACATTGATATGTCGTTGAGGTTGTTTAGGTCAGAAAAGACGCTCACCTTGCCGAACTTAGTCACGCCCGTGAGCATGGCGAAGCGTATGTCGCCGTCGCGGCTCTTCAGCGCGCCGTAAAACGGCTTGAGCGTCTCGCGGTATGCGTTTTGCAGCCCGTCGTTGCCTATGGCCTGCAGCATGGGCTTGTCGTACTCGTCGACGAGTATCACGACGTGCTGCCCGGTCTTCTCGCGGGCGCGTTGTATTATTCCGTCGAAGCGCATTGCGAGGCTTTTCTCGGCCGGGTTGCTGCCGTATAGCTTCTCCCATTCCTCCAACGCCTTGTTGAGTATGTCGTCAAGGTCTCCCGGCCGTGCGTATTTCTGCGTGTTGAGGTCGAGGTGCAGTATGGGGTGGGGCGTCCAGTCTTTGGCCAGCGAGTCGATGGCCAGGCCCTTGAACAGCTCCCTCTTGCCCTCGAAATACGCCTGTATGGTGCTCAGCAGCAGGCTCTTGCCGAAGCGGCGCGGGCGGCTCAGGAAGTAATAGCTGCCTTCGCTTACGAGCTTGTACACTAATCTTGTCTTGTCGACGTAGTAGAACCCTTCGCGACGAAGTTTCTCGAATTGCTGTATTCCTATGGGATATTGTTTCATGTCAGTATTTTTTTATAGTTCCGCAATCCACTTGTCGATGGTCTTCGTCTCTCGGCTGAAGTTTATTCCGAGCTTAACGACTTGCCGTCCGTCGGCCTTGAAGGGCTCTGCGTAGCCCTTATCGTTAATCTGGCGCATGGCCTCCTCGGCGGTTCCGTCGAGCTTGAACTCCATTACGTAAATGTACTTGTCGGTCTTCACCACGAGGTCCACGCGGCCGTTTGACGTGCGGTACTCCACGCCGGCGTGGAAGCCCAGGAGGCGGAATACGATGAACAGGACGTTCTGGTAGTGCACCTCGAGGTCGCGCTGCATCTCGTATGGAATGTCGGCGTAGAATGAGCGCAGGCGCGTGAGGAATGCGTCGTAGTCGCCTCGTCGCGCCTCCTGCACGAAGCGGCTTATCTCGAATGCCGTCTTGCCGCGCGTCACGGTGGTGTAGTATGGCATGAGGTA
>CALUFN010000063.1 GCA_944319945.1 uncultured Prevotella sp.
GTCAACTATAAAGGTACTAAAAATATTCCATTCCCACAACTTTTTTATGCTTTTCTTATGCCGAACTCACGTTAACTTTAGTGTATTTTGATATAGAAACAGTTCTGCCGAGTGTACATGCACTTTATGCAACGTGCGGAAGTCGCAATCGTCACTCGTAGTATCCGCCCGTTCGCCGGCTTCATGGAAATATTGCAAGGCCAAAGGCAATTCGCCTTTCAACACTGATTGGGCTCCTTGTATGTACTTGGCCGTCATGCGGTCGTTGGGCGTACCGTTTGAGTCGTAATAGTCGTCAAGCAAGCGCAGGGTGTCTGCATTTGCGCGTATGCCAAGCGTGCCTTGCGCCTTTGCCTTAAGTAGGGCGAGCTTCATGCGGTCGGCACGGCTTAGCCCGTCGCCGGCAAGGACGCTGTCGGCTAAAGTTACGGCCGCCGACGGGTCAGCTACGGCAAGGCTGTCGGCGGCGGCTATGGTCCTCTTAGCCTCGTACGAACTGCACGAGGCTAAGAGGGCGACGGCCGAGACTGCGGCTGCGGCCAATGTGATGAGCGTGTGTCTTATCGTCATATACTGATGTGTAATGTCAGGCTTTCTTTTTCTCCATGTTGATGAGCAGCAGGCCTACGGCCGTCCAGATAAGCTCGCGCAGACGCACTATCAGGGCTACGAACACGCCCGCACCGGCCGTGAGCGAGAGGCCTGCGGCCGACATGGCGAAGCCGCCCTCACGGCCGCCGAGCTGCAGGGGGATGAAAAACAGCAGGTTAGCGAATAGGCTGGTGAAGGCCAGGATGAGCACGCACCGGGCGAAGTCGACGTCGCCGCCGAGCACGAGCAGGCAGAACATTATCTCGAACGCCGAAAGAAACCTACACGCCAGCTCGAGCAGCACGGCCGCCGCAAACGACCGCCGGTTTTGGTTGTGCAGGGCGGCTATCTGCCGATCTACGGTGTCGAGCTGCTCCCTGTGGCGCTCTATGAAGCCGCGCGCCCAACGCTTCGCCCCGGGCACTCGCCTTATCACGTTCATCAGCCTTACGGCCATGCCCTTCTTATATCCCTTCAGGAAAAACCACACACCCGCCGAGCAGAAGGCTCCCGCTGCGGCGAGCATCACGCCCACGCCTACGCCGAGAGGCTCGGTGGCAAGGTAAATCAGGATGGAGAGCAGCCAGAAGATGAAGTGGCTGAAGATGTGGGTCATGGCGTAAAGTATCACCGACGACGATGCACGCTCGGCCCCTATCTTGGGCGACAGGGCCATTATGCGGTAAGGCTCGCCTCCCATAAGTCCGCAGGGCGTGGTGTAATTGAGGGCGAAGCCCGACACCGTAACCTTATACAGCCAGAAGAAGCCTACGGGGGGCTTCTCCTTCGACCCGCTGCGGATGATGACGTACCACGTGGCCGTGTTGAACACGTAAAGCACGGCCCATAGGGCTACGACGGCGAAAAACCAGTAGCCGGCGCTGCGCAGCCCGTCCCATACCTGTCCGAAGTCAAGCTGCGTAAGCATTATCACGAGCATCACCACGCCGAACAGGAAGAACATGTTTTGGTATTTCTTCTTCATATTTCTGTTATTTAGCAGACGAGCGACGAGCATACAAGCAGACAAGGCGATTAGCTTCGTTGCTCTGCAAGGCAAATCTCCTTATCTGCTTGTCACTGTCTGCCTGTCTGCTGAAAACTTGTCACTTGTCTGATGAAGACTTGTCTGCTGAAACTTTCTTTGGTATGTTAAACCTTACTTTCTCGCTGTCGTCACGCTTCTCGTGGTAGAGCTTCTCAAGCGGGGCGGCCAGCGGTTCGTCGTACTCGGCACGGTTGCGGAACACGTCGAGGGCAAGGTAGACGGCATGACGGAACGAGGCTTCGTCGGCCTTGTTCTTTCCGGCTATGCCGTATGCCGTGCCGTGGTCTGGCGAAGTGCGCACCACGGGCAGGCCGGCGGTGTAGTTGACGCCCTCGCCCCGGTCGAGAGCCTTAAACGGAGCCAAGCCCTGGTCATGGTACATGGCGAGCACGCCGTCGAACAATTCGTAGCCGCCGTGGCCGAAGAAGCCGTCGGCCGCATACGGGCCGAATGCCCTCACGCCCCTGTCGTTCAGCTCTTTCACGGCCGGCGCTATCTCCTGCTGCTCCTCGGTGCCGAGCAGTCCGTCGTCGCCGGCGTGTGGATTGAGCGCCAGCACCGCTATGCGCGGATTGGATAAGCGGAAGTCGCGCTTCAGCGACTCGTTGAAGATCACGGCCTTCTCTACTATGCTGTCTTTGGTTACGGCCTGAGCAATGTCTTTCACCGGCAGATGCGTCGTTACGAGGGCTACGCGCATCAGGTCGTTGAGAAGTATCATCAGTGCCTTGCGGCCTTCGCCCAGCCTGTCTTCAAGATATTCAGTGTGCCCGCAGAAGCTGAAGCCGCCGCCCTGAATGTCGGCCTTGTTGATGGGTGCGGTGACAAGCACGTCGAACAGTCCTTCCTTATAATCGGCCACGGCGCGCTCGAGAGCCTTCAGGGCTGCTGCCCCGGCCTCCTCAGAGGGAGCGCCCAGCTCCACCCTTACTTCCTCGTCGAACACGGTGAGCAGGTTGAGCCTGCCGGGCCGGGCCTCTTCGGCCGAGTTTATTATCGTAAAGTTGGCCTGTACGCCAAGAGCGTTACGGTGGTAGGCCGCCACCTTAGGCGAGCCGTAGATTATCGGCGTGCACAGCTCGAGCATTGCCGGCTCTGCAAACGTCTTAAATATCACTTCGTAACCAATACCGTTGGTGTCGCCGTGAGTTATGGCGACGCGTATTTTCCTATTTTCCATAATTATGTTTTATTTTTTTCAGAATTATCGTTTTGTTGGTTGGATGGGAGGGATGGGAGAAATGAGAGGGCTGAGAGAGCTATGAACCCCCACCTCTTCACCTCTTCACCTCTTCACCTTTTCACCTCTTCACCTTTTCACCTTTCTCATCGTGTACAGCGCGGCCTCGAGCTGCATTATCAGGTTGCGCTTCTTCATCCCGGGGGCATAGACGAACGCCTCGGCCACTATTATGCGGCCGTGGGCGGAGTCTACCACGGAGTGCGAGACGAACGGGCCGCCCATTGCGTCGCCGTGCATCTCCCACAGTCCGCGTGCTATCATCATCCTGCGCCCCTTCTCTTCGGCCGTGCCGGCTGTCACGGTGCCGGCCGCCGTCTGCATGTACATGCCGTCGCGTTCGCCCGGTATGTTGGCCTTCATCACGCTGTCTCTCATTGCCGATGCCCTGATGGGATCGAGGCTTAGCCCCGGATAAGAGTAGACGCAGATGTTCTGCATGGCGGCCGCGTCGTTGTCGGAGAACCACACGAAGTCCTTGCCACGCTTGGCCGACTTCATGTCGGGCGGCAACCTGAGGGCGAAGCCGAACATGTCGGCCAACAGCCGTGAGCGTTTGTCGCCCGAAGCGTCGCCCAGCCTCGCCATTGCTGCGTTAAGCTCGGCACGGGTGAGCAGGCTAACGAGGCGCGGACCTACGCGCGGCAGGTCGGCAAGCAGGGCCGAGTCTGACGCTGCATTGACGTAAGCCACCATCTGCGGACGCGCCCACACGTTCTTCTCATACCTGATTCTCGTAGCCGTGAAGAGAGCAGAGTCTACGCTCACAATGACTATGCCGCGGGCCAGCTTAGCCGTAGAGTTGAAGCGCGAGGCACCGGCCGTAGACACGTCGAAGAGCGGTTCACGCTGAGGCAGCCCCGGAGCGGCGGCAGACAACGTGCCGGCCACGGCCGCAACGGCTGCGTCGCCGCCGCCCATCACCAATACCTCGTAAGGCCGGCCGCCGCTCTTAGGCAGCATGGAACCGTCACCGTCGCACGAGCAGACCAGAGCAACCGCCGACAGCAGGCACACAGCCGCGAACCTCATGCCTGTGTGCCGGCATCCTTTCGTGCCGTGCTCAGCAGTCCGCAGGCGGCGTAGATGTCTTGCCCCCGGCTCGCCCTTATGGTGGTGAATATGCCATGCCCCGTAAGATAGTCGCGCAAAGCCTCTATGCGGGCCTCGTCGGCACCGTGCAGGTCTACGCCGGGTATGCTGTGGAAGCGTATCAGGTTGACGCGGCAGTCAAGCCCCTTGAGCAGCCTTACTATCTCTCGGGCATGCAATGGAGAGTCATTAAGGCCTCCGAACACTATATACTCGAATGACAGACGGCGTTGATGACTGAAGTCGTAACCGCGCAACAGCTCCACTATGTCGGCCGCAGGCATAGCCTTCTCAGCCGGCATCAGCGCGGCGCGCTGCTCGTGAAGGGGAGAATGCAGGCTTACTGCCAGGTGGCACTCACTCTCTTCTATAAACCGCCTCAGCTTGCTCTTCAAGCCTACGGTGCTCACCGTTATGCGCTTAGGGCTCCATGCGTAGCCCCACGGAGCGGTAAGCGCCTCGGTGGCCCGCAACACGTTGTCGAGATTGTCCATCGGCTCTCCCTGCCCCATAAACACTATATTGGTAAGCGAGTCGCGCTCGGGCAACGAATATATTTGGTTGAGTATGTCGGCAGCCGTAAGGTTTCCCTCGAATCCCTGCTTGCCCGTCTGGCAGAACAGACAGTTCATCTTGCACCCAATTTGCGACGACACGCACAACGTGGCGCGGTCGTTATCGGGGATATACACCGTCTCGACAAACTTACCCGAATGCGTAGGGAAAAGGTATTTCACCGTTCCGTCTATCGACCGTTGACTGTCGGCGGAAGGCATGCAGCCTATGGCGTATCCGGCTTTCAGCCGCTCTCGGCCAGCCTTAGAAATGTCGGTCATGTCGTCGATCGACGTTACGTGCTTGCCGTATAGCCACTTGGCCATCTGTCCGCCGGCAAAGGCCGGCAACCCGGCCGCCTTAGCCACCTCCTTAAGCTCGGCAAGCGACATCCCCATCAGGGGTTTAACATTATTATCCATATACCATTATGACAAATTTCAACTTGCAAAGATAGTGCAAGTTGGGCGTAACGCAAAATAAAAGTAACGAAACGTTGTTTCTAATAGCAGACGAGCAGACAAGTGGCGAGCAGACAAGAAGATTTGCCTCGTCGCTCTACAACGAATATCTCCTTGTCTGCTCGCCACTTGTCTGCTCGTCTCCGCTATTCCACTTTGATAGGCAACTTGGCGTCAGGCAGGCCGTCGGTGCTCACGGTAAGCACGGCAGTGCCATTCTCCGTGCCTTCAACCAATACAACAAGCCGGCCGTTAAACAAGGGCATGCGGCGTGAGTCGAACGTGACGAGCGACGTAGCGTCGCCGTTGCACACGGCACGGAACTTACCGGCTCCAGACACGTCGAACGTCAGGGCGTTGTCTGCCGTTGGACAGACGTTGCCGTCCTTGTCTACCATCGTCACTGTGACGAAGGCCAAGTCGCGGCCTTCCGACGATATTTCGCGCCTGTCGGCGGTGAGCACGAGATGGTCTGGCGCACCGGCCGTCCTCACGGTCACGGTGTCGGCGGCACGTCCCTTATCGTCGTATGCCACCACGGTGATCTCGCCCGGCTGGTACACCACGTCGTTCCAGCGCAGGCGGAAGCGGTCAAGACGCAAGTCCTTGTCAAACGTCTTGCGTCCCTGGCTCTTGCCGTTGACGAAAAGCTCGGCCTCGGGATATGACGTGTAACAGTACACGGGAGTCACCTCGCCCTCGCGTCCGGGCCACGTCCAGTGCGGCAGCAGGTGGAGCGTAGGCCGGTCCTTGCGCCAATGGCTGCGGTAGAGCCAGTAGCGGTCCTTAGGCAGTCCGGCAAGGTCGCATATACCGAAATAGCTCGAGCGCGAAGGCCAATACTCGTCGTAAGGCGTAGGTTCGCCGAGATAGTCGAAGCCTGTCCATACAAATTCGCCAATGACCCACTTGCGGTCTTCCTGCATCCGCCAGTCGTCGTCTGGCAGGTTGCTCCACGAGCAGTATTCCGTGTCGTAACTCGAGCATTGCCCGTCGTCGTAAACGGCATGGTCGCTCACCGTCACCGGAAACTTGTAAACGCCCCTCGAGCTTACCGTAGAGGCGGTCTCGCTGCCTAAGAGGAAGCCCTGCGGCAGCTGCTTGATGCTGTTGTCGTACTTGTGCACGCGGTAGTTGAAGCCAGGCACGTCCATCACCTGTGCGAAGCCGGACTTCAATGCGTCTTCGGCCTTGTCCATTCCCTGCGTCACTGGGCGCGTAGGGTCGAGCTTATGGCAGAGGTCTTGCAGGCGGCGCGATATCTCGCGGCCCTCGTCGCTCCACTGTTCGGGTATCTCGTTGCCGATGCTCCACATTATTATCGAGGGGTGGTTGCGGTGGTTGAGCACAAGATTCGTAATGTCCTTGTCGGCCCAGTCGTTGAAGAAGCGTGCGTAGCCGTTCTTGCATTTAGGGTAGATCCACATGTCGAAGCTCTCGGCCATCACCATAATGCCCATTGAGTCGCAAACTTCCATTTGCATCGTCGAGGGCATGTTGTGGGCGGTGCGTATGGCATCGCAGCCCATTTCCTTCATTATGCGTATCTGGCGGATGAACGCCGCCTTGTTTTCAGCCGCTCCGAGAGGACCCAAGTCGTGGTGCAGGCACACTCCCTTGATCTTGCGGCTCACGCCGTTAAGGCGGAAACCGTGCTTAGCCGACACGTCTACGGTGCGTATGCCTACGTGCTTGCTTGTACGGTCTATCAGCTTGTCACCGTCGTAGAGGCTTGTCGTAAGCGTGTAGAGATACGGACTCTCGGGCGACCACAGCTCTGGTGTGTCTACATCCACCACGGCCGTAGCGCGCCCGGTAGCAGCGTCTACGGGCAGCTCGGCCCTGCCCACGGTGTTACCCAGCCTGTCGGCAAGGGCCATGACCACCTTAAGGCCGTCGGTGCAGCCGAAGCCTTCAACCAGTGCCGACATGCTGACCGATGCCTTCTTTGCCCCGGCCTTCTCGGTGCGGAACCAGCCGCCCCAGTCGTCGAGCCTCGTCTTTTGCGTCAAGATGAGCTTCACGGGGCGGTAAAGGCCTCCGCCCGGATACCAGCGGCTGCTCTCCTCCATGTTGTTGAGGTCTACCTCTATGATGTTTCGTCCGCTCTTCACGAATGGCGTAGCGTCCACCCTGAAGGCGTTGTATCCGTAAGCCCAGCGTCCGGCTTCCTTGCCGTTCACCTTCACTACGGGTTCGCTCATAGCGCCGTCGAACAGCAGTTCCACTCGCTCGTAGCCTTCGGGCAGGGTTACGGTGGTCTTATAGTGGCCTTCGCCTATCCACGGCAAGGCTCCCGAGCGGCCAGACTTCTCGCTCTTCTCAGTCTCGCCGTTCTGCTCGATGGCTACGAACTGCAGGTCGTGTTTCTTATCAAACGGTCCGTTGATGGCCCAGTCGTGCGGCACGCTCACCTGCTGCCACGTCAGCCTGTCGCGGGTGAACAGCCAGCCGTCCGCCAGCGTAATCTCTTTTCTTACCTGCGCATCGCACAGCATAGCGCACGAGAGCAGCGTTAATAATAATGTTTTCTTCATATCGTTTGGAATTAGTTATTTACGGTTTTGAGGTTATACGGTTTTGAGGTTATACGATTTTGAGGTTGTACGGTTTTGAGGTTGTACGGTTTTGAGGTTGTACGGTTTTGAGGTTGTACGGTTTTGAGGTTGTACGGTTTTGAGGTTGTACTTTTTTACTTTTTCACCTTTTTACTTTTTTACCTTTTCACTT
>CALUFN010000064.1 GCA_944319945.1 uncultured Prevotella sp.
TACAAGAGTTTTGTTATGTTTTTCAGACATAAAAACTTTTTTCTGCAGATTATTTTGTACTTTTGTGCCCTTGAAATCATGCCCTTGCTCTCGTTGTGGGGGATTTTGGTAAAGGTAGTAGATTATTTGAAAATAAATTTTTAGGATATTGACTGATGGTAAGAAAGATTTTAGTGTCACAACCGAGGCCCAGTAGTGATAAGTCACCGTATTTCGATATGGAGAAAGATTATGGCGTAGAATTGGTCTTCCGTCCGTTTATAAAAGTAGAGGGACTTTCATCGAAAGAATTCCGCCAGCAGAAAATCAGTATTCTCAATTATACCGCCGTAGTGTTCACCTCGAGGCATGCCATAGACAATTACTTCAAGTTGGCTAAGGAAATGAGGCTCGAGATACCCGAGACGATGAAATATTTCTGCGTTACCGAGACCATAGCCCTTTACATCCAAAAATACGTGCAGTACCGCAAGCGCAAGGTGTTCTTCGGAAAGACCGGCAAGATAGACGACCTGCTGCCGACCATGGCCAAGCACAAGACCGAGAAATACCTGATACCTATGAGCGACGTTCACGACGACTCGGTGAAGAAGCTCTTGGACGCCAAGAAGCTAAACCACACGGAGTGCGTGATGTACCGCACGGTAAGCAACGATTTCACCGAAGACGAGGTGAAGACGTTCGACTATGACATGTGCATATTCTTCAGCCCGTCGGGCATCAGTGCCTTCAACAGCACCTTCGGCACGTCAATGAATGACAAGGTGGTGGTAGGCACGTTCGGCCCGGCCACGGCGAAGGCGGCCCACGACGCAGGCCTGAAGGTGGCCCTCGAGGCTCCCACGGTGCAGCATCCGTCGATGACGAGCGCCCTTAAGGACTTTTTGGACAAGAACAAGTGATAAGACGAATGTCGGAAACCGGCATGTTTACATTCCGCAAGAAAGAGCGCCTGTGCAGCCGGACGCTCATAGAGAAACTCTTCCACAGGGAAGGCAGCCGTTCGATGGCGGCGTTCCCGTTGCGTCTTGTGTACATGCGGACGGCCGACGGCGGAGGCAACGCTCCCGTACAGGTGCTCGTCAGCGTGCCGAAGCGCTGCTTCAAGCGTGCCGTGAAGCGCAACAGGGTGAAGCGGCAGGTGCGCGAGGCGTACCGTAAGAACAAGGCCCTGCTGTACGAGGCTGTGGCAAGAAGCGGCGGCGAAGGATTGGCTTTGGCCTTCATTTGGCTTGACGACAAGCTATGGGACACGGCTAAAGTAGAGCACAAGGTGGTCAACCTCATACAGAGGCTTGCCGAAAAGCTGGACGACCGATGAAACGTTTACTTACCGCCTTGTCGAAAGCATTGGCTTGGCTGTTGTGCCAGCCCATAGTCTTTTACCAGAAGTTCATATCCCCGCTGACCCCTCCCACGTGCAGGTTCACCCCGACATGTTCAGAATACGCCAAGCAAGCACTGAAGAAACACGGCCCGATAAAGGGCTTGGCGCTCGCCGTATGGCGCATATTGCGCTGCAATCCGTGGGGCGGAAGCGGCTATGACCCTGTGCCCTGAGCAAGTTGGAGCGTGAAGAACGAAAAGCGGGGGATGATGACCGGCGGACTAAGGGCTGACAACCGTGAAGCCGAAGGGAAGCTCACGGTATTCCCATACCTCCCATTTCTCCCATACCTCACATTAAAACTAAAAAACACCATACGATGAATAAGAATTTTGTAGAAGAACTCAAGTGGCGCGGCATGCTTGCTCAAATCATGCCCGGCACGGAAGAACTGTTGCTGAAAGAACAGGTGACGGCATACTTGGGCACCGACCCTACCGCCGATTCACTCCACATAGGTCACCTTTGCGGCGTGATGATGTTGCGCCACTTCCAGCGTTGCGGCCACAAGCCGCTGGCCCTCGTGGGCGGCGCCACTGGCATGATAGGCGACCCTTCGGGCAAGAGCCTCGAGCGAAACCTGCTCGACGAGGCCACGCTGCGGCATAATCAGGACTGCATCAAGCGGCAGCTTGCCAAGTTTCTCGATTTCGACAGCGACGCGCCTAACCGCGCCGAGCTGGTGAACAACTACGACTGGATGAAGGATTTCACCTTCCTTGACTTCGCCCGCGAGGTGGGAAAGCACATCACCGTCAACTACATGATGGCAAAGGAGAGCGTGCAGCAGCGACTGAACGGCGAGGCCCGCGACGGCCTTTCGTTCACGGAGTTTACCTACCAGCTGCTTCAGGGCTATGATTTTCTCTATCTTTATCAGCATAAGGGCTGCAAACTGCAGATGGGAGGCAACGACCAATGGGGCAACATGACTACCGGAACGGAGCTTATCCGACGCACTCTCGGCGGCGAGGCGGAGGCTTTCGCCCTGACGTGTCCGCTCATAACGAAGGCCGACGGCAAGAAGTTCGGCAAGACGGAGACGGGCAACGTGTGGCTTGACCCGAAGCGTACGTCGCCCTACAAGTTCTATCAGTTCTGGCTGAACGTGAGCGACGACGACGCCGAACGCTACATAAAGATATTCACGAGCCTTGACAAGGAGGCGATAGACGCCCTCGTAGAGGAGCACCGCCAAGACCCGGGCCGCCGCTCGCTGCAGCGCCGCTTGGCCGAGGAGGTGACCGCCATGGTGCATTCTCGCGCCGATTACGACGCAGCCGTAGAAGCGTCTAACATCCTGTTCGGCAAGTCTACTAAGGAAAGTCTTATGAAGCTCGACGAGCAGACGCTGCTCGACATCTTCGAGGGCGTGCCCCGTTTCGACCTGACCAAAGACCAGCTGGGCCAGCCTGCCGTAGAGATACTGACGCAAGGTGCGCCCGTCTTCGCCAGCAAGGGCGAGATGCGCAAGCTCGTACAGGGAGGGGGCGTGTCGCTCAACAAGGAGAAGCTCGCAGCCTTCGACCGCGTGATAACGGCCGACGACCTGATAGACGGTAAGTATCTTTTGGTGCAGAGAGGTAAGAAAAATTACTATCTGGTAACCGTAAAAGGATAAAAAGTCATTGATTTTTTTGGTAGTGGCGTAAAAAACCACTACCTTTGCACCCGTAATTGTCCAATGGTGTAATGGTAGCACAACAGGTTTTGGTTCTGTTTGTGGTGGTTCGAATCCGCCTTGGACAACCTTTTTAAATATTATTCAGATAATAAACGCACCTTTATATGTTAAAGGTGCGTTTTTTTTTAGTAACTTTGCAGAAGATAAGCTGCGCTCGGCAATTTGAATACAAGTTTTCATTGCGCTTGCAGGCATTATCTTTGCGAAGACTAATTTACGTTGTTTCAAATACATTCTAATTTAATAATACGTTATGAAAACAAATTACGAAATCCGTTATGCTGCGCATCCGGAAGATGCGAAGAGTTATGACACCAAGAGAATCCGCCGCGACTTCCTTATCGAGAAAGTGTTCTCGGCCGACGAGGTGAACATGGTTTACTCCATGTACGACCGCATGGTGGTAGGCGGCGCGATGCCCGTGAACGAGGAGCTGAAGCTCGAGGCCATCGACCCGCTTAAGGCTGAATATTTCACTACGCGCCGCGAGGTCGGCATATTCAACGTCGGTCAGGGCGAAGGCGTAGTGAAGGTGGGCGGCGAGACGTTCACCCTCGGCTTCAAGGAGGCCCTTTACATCGGTCGAGGCGATCGCGATGTGTTCTTCGCAAGCAAGGACTCAAGCAACCCGGCCAAGTTCTATTTCAACAGCGTCACCGCTCATAAGGAATATCCCTGCCGCAAGGTGACTAAGGCAGACGCCGTAGTTGCCCACATGGGTTCGCTCGAGATGAGCAACGAGCGCGACATCAACAAGATGCTCGTAAGCCAGGTGCTGCCCACGTGCCAGCTGCAGATGGGTATGACGGAGCTTGCTCCCGGCAGCGTATGGAACACCATGCCGGCCCACGTGCACAGCCGCCGCATGGAGGCATACTTCTACTTCGATGTGCCCGAAGAGCAGGCTGTGTGCCACTTCATGGGCGAAATCGACGAGACGCGCCACATCTGGATGAAGGGCGACCAGGCCGTATTGTCGCCCGAATGGAGCATACACAGCGCCGCAGCTACGCACAACTATACCTTCATCTGGGGTATGGGAGGCGAGAACCAGGATTACGGCGACCAGGACTTCTATAAGATTACCGACTTGAAGTAACGCTTAACGCAACGTCATCCACTGCTTATCGGGCCGTTAAGGCTAACTTGACTTATCGGCCAAACAGGCCCGATAAGCCCTATAACCAATAAACAATCAATAAGAAATGGACACATTCTCACAGAGATTTTCACTTGAAGGCAAGGTGGCCCTCGTCACCGGAGCCGCTTACGGAATAGGTTTCGCCATAGCCGAGGCCTACGCCCAGGCAGGCGCAAAGATCGCATTCAACTGCCGTTCGCAGCACCACATGGACCAAGCCCTTGCCGACTATAAGGCTAAGGGCATCGACGCTAAGGGCTACATCTGCGACGTGACTAAGGAAGATGAGGTGAAGGCCATGGTGGCCGACATCGAGCGCGAGCTGGGCACTATCGACATACTCGTCAACAACGCCGGAATAATCAAGCGCATACCCATGACTGAGATGTCGGTCGAAGACTTCCGCCAGGTTGTCGACATCGACCTTAACGCCCCGTTCATCGTCTCTAAGGCCGTAATCCCCGGCATGATCAAGAAGGGGCACGGCAAGATCATCAACGTGTGCTCGATGATGAGCGAGCTGGGACGTGAAACCGTGTCGGCTTATGCAGCAGCGAAAGGCGGACTGAAGATGCTCACTCGTAACATCTGCTCTGAGTTTGGTGAGCATAACATACAATGTAACGGCATAGGTCCGGGCTACATCGCTACGCCGCAGACGGCTCCGCTGCGCGAGCGCCAGGCCGACGGCAGCCGCCATCCGTTCGACAGCTTCATCGTGTCGAAAACTCCGGCGGCCCGCTGGGGCACGCCCGAAGACCTGATGGGCCCGGCCGTATTCTTGGCTTCAGACGCTTCAGACTTCGTCAACGGGCACATTCTTTACGTCGACGGCGGCATCCTCGCTTACATCGGCAAGCAGCCCTGACGCTGCAGCCTGCCGGGCGTAAGCCTGCTACGGGGAATCATGACGGCTTCCTGCGGCCCTGTGCGGCCGTCTGTGGGGGAGCGGTCATGATTCCCCTTTTTCGTTACCTGCGCCGTATGCATAGGTCTTTATAATAGGTAAATCATGTTAAATATCATGTGCTTGGTTGCGTCCGATTTGGTAACCAACGCTTTTTTGCTTATCTTCGCCGGCGGAATAACATTAATAAGGAAAGGAGACAGGTATGATAGTTATCAGTACAAGAGACTTCAGGGCAAACCAAACGAAATTTCTCGACATGGCGCGCAACGGCGAGGACGTGATACTCAAGTCGCGCAACTCGGGCAGCTTCAAGCTGACTCCCGTAGACGCTGAAGACTCGGTGGTAAGCAAGCGCGATCTGACGGAAGAGCTGAGGCTCGCCCTGCAGCAGGTGAAAGACCACATGGCCGGTAAGATTAAGTTGAAATCAGCAGAATCGTTAATAGATGAACTTAGAAATAGTGCGCTCTGATTATTTTACGTCGGAGTTTAAAAATTTGGCAAAACGACATAGGAGTCTTATTGACGATTATGAGTCGTTTATCGAGAGTCTTAAGGCCAACCCCATGCAAGGTGTGGAGATTGCGCCTAACATACGCAAGATACGCATGGCCGTAACGTCTAAGGGCAGGGGTAAGTCGGGCGGCGCAAGGGTGATAACGTTTAACGCGCTCGTTGCCGACCACGGCGGCACGATATACCTGCTGCTCGTGTATGACAAGGCCGACGCCGCCAGCGTGAAGATGAACGTAGCAAGGGAAATAATCAAGGAAATGGGACTTTAGCCTGCTGTTGTGTAACAGTTTGACTGCCAATGGATTACGAAAGGCCGCCTTTTGCGTTGCAAAAGGCGGCCTTTCAGCTTGCCGTATGCGGCCTTTCGGATTGCGAAAGGCCGTGTTTGGCCGTCATGCGGACTGATTGTCTGCCTCTATCAGCTCGATGGCCCTTTTCACGATGTTGTTGCTCTCGTTGATGATCCGGAAGTATTCGTTCATGTCGAAGAGGTCGCGCGCCACGAGGGCCTTAAGCTGCGTCTTCAGCGTGGGCAGCGTCTCCTCCAGTTCCTCGTCGTCTTTAGGTTTCACGTCTTGCTTCGCGCCTTCGCCGATCACGCTGTCTATCAGTTCGCGGGGCACGTCGAACCCGTCGCGGAACTGCTCGAACGTCTTGTAGCGCGCCTTCAGGCTGTCGCGGTGGTCGTCTATGTAGCGCAGGCTGGCGTTGATCACCGTGCCCTTGAGTACGAGCTGGCGGTGGAACTTGGTGTACTGCATGGTGTCAAGCGGCACGAACACGTCGGGCATTATCGCCCCTCCGCCGTACACTGGGCGGTGGCGGCGCAGCGTGTAGCACTTCAGCGAGTCGGCGAAGTGTATGCTGTCACGGTTGGTCAGCTCGCCGTGCTTCAGGCGCTTGTCGAAGTCAAGGGCGTAGTCCTCGATGTCGCCCTTAGTGTAAGGCTTCTGTATGCAGCGGCCGGCGGGGGTGTAGTAGTGGGCTATGGTCAGGCGTATCATAGAGCCGTCGGGCAGGGGAATGGGACGCTGCACGAGGCCCTTGCCGAACGTGCGTCGGCCGATTATCGTGCCACGGTCTTGGTCTTGTATGGCGCCCGAGACTATCTCGGCGGCCGACGCCGTGAACTCGTTTACCAGCACGTACACCCGTCCGCTGCGCATGGCGCCGTCGCCTTTGGCCGTATAGTCGGCCCTCGGGGCCTGCCGCCCCTCGACGTAGACTATCAGGTCGTTCTTCTCCAAGAACTCGTCGGCTATCCTCACGGCCGCCTCAAGGTATCCGCCGCCGTTGTCCTGCAGGTCGAGCACGAGGTCTTTCATGCCCTCGCCCTGCAGCTGCCTGAGGCCCTGCAGAAACTCGCCGTGGGTCGTCGCCCCGAAGTTGCCTATCCTTATGTATCCCACGCCGGGGCGTATCATGTAGACGGCGTCCACGCTCTTCACGGGTATCTTGTCGCGTTTTACGGTGAACCGCAGCACTTCCTTCACGCCGCGGCGCACTATGCCCAGCTCCACCTTAGTGCCCTTAGGCCCGCGCAGGCGGCGCATTATCTCCTCCTTACTCATCTTCACGCCGGCTATGGCCGTGTCGTTCACGCTCACTATGCGGTCGCCGGCCATGATGCCCACCTTCTCAGACGGGCCTTTGCTCACGGGCTGTATTACGAGCAG
>CALUFN010000065.1 GCA_944319945.1 uncultured Prevotella sp.
GCTATGACAAAAGCAGCCACGACCAAGAAAACAGCCGTTATCAAAACGGTAATTAACAAGATAAAATACATATATATATTTTATTTAATAAAACGTAGCACTACAAAACATCTGCAAAGATACAACTTATTTTGTAAAGTTTAAGCAAAAACTTGATTTTTTATTTTACCTGAAAAGATTTATCCCGATAAGACGGCTGTTCACGATAGGCAATCTTTCGGTTTGTCAAAAGCAACCTTTCGCACTGTAAAAGGATGCTTTTCGCACGGCAAAAGGCGACCTTTCACATCCACGCTCATAAAATCTTATATTACAGGACCTTACGAACAAGTTGCACTATCTCGGTTTTATCAGTAGGTCTAACGGGCTTTTCACTACGCAGAGCAGCCTGTAGCCCTCAATATCAGCCGCAAGTTCCAATTGGGCTTTATAAAAATAAGCCACGCTGCCTACCGCTCCTACCGCCAGGTCCTTCCTGCGATATAAATCTACGTTGCGCTTGAAAAACGCCCTGAAATTATCCACGACCAAAGCCTCCAGCTCATTGTCGGCTAAATTTTCGTGTATGAAAACCGACAGGCTCGCAAGAAATCTGTTTGCCATAGGCTCGCGGTACACCTTATTTATTATATCGGGCAACGTCAGGCCGGTTTCTGACAAGAACTTATCGCGCAACAAGCGTGAAAGTCCGCCTTTAAACAGTGCGTTCACGAAAAGTTTGCCCAAGACGGCCCCACTGCCCTCGTCGCCGAGAATATAGCCGAGCGGAGGCACGTTAGAGACGATGCCCTTGCCGTCGTACAGGCATGAGTTGGCTCCCGTGCCGAGTATGCACGCTATGCCCTCATCCGTGCCGAACAACGCACGCGCCGCCCCGAGCATGTCTGAACAGACCTCTACGGCGGCCGCATTCACGAAAATCTTACGGAACATCCGCTCCAGACTGCCTATCATGGAGTCACGGCAACCAGCACCGTAAAACTCTATTTCACTTATCGCGTCAGCGCAAGTAATGTTGCTTACAAGTTCGCTCCTTACGATACCTTCAATCTTTTCTAAACTCTGTTGAAAGGGATTTATGCCCTGTCCGGCCAGCCTGCATACCTGATTTCCGCCGTCAACCACGCACCAATCGGTCTTAGTGCTTCCGCTGTCTGCAATGAGCCTCATCTATATTGGATTATTGTAAGTCTGTAAAAACCGATAAATATAAAGAAAGCCGCCCACTGCCACGCGGCGTATAGCCGGCATGTGCCAGGGAGCGGCTTTCTCAAACAAAATCTCTTATAATACAAGACGCATACGCGCCACGGTCAGAGTCACTGTTTCTCAATGATTTCGCGTCCTGCGCTCACAGCCTCCATATTCAGAGGAATAAGGCCGTGGTGACGCTCGGGCAAAGTCTTATAAAGAGCCTTCTCTACGCCGCCGTCGCTTACCACCGGGCAAACCTTAAGCAGTCCGCCAAGCACTATCATGTTGAAAACCTTCGAGTTCTTCATCTCGGCGGCCTTATCCATTGCGTCGATGCGGTAAACATTGATGTCCTTACGGGTCGGAGGATTTATCACGCCGAATCCGTCGTAAATAAGTATGCCGCCCTCCTTGACCTTCGGTTCAAACTTGTCGAGCGACGGTTGGTTGAGCACAATGGCTATATCATACTTACTGAGGATAGGCGAAGACACACGCTCGTCGCTCACGATGACCGTAACGTTGGCCGTACCGCCGCGCTGCTCAGGTCCGTATGCCGGCATCCACGTCACTTCCTTGCCTTCCATCAGTCCGGAATAAGCAAGGATCTTACCCATAGAGAGCACGCCTTGCCCGCCGAAACCTGAAATTATTATCTCTGTTTTCATAATATTATTGTTTTAATTGGGTTCTCGGAGCGTTGTGCCCGGCCCTTCAGCCTAATTCACCGGGCAGCTCCTTAATCCTTGACTTACTTATTCGCCGGTAGTATCCTTAAGGTCGCCTTTCGGATAGAACTTGAACATGTTCTCCTCCATCCACTTGTTAGCCTTTACGGGAGACAGTTTCCAGCCGCTGTTACATGTGCTGACCACCTCTACAAGGCTTGAGCCCTTGCCGGCCATTGAAGCCTCAAATGCCTTACGCAACGCCTTCTTTGCCGAGCGTATGGCAGCCACGGTCTCTACACTTTGACGCGTAACATAGCACGTACCTTCAAGAGTGGCGGCTATTTCGGTTATTTTCAGGGGATATCCGTGAAGTGCCGGTTCGCGTCCGTAGGGGCAGGTTGACGTCTTCTGCCCTATCAGCGTGGTCGGGGCCATTTGGCCTCCCGTCATGCCGTATATGGCGTTGTTGATGAAGATTATTACGATATTCTCGCCACGGTTGAGCGCATGGATGGTCTCGCAAGTACCGATGCAAGCCAAGTCGCCGTCTCCCTGATACGTAAACACCATACGGTCGGGCCAGCAACGCTTGATGGCGGTGGCTACGGCGGGAGCGCGTCCGTGCGCGGCTTCCTGCCAATCTATATCAAGATAACGGTAAGCAAATACCGCACATCCTACGGGTGACACGCCGACGGTCTTATCCTCCATGCCCATTTCCTCAATGACTTCTGCCACTAATTTATGGACTACGCCGTGAGAACATCCCGGGCAATAGTGCATCGGAGTGTCGTTCATCAATTCCGGTTTCTTATAGACCAAGTTCTCCGGAGATATTATTCCTTCGTTCATTGTATTGACATTTTTGATTACCGAGGTCGATGTGGATCCATCCGCATAAGCGCTATAATGCATGCGGCGGCCACACCTTACCGCATTTGTTAAAATTTCTCCCTCAAAGCCTTAACTATCTCATCAGGCTCAGGCACGATACCGCCCAAGCGGCCGAAATGCTCTACAGGTACGCGGCCGTTAACTGCAAGACGGATGTCCTCTACCATTTGGCCGGCGTTAATCTCAACTGAAAGCACGCCCTTCTTGCCTTCAGCCATGGCGGCAACCTCCTTCGTCGGGAACGGCCACAAGGTTATCGGGCGAAGCAGGCCTACCTTCATACCTTCGTTACGGGCCAGCTCTATGGCCTTTTCTGAAATACGGGCGGCACTGCCGAATGCTACGATAAGGTAGTCGGCGTCTTCACATTGATGGGTCTCGTATCTTACTTCATTTTCCCTGATAGTCTGGTATTTCTGCTGCAAATGGATGTTGCGTTTCTCCATCTCTTCGGGCTGCAGCTCAAGCGAAGTGATAATATTAGGTTTGCGGTCTTTAGTGCGGCCGAACGTAGCCCACGGGCACTCTTTCCTTATTTCCTCTTCCGTACGACGGGGCTTGTAAGGCGGTAATACCACGCGCTCCATCATCTGACCGATGACTCCGTCGCTGAGAATCATAGCCGGTATGCGGTATTTAAAGGCAAGCTCGAAAGCCAAATCCATGAAGTCGGCCATCTCCTGCACCGAAGCCGGAGCCAAGACGATAACGTAATAATCGCCGTTGCCGCCTCCGCGCGTAGCCTGGAAGTAGTCACTCTGCGACGGCTGTATGGTGCCGAGGCCCGGACCGCCGCGCTGCACGTTGACTATGACGCCGGGAAGCTCGGCTCCGGCCATGTAGGCTATGCCTTCCTGCATAAGGGCCACGCCGGGACTTGACGACGACGTAAACACCCTCTTGCCTGCGGCGGCTCCGCCGTAGACCATGTTTATAGATGAAACTTCGCTCTCTGCCTGGAGCACCACCATGCCGGTAGTCTCCCACGGCTTCAAGACGGAGAGTGTCTCGATGATTTCACTTTGAGGCGTGATAGGATAACCGAAGAAGGCATCCGCGCCACAACGTATGGCGGCATGAGCTATCGCCTCATTACCTTTCAATAAAGTTACTTCTTGTTCTGCCATAACTCTTAGTCCTCCATTCGTTTTTTGTAAACCGTGATACATCCGTCAGGGCACACTATCGCACACGAAGCGCACCCTATGCAGTCGTCGGGATTGACGGCTTCCACATACGGATAACCATGAACGTTAACTTTCTTTGCCAAAGCGATGACGGTCTTGGGGCATGCCTCAACACACAATGAACAGCCCTTACAACGGTCGGTGTTCACCACTATGGCGCCTTTGATTTTACCCATACTTATTAGATTTAATTAACACGGAAGGCATATCGGCGGGTTGCCCCGCCGGTAAGGCCGGCCTCCCGACGGCCTTACGGATTATACATGTCTTTACAATAATAGTCAAGGATGTCGTCGAGCATCCGCTTAGCTTCCACGGCAGGGCTTTGCGGGTCAAGCTCTATCGCCATTATATAATGGTTGATGGCTTCTTGCCAGTTGCCCTCCTTGCGGAACGTGTTGCCCAACTTGTAATATTCTTCGGCTGTCATGGCTCAGTCTCCGTAATACTCCTTTTTACCGGCAGCCAAAGTGTTCTTCATCAGCGAGCAGATAGTCATCGGCCCTACTCCGCCCGGCACGGGCGTGATAAACGAGCATTTAGGAGCCACTTCGTCAAACTTCACGTCGCCGTTTAAGCGGAATCCGCTTTTCTTCGACGCGTCAGGCACGCGCGTAGTGCCTACGTCTATCACGACGGCACCCTCTTTCACCATGTCGGCCGTAACGAAGTTTGGCTGCCCTATGGCTGCTATTATTATGTCAGCCTCACGGCATTCCTGCTTAAGGGTCGCCGAGCGGCTGTGACAGACGGTAACGGTAGAGTCGCCGTACTGCTTCTGCATCATCAGCTGGGCCATGGGCTTACCTACGATGTTGCTGCGTCCGAGGATCACGCACTTCTTCCCCGACGTCTCTATTCCATAGCGGCGCAACAGTGTAAGTATGCCGAGCGGCGTGGCCGATATGAAGCACGGAAGCCCTATCGCCATGCGGCCTACGTTTACGGGATGGAATCCGTCTACGTCCTTACGATAGTCTATCGCCATTATTATCTTCTGCTCGTCAATATGCTTAGGCAGGGGCAGTTGCACGATATATCCGTCGATGTCGGCATCGGCGTTAAGTTCGGCCACTTTCGCGAGGAGCTCTTCCTCGGTCACGTCGTCTTCAAAGCGCACGAGCGTGCTCTTGAAACCGCACGCCTCGCAGGCTATGACCTTATTCTTAACATAAGTCTCGCTGCCGCCGTCGTGGCCTACGAGCACGGCCGCAAGATGCGGACGCTTGCCGCCCGAGGCCACAATGCGCTCCACCTCTTCGGCTATCTCTTCCTTTATCTTGGTTGCGGTAGCCTTGCCGTCTATCAATTGATAATTCATAATGTTACTTTATCTGAAGTTTATGGTGTCGCTGCTGCCGCCTTACGTTAGCCGCAGCCCCGTTATCGTCTTGTCGGGCACGGCCCAGACTTATATCTTCGGCATGTTCTTCATGCCTTTCATGGCACCCATCATCTGGCTCATCTTCGAGCCGGTGACCATCTTCATCATCTTGCGCGTCTGGTCGAACTGCTTTATCAGCCGGTTTACGTCCTGCACGTTGGTGCCGGAGCCTTTAGCTATACGCATCCTGCGGCTCGTGTTGAGTATCTCGGGATTGGTGCGCTCTTTTGGCGTCATGCTCAAGATGATGGCCTCTATGCCCTTGAAGGCGTTGTCGTCGATGTCAATATCTTTTATCGCCTTGCCTACTCCGGGTATCATCGAGGCGAGGTCCTTGATGTTGCCCATTTTCTTTATCTGCTGTATTTGGCCGAGGAAGTCGTTGAAGTCGAACTTGTTTTTCTGTATCTTCTTCTGCAGGCGCTTGGCCTCCTCCTCGTCAAACTGCTCCTGGGCTCTCTCCACAAGGCTTACGATATCGCCCATGCCCAATATCCTGTCGGCCATGCGCGAGGGGTGGAACGCGTCGATGGCTTCCATCTTTTCGCCCGTTCCGACGAACTTGATAGGCTTGGTCACCACGGTGCGGATGCTTATGGCCGCACCTCCGCGCGTATCACCGTCGAGCTTGGTGAGCACCACTCCGTCAAAGTCCAAACGGTCGTTAAACTCCTTAGCCGTGTTCACGGCGTCTTGTCCGGTCATAGAGTCGACGACGAAGAGGGTCTCGTCAGGATGCAGCTCGTTCTTTAGAGTCTCTATCTCGTTCATCATCTCCTCGTCTACGGCTAGACGTCCGGCCGTATCGACTATCACCACGTCGTATCCCTTAGCCTTAGCCTCCTTCACGGCGTTGAGCGCTATGGCCACCACGTCCTTGCTGTCAGGCTCCGAATACACGGGCACACCTATCTGTCCGGCCACCACCTTCAGCTGTTCGATTGCCGCAGGGCGGTAAACGTCGCAGGCTACGAGCAGCGGGTTCTTATGCTGTTTCTTCTTCAGCATGTTGGCAAGTTTGCCGCTGAACGTGGTCTTACCCGAGCCTTGCAGACCGGACATCAATATTATCGAGGGTCGGCCCTCGAGCTTAAGCCCGACGCTCTCGCCTCCCATAAGGTCGGCAAGCTCGTCGTGCACTATCTTAACCATCATCTGCCCCGGCTTCACAGCCGTCAGAACGTTCATGCCGAGGGCTTTTTTCTTAACCGTATCGGTAAACGACTTGGCCACCTTATAGTTGACGTCGGCATCGAGCAACGCCCTGCGCACGTCTTTCAACGTCTCGGCCACGTTTATCTCGGTTATCTTTCCCTCTCCTTTAAGTATCTTGAAAGACCGCTCAAGCCTTTCACTTAAATTCTCAAACATTGTATATTCGTATTCTTATATTTATATTCGTATCAAAATGTAAGCCCGGCGAGGCCCGGCATACGGTCTTAACGGCATCACTGCTTAAAAGCATACTAACTTCGCGGAAATCACATGACAAAATGCAATAACGCCTCTTTGCGCTCCCCGCTTGTTTTCTTTGCAAATATAACAATTTAATAACGAAACTAACAACAAAGCACAATGTATTTAAAATATTTTAATATGAATATCCGTAAAAAGCCCGAAGCTCCCCGTTCTTACTAAGGTTTACCTCAGGTGCGGATGCGAATACGGTCGGGCGGCTATTACAGGCGTTTTTGCAAAAGGTTACCTTTCAGGTCCTGAAAGGCATCGTTTGAGACGGCGAAAGGTAATCTTTTAACGTGAGTTCGATGTAAGAACCTTACGCAATAAGCCTGCTTTTGTCAATGATGTCGATATTCATAGACGGCTT
>CALUFN010000066.1 GCA_944319945.1 uncultured Prevotella sp.
CACAAATAACAGGCCGCAACAAGGCCCGTCCACATTATTATATTAACAACTAAACGGTACTTTGAGCTGAAAAAGAAGAGACGCTTGCCGTCATCGGCAAACGTCTCTTCTTAAATCTTTCATATTACGAAAATTAGTCATCAATTAGCAGCATCGCTGCTTTCCGGCGCCTTATCGATAAGATCCATGAACTGGTCGAGCTTCGGAGTGATGATAATCTGAGTACGGCGGTTACGCTGCTTGCCCACCTCAGTGTCGTTAGAAGTTACGGGGTTGAACTCACCGCGACCACCGGCAGTAAGACGTTTCGGGTCTACGCCGTATTGGTTGATCAGGGCCTGAACCACGCTTGAGGCGCGAAGGCAAGACAAATCCCAGTTGTTGCGGATGTTTTTCATCGAAGCGGCGGCCGTGTTCACGGGTACGTTATCGGTGTTACCTTCTATAAGAACGTCGTAATCCTTGTAGTCCTTGATGATTTTCGCGATCTTGCTGAGAGTCTCTGCGGCACGCGCGTTAATCTCGTAACTTCCGCTCTTATACAGCATGTTGTCAGCGAGCGAGATGTAAACAACGCCCTTGAGCACCTGCACGTCAACTTCCTTAAGCTCCTCCTTGCTGAGCGAGCGGGTCAAGTTGTTGGTAAGGATAAGGTTGAGCGAATCGCTCTTGCTCTTTACTTCAACCAAATGACGGATATACTGGTTAGACTCGTTAATCTGGTCAACGAGCTTCGATATGTTCACCGTAGTCTGGTTGCTTGCCGTCAGGCTCTTGTCCAAAGAGTTCTGCAGCGACGAGAGCGTGCCTTTCGTCTGCTCGAGCTGTTCTTCAAGACTGGCCACGCGCACACGGCTTGCCGCAAGCTGTGAATTAGCGTCAGAGAGCTTGCTCTGCGAATCTTCGTATTTGCCGGTCAATTCCCGGTTTTCAAGCTGGCAATTCTCCAAGTCCTTTTTACTAACACAACTGCTTACCAACAAGCATCCCGCAATCAGCGAGAGTACAAAAACATTTTTCTTCATACTTAATCTATTTATATTTATGTGATTATCTGTTGCAAATTTACGTATAAGACGCACAAACCATAGCAAAGTAGAATCGTCTTAACGTAAATTAACCACACGGGGGGCTTTATCATCGTCCGACAAAGAACAAACCCAATGCTTACCACCCTTGTTGGTGAGCATTGGGTCTACTTACATCGTCACCGGCATTCAACAATACTGGAACTGATTGACAAGCGGGAACTTAGCCATTGTCTTTGACAGCTTTATGGTCCACATTCCGTAGGCTTGCCTTATATTTTGCGGCAATGAATTGGAATCCCTCATACTCGTGAGCAAATTCCTCAAAGGGGAACCCGGGCTGGGTTGAGAATCTTGTAACAAACCGGCGCGGTCCAACTCGCGGTTGGCTTCCATGTCGCCAATTTCCTTCTTGCCCTTAAGTACCATGTAATCGTCAAGGCAGGAAAGGATAGCTGAGAATTTCTTAAAATCTACCATGACACTAAAGTTTTAATATTTGAGACGCTACAAATATACGATTTTATTTCTACAAAAGCAAATATTCAGTAAAAAAAACGGCGACACCCGCCGTTTTTAAACTTTTTTACCATTTCAACGATAAATTATAAGCCAAATGATATGTACGCATTGCAATTTATCGCCGAGAGCAAAACGATTCTTACATATCAACATTTCACGGTAGTGCCAAGCCCCTTTACTGCGCCCCCGGCCGCGACATGCCTGAGCACCGGCCCGAAGCGCTCAGCCGGCTTCATTCTCCCGGCGGCTTTACAAGTCAAGTTCGCGCGTAAGTATGCTCTCAAGCTGCTCGGCCGAAAGGCGCAGGTGAAACTGCCCCCTGATAGCCACCGATATGCGGCCCGTCTCCTCAGACACCACTATGGCTATGGCGTCGCTGTCTTGCGAGATGCCCATGGCGGCGCGGTGGCGCAGCCCCAGCTCCTTAGGTATGTCGAAATTATGGCTCACGGGCAATATGCAGCCGGCCGCACGTATGCGCTTGCGCGATATCACCATAGCCCCGTCGTGCAACGGCGAGTTCTTGAAGAATATGTTTTCTATCAGCCGCTGGTTTATGTTGGCGTCGATGATGTCGCCGGTCTCCACTACGTTATCGAGCGGCGTGAGCCGTTCTATCACTATCAGCGCGCCCACCTTGCCCTTGCTCATGCTCATGCAGGCCATCACCACGGGCATTATGGTCTCCATGTCTACGCGCTCTTTCTTGTCGCCCGACGAGAACAGGCGTATGATGCTGTTCACCTTGCGGTGTGCTCCGAGGTTGTAAAGAAACTTGCGTATCTCCTCCTGAAACAATATTATTATGGCTATCACGCCCACGCTTACCAGCTTGTCCATTATGCTGCCGAGCAGGCGCATTTCGAGCACTTGGCTCACGAACAGCCACATCACGATGAACACCAGGATGCCTATGAACACGTTGAGCGACCGCGACTCTTTCATGAGGCGGTAGATGTAATAAAGCATCAGGGCGACACAGAAAATGTCGATAAAGTCTTTTATGCCGAAATCAAACATATTTCATCGTTTCTTTTACTATCGTAACGGCTTCGGCGCATGCCTTGACGTCGTGCACACGAAGGATTGAGGCTCCGCCGAGCAGCACGGCAATAGTGTCGGCCACGAGCGTGCCTGCGAGCGATCCGTCGGCATCGGTGCCGAGCAGCCTCGATATCATCGACTTGCGCGACATGCCCACGAGCAGCGGCAAGCCCGTTTCGCGCAGACGACCTACCTGCGCCAGCAAAGCGTAATTCTCATGAAGGGTCTTCCCGAAGCCGAATCCCGGGTCGAGGATGATGTCCTTCTGCCCTACTGCGCGCAGTAGGCTTATCTTCCGGGCGAAGTCTTGCATAATGCTGTCGATGTTTGGGCGGGTAGACATTAATATATAAGGTACGCCGAGCCGAGCCGCCTCACGGAACATCGGCGGCATGCTTTCGCAAGAATACTCGCGGTAGGCGTCTTCCGTCATCTCCTCACCGCCGAAGGCTCCGTCTGTGTTGCCGCCCGAAACGTCGTTGATGATGCCCGCCCCGAACTCTTCTACGGCCATCCGCGCCACTTCCGGGCGGAACGTGTCAACCGAAACAACTGCGTCCGCCTGCACCCTGCGCACTGCGGCAAGCGCCGTGCGCAGGCGGCTCATCTCCTCGTCTTGCGTCACACGTGCCGCGCCGGGGCGCGTTGAATACGCCCCCACGTCTATTATGTCGCCGCCCTCGGCCGTTATCTGCTCGGCACGGGCCTCTATCTCGGCCTCGGTCTGCCTGCGGCTTCCGGCGTAAAAGGAGTCGGACGTGGCGTTGAGTATGCCCATCACTTTCGGCTCGGACAGGTCAATCAGCCTGCCGTTTACGTTTATGGTATATGGTATAAGCCCCTTCACTTTACTGATCGAATAAATAATAACGAAAGCAAAGGTAAACATTTAAATCGACAACACGACTGTTTTGACGTTTTTTATTAATTCAGTTGACATCAGGTAAAAGACAAGCAAACAAGTTATACACCGTAGGCATATTACCGAATATTCGCCCAATCCTGCCGCTTTTAACCAAAAATAAGCCTTGCCTTTCCATAATCGAACAAACACACTGATATTCAATGCGTTACAAAAGGCCGCTTTTTACCGTGTAAAAGGTTACCTTTTACCGCGCGAAAGGTTGCCTATTAGAAGCCGAAAGGCCGTATCTTACAAAACGTCTCCATACCGGACGGATACCGTGACGTGTTTTACAGTTTCAAAAATGTTAACGTATGATAAATAAACGAGCTAAGCCGTACCCGAACGTAAGCCTCGGTTGTATTACTTAATAGGAAAAAGTCACAGATGCGTATCCTGATTGTTATAAGTTAGTTGAAAAGGCGCGACCCGCCGCCGGCGGTGCCGCGCTTTCACACGAGACGGCAGGCTGCGCCTCATATCGACATAATAAAAAAACATCATATCATGCGAAAAAGACATCTTACATCCATCCGCAGGGAAGCTAAAATGCTGGCATTGCTCTTCACTATGCTCGCCGCCGCGACACAACTGAGCGCGCAGGGCATGTTTACCATCAAAAGCCGAGTGGTCGACGCGCTGATGCGCAACGAGTTGCCGGGGGCCACGGTAGAGCTGCTCTCGGCCGAAGACAGCTCAGTGATAAAGTCTGTAGTGGCAGAGGTTACGAGTTACAACGACGCGCGCGGATTCTATAAGTCGTCCATATTCAGATTCGACGTTCCGAGGAAGGAAGGCTCGTCGTACATCATACGCGCCAGCTACCTCGGCTTCAAGACGGAATGCGTAAACGTGAAGCTCGACAACCTGAACAGAAGGGAGCACGAGCGCACCCTGGCAGACATAACGATGCACCGCGAATCGCAGGTGCTCGACGAGCTGGAGGTGGTAGGAACGAAGGTGAAATTCTACTACAAGGGCGACACCGTGGTCTACAACGCCGACGCCTTCGTCCTTGCCGAAGGCTCCATGCTCGACGGACTTGTGCGCCAAATGCCCGGCGTGGAGATTAGGGAGGACGGAAACATATACCACAACGGCAAATTAGTGGAAGACCTGCTGCTCAACGGCAAGGAGTTTTTCAAGGGCAACAACCAGATAATGCTCGACATGCTGCCGGCCTTCACCGTGCAGAACATTAAGGTGTACGACAAGTACGGACATACGAGCGAGTTGCTCGGCCAACGACTGCAGGACGACAAGGAATACGTAATGGACGTGGTGCTGAAGCGTGAATATAACATAGGCTGGATGGGCAACCTTGAGGGAGGCGGCGGAACGTCAGACAGTTACCTCGGACGGCTCTTCGCCATGCGCCATACGGACCACTCGCGCGTAACCGTGTACGGCGCGATAAACAACCTCAACGATAAGCGCAAGCCCGGCCAGGACACCAACTGGACGCCCGAACAGCTGCAAGGCGGAAGGAGCAAGGAAGTGCAGGGAGGAATAGATTACTACATAGACGACCGCGAGGGAAAATACACCCTGAACGGCAACGCGCAGGTAAGCCACACGGACATGGACTTGGTGGAAAACCAAGACAAGGTGAACTTCCTGCCAAACAACGACACATACGAATACGTCCGCTCGCAAAGCCGCAACAAGACGCTCAACGTAAGCACGTGGAACCAGTTTTATTTCAAGTGGAACGCAGCCGACCTGACGGTCACGCCGACGTTCACCTACAACAAGTATGACAACCGCAATGCCACGCTCGACGGAATATTCAAGGAGCAGCAGACGGGCATGAGCCGCGAGATATTGGAAAACCTATATTCGCCTTCCGTGTCTGACGTGATACGCCGGGACGCCGTCTACCGCTACGCCACCGAGTCGCTCGGCAAGGGACACACGCTTAACGGAGGCCTGACGGCCGGCAGCAGCATCAAGCTGAACAACTACGGAGACCACCTGTACCTTGAGGGCACGGTGTCGGGCGGCAGCAGGCACGAGGACATGTTCAACCGCTACGGCACACTCTACGGGGCCGACGGCACGCCGGGGCCGTCGGGATACCAATACTTCAAGAACCGTCCGGACAAGAACCTCACGTACAGGCTCGGCGCGTCTTACGGATATAAGGTGAACCAATACTTGGAGTTGTCGATGCACTTCAACTACGAACACAGGCACAAGAACCAACATTCGTCGCTCTACCTGCTTGACCGGCTGGCCGGTTATGACGACAGTCCCATAGGCACGCTTCCCTCCGTGGCGGAATACGAGCGCGCGTTCGACCCGCGCAACAGCTTCATCGCCAAGACCGACGATGCCGTTTATACGATATACCCGGGCTTCTCATGGAATTACGAGAACAAGAACGGCACGTCTTTCTATCTCCAGTCAAACGTGGGCATCATGCCTACGCACCAGGAGCTTGGATACGTGCGCGGGGCCGTCGACACGACCATAGTAAGAAACTCGCTGCAAGTGACAAGCCCGTTCACGATATTCTCCGTATCAAACGACGAGAAACACGCCGGACTGCAGTTGGTGTTCCGCCTCCAGTCTAAGACGCCCGACCTCGTGAACATGGTGGACATGACCGACGACACCGATCCGATGAACGTGACGATAGGCAACCCCGACCTGAAAAACGAGCGGACTTACAACTTCAACCTGCAACTGTGGAAGTCGAACCCGCAAAAACAGCTCTCCCAAAGCATAAGGGCCAATTACGTATTGGTAAACAACGCATTGTCCATGGGATACACTTACAACCCCGAAACAGGCGTAAGAACCTACCGAGCCGGCAACGTGAACGGCAACTGGACGGCTAACGCACGATATAGCCTGAGCGTACCGTTAGACAAGGCCAAGCGCCTCACGCTGAGCACGGCCCCGTCGGTTGAATACGCCAACAGCGTAGACCTTGTGGGCGAAAGCGATACAGACGTGTTCTGTGCGACGCGCAGCACGGTCAAGACCGCCACGCTGAAGGAAGACCTGAGTCTCGATTACAAGATAGGAAACTCACAAATCGGGCTGAAAGGCTCTTACGCATGGCGCAACGTGAGCGGCGGCACGGAGGGCTTCCAAGACTTCGACGCTATGGACTTCAACTACGGGGCGACGGCCATCATCAACCTGCCGTGGAACATGCAGCTGAGCACCGACCTGACGATGTTCTCACGCCGGGGATACGAGGGCAGCTCGCTCAACACCGACGACTTAGTTTGGAACGCGCGTCTGTCGTACACTATGATGAAAGGCCGGCTGACGTTCATGCTCGACGCGTTCGACATTCTCAACCAAATAAACAACGTGACGCGCGTGGTCAACGCGCAAGGACGCACGGAGACGTTCACCAACGCACTGCCGCGCTACGCCCTGCTGCACGTGGCATACAAGTTTAATATCGCGCCGAAAAACAAGAGATAAGCAAAAGGGAAGCTCATTCATTCCAACATTCTGATACTCAACGCATTGTAAAAGGCCGCCTTTTAGGCTGCAAAAGGTTGCCTTTTACCGTGCGAAAGGTAACCTTTTAGAAGCCGAAAGGTAGCCTTTGAGGTTCATCCGCAAATCTGTTGGATGTTCATTTGCAAAAAGAGGAAGTTGCCGTAAAAGTCGTATATTTGTAGTTG
>CALUFN010000067.1 GCA_944319945.1 uncultured Prevotella sp.
AACCCCACAACCCCCAAACCTCATAACCCCAAACCCCACAACCCCACGTTAAAAAATGTATTCACGGTTTTACTTCCGGCGTTTTGCAGAGTCATATACATAAAACGTAGGCCAGTAAGCCCCGTTTGTCATTATTACGAGCGATGTATAACTTAACAACTATACGATTATGAAGACATTGACGATACTTAAGACTGCCGTGGCCGCCCTTGCGCTCTCGCTTGTCGGCCAGTCGTGCGTGGTGCACCGCGACCGCCCGAGGCCGCCGCGACATAAGAAACATCATCCACACAAGAAGCCGAAACCGCCCCGCAAGCATCGCCGCCACCACGGCGCCGTAGACCTCGACAAGGCCGACCGCACCTATTACGCATGGGCCGACGGAGCCCTGCGGCAGCCTGCCGACCGGCAGGCGTAGTGCCGTCGCACGGGCGGGCGGCGCACGGCATTTACGCCACGCGCCGCCCGCCTTGCATCTGTTTGCAGGAAAAATGCAATTAAGTCGCCGAATGTTACAGTTTGTCGCTGATTTAGTCTGAATCATTGCGATGTTAAAGCATCGGCACCCTGAAACGTGGAGGATAACATGCCGCCGCCTTACATAATGAAATTTATGCATTGTAAAAAAATGTTTTGTTTGGTAAACTCTGTTAACGCATTTGATTTTTTGCAAATAAAACAATTGCGGCTTTGAGAATTTTATTTACCTTTATGCGCTGAAATACGTCTGTAGCATGCAGGGGCGCAGTGTGCGCACGCGCCGCGTGGTTGCGGAGCGAGGCGTACCTTCCGTTGTAATAATTAATGTATAATATATAATAAGGTGTAATTATGAAGAAAATTTTTACTTTTTGTCTGTCTTTGTTGGTAGGCTGCATTGCGGCCCACGCACAGATTAGTACCCCGGTTGACGAAACATTCCAGTTTGTTGACGCCGAAGGCAACGTGATTCCTAACGGTACGCGCGTAGTTCGTAACACTGTAATTGACGGATGTATCTATGCAGACGTCTTTATCGTCAACAAATCTGAGGCTGCCGCTTTCCACTCGCTGACAGGTACGATAAAGTCTATCAGTAACGCCCAAGCACAATGTTGTTACGCTCCCACGGGTCAAATCGGTACGTGTTTTCCCTTAAATAACGAGGGTGATACTTTCACTACCAATACTTTCGCCGGCCCCGTCTGCCAAGTTTATGACACTTTGGCCGAAGTCTTCGTGGGCGATAACTCTTCTTGCGAGATGGAGCTGCAGATCACGAAGTATGACAACGAAGGCGGACTGCCCGGAGCTACGGCTTATCCCGGACCGAAGATTACCGTATTCTTCACCACCGACCCGGCTGCCGGCATCGACGGCGTGACCACTACGGAGAGCAACGAGATAGTAGCCCGCTACACTCTCGACGGACAGAAGCTCTCAGCTCCGCAGAAGGGCATCAACATAGTGAAATACGCCGACGGCCGCACGGCTAAGGTGATGGTGAAATAACGACTAACCACTGAAAACCAACGGCGGGCGGCGCAGGCCGCGACGGCCGGAGCCGCCCCGCTTGTATTCTTAACTACACATAGGCTGAACGCACCTGCCGCGCGTGGTCGCGCGGAGGCGCGGCTGTATGAAAACAAATTACCGCACTGCCTCATCCATTGTTACATACCTTTAGAGATAATACGAAACACGATTGATTAAAATTTTAGTATATTAAAGTTTATGTTTAAGAAGAAGATTTACCTTTGCATGTTCCTGTTGGGGCTGCTCTGCTGCAGCCTCGGCGTGAAGGCGCAGACGGCTCCGGCTCCGCAGGTGATACCTGTCAACTTCCCGCAGTCTACCGCTTACTTCACCGCCTTGTCTGACAATGGCCTCTGGGCCACTGCCGTGGCTTACGACGAGGAGAACACCACGCTCATGGGCTATCCCTACCTCGTGGATGCCACTACGGGCAAGCTCACGCAGCTGTGGACGGGCGAATCGGCCCTCGGCTACAGCGCCAACGACGTTACCGACGACGGTAAGATGATCGTAGGAAGCGCCGACGGCCACCCCGCTTACTATGACGTAGACGCCGGACAATGGGTCAACCTGCCCGGCGACGGCGAGGCTCTCTGCGTCACCCCTGACGGCAGCCGCATTGCCGGCTTCGCCTTCGGTGCCAGCGACGGCGGCGAGACTCAGCAGAGCACCGAGCATCCGCGCGTGTGGGACCGTCAGGCCGACGGCTCTTACCGCCAGCTTGACGTGGACACCGAGCTTGAGGGCTTCCCCCGCAAAGACAAGAACGGTACGCCTACCGGCATGCGCCGCATCCAGAACATGAGCGCAGACGGCAACATTCTTGCCGGCGCAATGAACTTCGTCTACCTCGGCAAAAACTGCTATTACGTGTACAACTGCACTACGCACGAGACTAAGTACGTAGACAACCTGCTGCCCGACGGTACAAGGGACGGCTCGTTCATCGACGCCTCCAACATGAGCAACAACGGCGCTTACATGACCGGTTTGGGCAACATCGTCGACACCAACGGCGGCGGCGAGTACACCTCGGCTTACCGCATGAACATCACCGACGGCACGCTCGACCTTTTCAACACGTTCTCTGACGAGCAAGACCGCAGCGGCTTCGCCGTGTCTAACGCCGGTACGGTCATCGCGTCGTCGCCGGCCGTCAACCCCCTGCGCTACGCCTACATCCTTAACGGCAAGCTCTGGTTCGGACTCGATGAAATACTCAGCGCACGTTACGGCATCAACATCTACCAGCGCCTTAACCAAGAGTGCACCGGCTACGCCGTCGACGTATCCGACGACGAGCACGTGCTGCTCGGCATGAGCATGGCAACGGGTTCGGGCTATATCATCCGCATGCAGGAAACGTTCAGTGAGGCTTGCTCGTCGATCGACCCGCTCCAAACCTATACGGTATATCCCGAGGCTGGTACGTCGTTCGCACGTCTGCGCTCCATTACCATTAAGTTCACCAAGCCCACTACGGTGGTTAGCGGAGCCATGGCCCACCTGCTCGACGAGAGCGGCCAGTCGGTGCGCGACCTTACCATTACGCCTCAGACTGACGGCGTTACCTTCACCGTGGGAGGCAGGCCCGCTACGCTCGAGCCAGGTAAGACCTATACGGTTAACTTCCCGGCCGGCACATTCCAGCTTACGGCTGACAACAACTACAAGAACAACGACATCAACGTAACCTACGTAGGACGCGAAGACGTGCCCGTCAAGGTTACCGGCATATCCCCGGCCGACGGCACCAACGTGTCTGAGATTAGCACGTCGCAGCCCGTCCGCATATCGTTCGACATGGACGTGCAGGTGGCTACCGGCGAAGACGGCAAGCAGGCCGTGGCCTATCTCTATGAAGCCGACGGCGAGTCGCCCCTCTGCGAGCTTACCATCACTGCGCTCGACAATCAGATAGGTCTCGCTCCCGCCCTGCGCCGCTACCTCAAGAACGGCATAGATTATAAGGTGGTGGTGCCCGCCGGGTCGGTGACCGACATCATGGGAGATTGCGGCAACGAGGAGATCACCGTCAACTATCACGGCGTGTTCGAGTCTGAACCGTCGCAGAACGCCGACCTCTTCTTCGACGACTTCAACGACCCGTCGAACTCAATGGCGCGCTATCTGCTTTATGAAGGCGACCATAACACTCCCGCTACGGCCGTTGCACAGTGGGGCTTCGACGCTGACAACAACCCGTGGAACTTCACAATCCGTAGTAGCGAAGAAACGGCAGACTATTGCGCCGGCTCACACTCGATGTACAACCCCGCAGGAAAGTCTGACGACTGGATGGCCCTGCCGCAGCTCTATATCGAGAACGGCGACTTCTACCTCAACTTCAACGCTCAGTCTTACCTTTACACCACCAACGACGTGCTTAAGGTTTACGTGCTCGAGGAAGAGGGCGGATACAGCAGCTTCACTCAAGAGCTTTACGATAAGTTCAAGGCTAACGGTAAGCTCGTGTTCGAGCAGCAGCTCAGTCCGGGTGCTTCACAGGAAGCTCTTGAGGGCGACTGGACCAACTACGAGGTGTCTTTGGCCGACTATGCCGGCAAGAACGTCTACATTGCCTTCGTCAACGAGAACGAGAACCAAAGCGCAATCTTCGTCGACAGCCTTAGGGTTTACTACCGTGGCGACTTCATCCTGAACTCAACTACCGAGACGGCCGTAGTCAACCAGCCTTCGGTTAAGGTTTCGGCACAGGTCAACGTTACGGGCGACAACACCTACAACGACCTTACCGCAACGGTTACCGCAGGCGACTTCACCTCTACTTATACTGCTACAGGCCTCGGCCTGACTAAGGACAGCCCTGCTTACACGTTTGAGTTCCCCGAGGAGCTGCCTCTCACTGCCGGCGTTGACAATCCTTATACTATCAGCGTAACGATCGACGGCGTGCAGGTTTCACGCTCGGGCTCGGTTAAGAACCTTGCGTTCCAGACAACTAAGCGCGTGCTCGTAGAGGAAGGCACCGGCCAGTGGTGCGGCAACTGCCCGCTCGGCATCCTCTCTCTTGAGAACCTCGAGACCCTCTTCGGCGACCAAGTAGTTGCTATCGGTGTTCACGATGGCAGCGGCGGTGGAGATACTTTCAATTATCAGGCGTATTGCAGTGCTCTCGGCTTCTCTGCTTACCCGACCGGACGCGTAAACCGCATCGACACCTTGTACGCTCCTATGGGAACTGTTTATGATCCTGTGACGTTGACGTCTGCTTACTCGTTCAACAGCGCAGCAGGCAACGAGACTTTCCTCGACATCGTGCAGCGTGAGTTCGAGCAGAATCCTATCGCCGAGGCCGACGTTAACATCGCAACGGCCAACTACGATACGCAGAACCGCACGGTTACGATCGCCGGCGACGTGAACTATGCAGTCAACTTGACCGGTATCAACCAGAGCCTTGCCTTCGTGATAATCGAGAACGGACTCATGGGCTCGCAGCACAATTACTTCTATACCTCGTCAGACCCGTTGCTCGGACGCTTCGGACAAGGTGGCGAGTGCGGACAGTCAGAGGTTGACATCGAATACGAAGACGTGGCACGCTACGTCATAGACAACAGCTTCAGCGGCATAGCAGGCACCGTGCCGGCCAATGTTGAGTCAGGAGTTCCTAACGCGTTCAGCATCGAGCGCACCGCTCCCGACAACGTGGCGAACTGGGCTAACGCCGAGATAGTAGTAATACTGCTCAACAACAACACCGGCCGCGTGGTCAACGTTGCTAAGGTTCCGTTCACCGTAGACGGTGCTACGGGCATCGGCTCGGTAGCCTCAGGCGAGCAAGGATTGAGCATCGGCACGGCCGACGGCGAGATAGTGGTTAATGCCGACGGCGACGTCAACGTGACGGTTTACGACGCAAGCGGAAGCCTCGTAGGAGCTGAGTCAGGCTCGGGCAAGGTAAGCGTGAGCACCGGCAACGGCCGCGGACTCTACATCGTCAAGGCAACCGCCGACGGCACGAGCGTTGTCAAGAAGGTAGTTGTAAGATAATCAACGGAAATCCATGTGTGGGCTAACGCTTTGCGGCGTGACGCCCACACATCATTTCAATATTTATTTATTACTAACTAATACATTTATTACTTATGAAGAAGGTTTTACTATTATGTCTTACGGCACTCATGTGCTGTGTGACCGGTGCTTGGGCCATCACGGGCTCAGGTACGGAGAGTGACCCTTACGTAGTGCAGAGTGGTGACACGTACACAATCCCCGCTTCTACAACGGTCTACATCTCGTTCACTCCGACCGAGGACGGAACGCTCAACCTTGCCCAAAGCGGCTGGAGCATGCTCGGCTG
>CALUFN010000068.1 GCA_944319945.1 uncultured Prevotella sp.
ATATATATGTATTTTATCTTGTTAATTACCGTTTTGATAACGGCTGTTTTCTTGGTCGTGGCTGCTTTTGTCATAGCTAAGTTAATGGGTCCGCGTACTTATAACAAGGTGAAGGGTGAGCCGTTCGAGTGTGGTATACCGACTCACGGTTCCTCATGGATACCTGTGCACGTGGGCTATTATCTGTTCGCCATCCTTTTCCTCGTGTTCGACGTGGAGACGGTGTTCCTCTATCCGTGGGCCGTCGTTGTTAAGGAGTTCGGCGTGATGGCAATGGTCAGCATCGGATTCTTTTTGTTAGTCTTAGTATTTGGCCTGGCTTACGCTTGGCGGAAAGGAGCACTGGAATGGAAGTAAGAAAACCCGTCATCAAGAGTATTCCTTACTCGGAATTCAAGGACAATGAGTCTCTCGAGAAGATCGTAGAAGAGCTTCACGAGGGTGGTGTTAATGTAGTGGTAGGCTCGCTCGACAGTGCGATTAACTGGGGCCGCAGCAACTCGCTGTGGTCGCTTACGTTCGCAACGAGCTGCTGCGGTATCGAGTTCATGGCCGTAGGTTGCGCCCGTTACGACTTCGCACGCTTCGGCTTCGAGGTTACGCGTAACTCTCCCCGCCAAGCCGACCTCATCATGTGCGCCGGTACGATCACCCACAAGATGGCTCCCGCCTTCAAGCGTCTTTACGACCAAATGGCCGAGCCTAAGTACGTTGTGGCCGTGGGCGGCTGCGCCATATCCGGCGGCCCGTTCAAGAGCAGTTACCACGTAGTGAAGGGCATCGGCGAAATCGTGCCCGTAGACGTTTACATCCCCGGCTGCCCTCCGCGCCCCGAGGCCATACTCTACGGCATGATGCAGCTGCAGAGGAAGGTTAAGGTGGAGAAGTTCTTCGGCGGAGTGAACCATAAGGAGAAGAAGCCCATAATCGTTGACGGCAACATCGGCGAGGAACAGTTGAAGGAGGCTTCTGCTGCCCTCAATACGGCTGGCGCCTCTAACATTTAATATAAGGAAGCGATGAAATTAGAACACAAAATATTCGAGTTGAAGGATTTCGCCGGCGAGATGGCGAAACTCAGGAATGAGAAGCATTTTGACTACCTCGTGACCATAGTGGGCGAGGACTTCGGCGAAGAGGGGCTCGGGGCCGTGTACATCCTTGAGAACACTAAAACGCATGAACGCGTCAGCGTAAAGGCCGTAAACGGCGACAGGGATAATGCCTACATACCTACGGTGAGCGACCTGTGGAAGGGTGCCGAGATACTTGAGCGCGAGGTTTACGACTTCTACGGAATAAAGTTCCTCGGCAACAAGGACATGCGCCGCCTGTTTCTGCGTTCCGACTTCAAGGGCTACCCCTTCAGGAAGGACTACGACATGAGCCCCGAGAACAACCAGTACACCCTCGACGACGATCCTGAGCCGGACTACACCGTTGAGTACAACCTCGACGCCGACGGCAACCTGACCGAAACGCGCCACAAGTTGTTCACCGACGACGACTACGTGATCAACATCGGTCCGCAGCACCCTGCCACCCACGGTGTGCTCCGCCTGCAGACGATTCTTGACGGCGAGTACGTAAGAAAAATTTACCCGCATTGCGGGTACATCCACCGCGGAATAGAGAAGATGTGCGAGAGCTACACCTATCCGCAGACGCTGGCCCTGACCGACCGTCTCGACTACCTCTCGGCCATGATGAACCGCCACGCCCTCGTATCCGTAATAGAGGAAGGCATGGGGGTAGAGCTGTCAGACCGCATCAAGTACATCCGCACGATAATGGACGAGCTTCAGCGTCTTGACTCGCACATGCTTTATTTCGGATGTTGCGCCCAAGACCTCGGAGCATTGACCGCCTTCATCTACGGCATGCGCGACCGCGAGCAGGTGCTTAACGTTATGGAGGAGACCACGGGCGGACGTCTCATACAGAACTATTACAGAATAGGCGGCTGCCAGGCCGACATCGACCCGAACTTCGTGAAGAACGTGAAGAAGCTATGCGAGTACGTTAAGCCGATGTTCAAGGAATACGACGACATCTTCACAGGCAACGTGATACTGCAAAACCGTTTCAAGGGCGTTGGCGTGCTGTCAAAAGAGGATGCAATCTCTTACGGTTGTTCAGGCGGCACAGGCCGTGCCTGCGGTTGGAACAACGACGTTAGGAAAAACCATCCTTACGCGATGTACGGCAGTGTCGACTTCGATGAGATTACGTACACCCACGGAGACTGCTTCGACCGCTACAAGGTGCGTCTTGACGAGATGCGCCAGAGCGTGCGCATACTTGAGCAGCTTATCGACAACATCCCCGAAGGCGACTTCTATATCAAGCAGAAGCCTATAATCAAGGTGCCAGAGGGAACGTGGTACACAAGCTGTGAGGGAAGCCGTGGCGAAATAGGCGTCTACCTGAGAAGCGACGGCGGCAAGAATCCCTGCCGACTGAAGTTCCGCCCTATGGGTCTGCCCCTCGTATCGGCAATGGACACTATCTGTCGTGGCGAGAAGATTGCCGACCTTATCTCGATCGGAGCTACGCTCGACTACGTGATTCCCGATGTTGACAGATAATAAAAAGGTGAGAAGGTGAGGAAGTGAGAAGGTGAGAAGAAGTCAAAGCATTTGTCTTAACTACTTTGCTCCTTAACTACTTTACTCCTCTTATTAATAAACTTAAACTTTAAAGAAAAGTGTTCGATTTTAGTATAGTAACGACATGGTTTGACAGCCTGCTCAGGGACACCCTCGGGTTGGGCAACTTTTGGTCAATCCTTATCGAGTGCGTCATTGTCGGCCTTCTGATATTGGTGGCTTACGCCATGCTGGCAATCGTGCTCATATATATGGAACGTAAGGTCTGCGCTTTCTTCCAATGCCGTCTTGGCCCGATGCGTGTTGGAAAGTGGGGTATCTTCCAAGTCTTCGCCGACGTGCTGAAGATGCTTATCAAGGAGATATTCCCTGTTGACAAGGCGGACAAGCTGCTTTACGCCATAGCTCCGTTCCTTGTTATAATAGGTAGCGTGGGCGCTTTCTCATTCATGCCGTGGAACAAGGGCGCAAGTATTCTCGACTTCAACGTCGGCGTGTTCCTCCTTACCGCCATTTCGAGTATCGGTGTTGTCGGCATCTTCCTTGCCGGTTGGAGTTCTAACAACAAGTACTCGGTAGTGTCGGCGATGCGTGGTGCCGTGCAGATGATTTCTTACGAAATGTCCCTTTGCCTTTGTCTCATTACGGCCGTGGCGCTTACCGGCACGATGAGCTTTTCAGGCATAGTAGAGTCGCAGAGCGACGGTTGGCTGATATTCAAGGGACATATCCCGGCTATCATCGCCTTCTTGGTGTTCCTCGTTGCAGGTAACGCCGAGGCCAACCGCGGCCCGTTCGACCTTGCCGAGGCCGAGAGCGAGCTTACTGCAGGTTACCATACAGAGTATTCTGGTATGGGCTTCGGCTTCTTCTACTTGGCCGAGTACCTCAACTTGTTCATCATTGCCGGAATCGCCGCAACGGTGTTCCTCGGCGGATGGATGCCGCTCCACATCGTGGGTCTTGACGGATTCAACACCGTGATGGACTACATCCCCGGCATCGTGTGGTTCTTGGCTAAGACGTTCTTCCTCATTTGGATACTGCTTTGGATCAAGTGGACCTATCCGCGCTTGCGTATCGACCAGATACTTAAGCTCGAGTGGAAGTATCTTATGCCGTTGAGCCTGCTCAATCTCGTGATTATGACGATAGTCGTAGCTCTTGGTTGGCATTTCTAAGAGGTATAATGAATTAAAGGATTGAAGTCATTTAAATCTAAAATGGAAGATAATAACAAATCATATTTCGGCGGAATAAAGGATGGACTGAAGTCTTTGGCTACCGGTCTTGGCGTCACTTTCCGTGAATATCTCACGAAGAAGATCACCGAGCAGTATCCAGAGAACCGTAAGACCACACTGCACGTTTCGCCGCGTCACCGCGGCAGGCTCATAATGCCGCAAGACGCCGATGGCAACAACAAGTGCGTTGCCTGCAAACTTTGCGAGATGGCTTGCCCTAACGGAACGATAAAGATCGTTTCAAAGATGGTTGAGACCGAGGATGGAAAGAAAAAACGCGTCCTTGAGGATTATATCTATGACTTGGGCGAGTGCATGTTTTGCGAGTTGTGCGTAAACGCGTGTCCCCACGGTGCGATAAAGTTTGTCAACGACTTCGAGAACGCCACGTTCAGCCGTGGCAGCCTCGTGCAGCATCTCGACAAGGAGAAGTTTGAAACACCACTGCCAAACCTTACTGACGGCGGCGCGCCGTTAGAGATCGGCAAGTTCAATACAGGTATAAAATAAAAGGAGAACGTGAATATGGCTAATATGGTAATGTTTTTAATTCTTGCTGTCGTCATCCTCGGCTCTGCCGTGATGTGCGTTATGACGAAGCGGATTATGAGAGCGGCCACTTTCCTGTTGTTCGTTCTCTTGGGTGTTGCCGGCTTGTACTTCCTGCTCGACTATACTTTCCTGGGCGCAGCCCAGATCAGCGTTTACGCCGGAGGTATAACCATGATCTACATCTTTGCAATCCAACTTGTAAGCAAGCGTACCCTTCAAGGACTCGTTGAGCGCTTCAAGGGTAGCCGCGTGGCTTTCGGTGCCTTGATGTCGCTTATCGGCTTGGTTACGGTTGTTGCAATATTTTTGAAGAATAAGTTTATCGACATGTCAATGCAGATGGCCGACGCAGAGGTTCCGATGAACGTCATAGGTAATACGCTTATGGGTTCGGAGAAGTACCAGTACGTCCTGCCGTTCGAGTTTATCTCGGTGTTCCTGCTTGCGTGCATAATCGGTGGAATCGTAATATCGAGAAAGGAGTAATATAGTATGGTACCAGTTGAATATTTCTTTGTGCTTTCGGCACTGTTGTTTTTCATCGGCGTGTTCGGTTTCGTCACAAGGCG
>CALUFN010000069.1 GCA_944319945.1 uncultured Prevotella sp.
TACAAATATACGACTTTTACGGCAACTTCCTCTTTTTGCAAATGAACATCCAACAGATTTGCGGATGAACCCCTTTCGGAAAATGTGGCGGTATTGGGCATATGGCGTGCGGCGGCGTGTCGTTCTTGGGGTGTCGGGTAAGTGGGGCCGCGATAGGTGTAAACCTTCTTTACACATGCCGCAGATATGTAAAACATTTTGTGCGGATTTTGTAAGAATTTATTTGTAGTTAGATAATTTTTTCGTATATTTGCTCAGACAAAAACTATTACCTTAATAATTATTCACAAACCTATCATTTTATGAAAAAGATCATCATTTCATGTTGGTTGTGCCTCCTTGCCGTGATGACGGCTACGGCAGGCCCCGTGAGCGTTGAGCAGGCGAAGGCCATAGCCTTGCGCAGCATCAACTCGGTACAGATGAATGTCAAGGGCGGCGCCCGTCCCGGAGGCGTCAAGCTGACGCTTGCGCAGACGAAGACGGCCGCCGGCGCGGCTGCCTCGTCTGCGCCCGTGCCGCTGTACTATGTGTTTAACAAGGGTACCGACGGCGGCTTCGTCGTCGTAGCCGGCGACGACCGTATGCGTCCCGTGCTGGCTTATACCGACGAGGGCAGCTTCGACCAAAGTAAGCTCAACCCCGCCGTTGAGTGGTGGCTTGAGGCTATCGGGCAGGTGGCCGCCGATGTGGTGGCCGGCAACGAGCAGGCGGTGCGCAGCGTTGCTCCCCGCGCAAGCTCGGCCACGGCCATAGAGCCGCTGATACGGACGGAGTGGGCTCAGGGCTCCCCGTATAACAACCTTTGCCCCGACGACCCCGGGTGCGGCGGCAAGAGCCTTACGGGATGCGTGGCTACGGCCATGGCCCAGATATTCTATTACCTTAAATATCCCGCCGCCGGCCTGGGCGAGGTGAGCTATACGTCGGGGAGGCACGGCATAGCCGTTAGCGAAAACCTGGCCGACTACACCTTCGACTACGACAAGATGGAGCTGACCTACGATGCCGACGCTACGGGCGAGGCCGCCGATGCCGTGGCCGAGCTGATGTACGCGTGCGGCGCAGCCGTCGGCATGGACTATTGCGCTAATGCTTCGGGCTCGCATCTCGCGGTATATCATCTCATCGAGAACTTCGGCTTCTACGAGTCGTGCAAGTCGCTTAGGCGCCAATTCACCACTACCGACGTGTGGAACAGCACCATAATCGGCGAGCTGTCGGCAGGCCGCCCAGTGTTTTATAGCGCGCAGAGCGGTGCCCAGGGAGGCCACGCCTTCATATGCGACGGCTATGACGGCGATGGACTTTTCCACATAAACTGGGGCTGGAGTGGAAGCCTTAACGGATATTTCGACCTCATGTCGCTTAACTGCTATGACCAGCCCGGCACGGGATTCTCTATCGATCAGGAGATAATCTACGACTTGCGGCCGGCCGTCGACACCCCGACCGACGACACGAACGTGCCCATCTTCTATTACTCCGTAACGCCGAGCACTAATGAAACCGAGGCCGGCGGCACGGTTTCTTACTCAATATCGAATCTCGGCGCTTATTACGAAGCCCTTGATTGCACCATTGGAACCGGTCTTTACGCCGACACCGAGGGCAAGACCCTTGTAAGCGGAACGTGCGACGAGCCGATGAATTTTGGATCAAGGGAAAACTATACGTGGATGTATTCATGGAGCATGAGCTATACTCTGCCGGACGATCTTGCCGACGGAGAGTATTACTTGCGCCCCGTGTGGAGTGATGATGGCGACTCGTTCAGCCCGATGCCTTGCGCCATGGGTGCCGGCGGAGCGCCTTATCTCGTGGTTAAGGTGAGCGGCGGCGTCGTGACCGTGGCCGAGCCTGAGGGCTTCGAGTGTGACGTAGAGATCGAAGGAACGCCCGAGCAGACGGGCGGCGACCCATATACGTCGGGCACTGCTGAATATACGGTGATGCTGAAGAACGTGGGCGGATACTTCAACAACGTGGTTTGCGTGGCCAAAACCGAAGACATCGGGCAGGTTACGAAGGTAATCTTCAAAGACAACATCGTGATAGAGGAGGGCGAGACCAAGCCTATCGTTGTCCAAATACAAATGCCTGATGATACAGCCCCCGAGAATTATACCGTATTTTATGAGAAGGGAATTGGTGGTAGTGTAGAGAGAGCCCTCATCGGCACGTTTGACGTGACTGCCGAGGAGAAGGCCGAGGGCACGCCCGAGCTTGCAGTGGAGGGCATCTCGATAGAAGACGCTTACGTAACTCCCGACCAAAAGCTCGAGTTTACTATCACTTACACCAACACGGGCGGCTTCTATGAAGGCAATGCCATGGCAAGGATAAGTTTTGATTTAGGCGGAACGTCCGGCTATTCAGACATGGGCTCAAGCCTGAGCATCAACAAGGGCGAGCGCAAGGAAGTCAAGATGTCATACGACATGTCTTATATTATGGCACAATTCGGCGTGACAGAGGCTAAGGGAACTATCGTTGCAGGCTACACCGACCCGTCGACGGGCGAGTATGTTTATACCGATAAGTCGGTAGAGTTTACCGTCAACGAGACAGGCGAAGAGCCCGAGCCTGCTCCGCAGCTTACGGTTGACGAGGTGGAGATGCTCACTCCCGAGATAGAACGCGACGAAATGCTGAAGTTCGACGTGACGATGAGCAACGCCGGCGGTGCCTATGAGGGCAAGCTCGCATTCGAGATAGCCGTAGAGAACGACGAGGCCGAGGCCAAAGAAGTGATCTATCAGGACTTCACGATAGGCACTGACGAGACCAAGACTGTCAACGTAGAGGTGGCGATAGCCGACATTCTGGATAAGTACGGCATCAAGTCGGCTGCTGACGGCAGAGTGCGCGTGGGCTATGTCGACGCGGAGACCGATGAGACTGCTTATTCGGATAAGTCTGCCGACTTCTCCGTAACCGTAGCCACGGGCATCGGCGGCGTGACGGTAGACGGCGACAAGGAGCCTATCTACACGGTCAACGGCGTCTACGTTGGCACGGACGCAGCCAAGCTGCCGCGCGGACTGTATATAATAAAAGGTAAGAAGGTCATCGTGAAGTAGGCTTTCGGCAACACGTGAGCGCACTTATCCATGCGCCTGCTAATGTAAAAAAGGGGGAGCTTGACTCCCCTTTTTTAGTCAATTCGGCATAAGTCATTGCCGATGTTGATATAGAATAATGCTTGTGGCCGGGCTTTAAAGCATCCCGGACTTTGCCTTAAAACACTTTGGATATAATGAAGCGCAATAGAGTAAGGCGGTTGTCTTACGTCCGATTCAGATAAAAAGAGACTCCGCAGGAGCCTCGACCGACGTTATATTTAGTTTTAATGTACAAATAATTGGTAGGTTGTGAAGTGATGTTGTCGGTCTTGTGCTGCTCCTGCGGAGTTTTGTCTTAATAGTGTGTGTGCCGGTTGAGTGTTGCCTGCGTTGTCATTTTACGATGACCTTGCAGTTTTCCTTGCCGTCGGCTCCGCTCACGGTCACCACGTTGACGCCCTTGCCGAGGCGTGACGCGCTGACGTTCACCGAGGTCTGGCCTGCCGGTACCGTCTTGGCCATACGGTCTGACCTGCCGAGTTGGTTACCGTCACGTTGCGCTCGGCCGTGCCTGCGCCGTCAAGTTCCACCGTGATGCTCTCTCCGGGGCCTGCCACGCGCGGCATCACCTTGACTAATTGCAGCGGCGCTTGTGCCGAGTTGACGCCTGTAGTCGTTTTGTTCACGCGGTAGAAGTAGGACGTGTAGTCGTGAACGTCGACCACGAGATATGTTATACCTCCGAGGTTGATCATGTCTATGTCGGAACCAATTCCGTCGTCTATGCCGTCTATCTTGACGCTCTGCACGAGGGTGCCGTCATCTTGCATGATGTCGAAGCCCGTTCCTCTATCTAATAGGTATTCGTACTTGTCGTCGTCGTTGAACACCTTCTTCGTCAGGTAGCAGCCGTGGTCATACGGGCGCAGTGTGAGGCCTACCAAGTCTCCGGGGTCGTCAACCTTAAACGACTTCACTTTGTTCATGTTCTCGTCGTAAACGTCGAAGGTTGTGTAGCCGCCGTCACCTTCATAAATTTCCGATTCAACGTAGCCCTTGCCTTCGGGGTCGAACTGTGCCGGGACGACGTTCCATTCGCCTTGCACCTACGTAATGTTGTCCACCTGTGCCGTGGCGCACGTTGCCGCCAATGTCATGGCGGCCATGAGATAAAGTTTTTTCATAACGCTTTTACTTTGAAATTTGAATATTTGGGGGATTTTCAGATGTTGCATTGACTGTATCTGAGCGTGCATGCCTCCCTGCGCGGCTCCCCTGATGGGTGTCGCGGAGTGCCGTCCGTAGGTAGGCGATAGTAGTGCGGAGTGTGCGATAATCCGTTCCTTAAGTTCCATAACGCGTAGAATAATCCGCAGGTCATGGCGGCCGTGGCCGCTCCTTGACGGTTTATTCTGCAAGACGGGACGCAGATTATCAGATTAGTTTCAGCGGAGAAGAGCCGTCCCATTACTTTCAGCCACGGCGGTAAGTGCCGTGCCGAATTGCCGAGGTAATGTAATCTCCGGTCAGGAAATCCTGATTTGCGCTGCAAAGTTACGAATATTTGTCATGAAATGTAACATATATTAGTTAAATATGTTGAAATACGGTGATTTGGTATATTTCCGCCTGTTTTGCAAAAGAGGTTCATCCGCAAATCTGTTGGATGGTAGAGTCGTGCAGTGCGAACAGCCTAAGCTTGAAATATTTGTCGTCCCTAA
>CALUFN010000070.1 GCA_944319945.1 uncultured Prevotella sp.
GTTTGTAAGGACGTGTCCTAAAACGGCTGCAAAGATAGGCATAATTTTTGAACCGCCAAAACTTTTGGCGATTTTTTTTTAATTATTCCGCAGTTTTTCCTTGAATTTCACCAATTGAACCCTCATCGAGTCTACGCAGAGGTCCACTCCCTCCTCGAAAGTGTCGCATGTCTTCTCGACGAAAAGACGCGAGCCGGGAACCATCACCGTCAGGCTGGTTTCCTTATTAAGGGCGGTAGCCGGCTTAACAACCTTAAGCCCCACTTCCACGGTCTGAATATCTTCGTAAGACTTCTCCAACTTTGCCACTTTCTTTTCGATAAAAGCCTTCAACTGCTCCGTAGCGTCAAAATTGACTGACTGAATTCTAATTTCCATAGTTGCCTCCTATTTTTATAAGGTTAAATTAAGGTCTCGGCGGACCCTGTCAGATTTCCGCCGATTATATTCTCTCGCCGGGATCGCACCGACCGCCCCTACGGCGGCTTGCGATTGGCAGGCCCGGCAGTCACGCCCTCGGGTGGGCCGACTCATATACTTTCTTCAGTTGCTCAAACGTCGTGTGGGTATATATCTCGGTCGTGGTGAGCTTGCTGTGCCCGAGCAGCTTCTTCACGCTCTCAAGCCCGGCGCCGTTGTTGAGCATCGCCGTGGCGAACGTGTGGCGCAGCACGTGGGGACTGCGCTTCCTCAGCGTGCATACGCCGCCGAGACGCTTCTTTATCTCACGCCTCACCTGGAAGTAATCGGCGCGCCCGCCTTTCGGCGTGAGGAACAGCGCAGCCGACTTGCGCGCCACCTGCGCGTCGCGCAGCGACATGTATGCGGCCAAAGTGTCGCGCAGCTCCGTGCCGAACGGCACTATGCGCTGCTTGTCGCCCTTGCCGGTCACCTTCAGCAAGCAGGCGTCAAGGTCCACGTCGGCATCGTCAAGACCGAGCAGCTCGGATATTCGCAGGCCTGTCTCATACAATGTAAGTATTATAGTACGCGCGCGAACGTCGGCGTAAGCGGCCATGTTCCACGCTTGCCCGTCGAGCAGGGCGTCGATGTCGCGCTCCCTTACGAACTGCGGCAGGGGTTTCTCCTTCTTAGGTCCCCTGACGCAATAAGCCGGGTCTGACTCTACGTAGCCTCGAGTAAGGGCAAAACGATAAAAGGAACGCACCGCACTCAACCGCCTATTGACGGTAGTTGCAATGTTTCCTTTATCCATCATGCTCTCCATCCAATCACGGATGACATCGGAGTCTACAGTCTCCCAAGAGAGCCGGGTATCCAAATTTTTGAAGAACGACTCGAAATGCGTCAAGTCGTCGCCGTACTCCTTCACCGTGCGTTCGGAGTAGTTCCGCTCGCACCTCAGGTAGTCCAAAAATTCAATTACTTTCATAGCTCCGTTGCCATTACGTATAATTCGGCAACGAATTTACGAAAATAAAACCGAACCACCAAATTTTCGGGAAGATTTTTATTCTTCGGCGGTTCTGAGTTTCTGTACGTAAATGGCGCGCTGCATCTTAAGTCTCTTGATTACAGACGGCTTGTCGTACTGCTGGCGGGCGCGAAGCTCCTTAACGACGCCGGTCTTCTCAAATTTCCTCTTAAACTTCTTCAATGCTCTCTCGATGTTCTCGCCATCTTTAACTGGTACAATGATCATTTTTTGTCCTTAATTTTTTATATGTTAAACTTATTTTATTTTGATGCTTTCATTAGCGGGTGCAAAGTTACATCTTATTTTTCTGATTTGCAAAATATTAGGAAGTTTTTTCAACAGCCGCGCCTCTTATTTCGCCGTTTTCGGCGGACGCGGCCTCCTGACGGGCGCGCCGTTGATTATTTTCACGCTTTGTTGCTCAACAAGCCGCACTCGTGCGCACCACCCTACCCTGCCGCGCGGAAATGGGGGAATGGCTATACCTTATTATATATTAGGCCGTCGGAGGGATTTTCAAATAAGGAGTTATCAGGAGTTGACAACTCACAATTCATGATTTTTAATCGCTTAAGCCCGCTACTTTCAGCCCGTCGCATTTCGACGGCTATTGCTTACGGTTTTCACTCGCCTCCGACACGCTTGCAAAAGGTATCCTTTTACTGTGTAAAAGATAGTCGTTCGCACAACAAAAGGCCATGTATTAGGAGCTAAAAAGACACTATTTAAAACTGTAACAATCGCCGTAACTTAAAAAAAATTCCGCCTACGGGCGTTATTATAGCGACAAAAGGCCGGAATTTAAGAATTTTTCATTATATTTGCAAACATAAAGCATGATAAACATAATCACTTAACTAAAACTATTATCTGATGAAAAAGGCATTTCTTAAATTCATGGCATTGTTTATGGCGGCGGCGTGCTGCATTACGCTGGCAACAGCTTGCACGGAACTATTCTTCGACGACGAGAACAAGACCTCGCCCGAAACAATGGAAGCGATGACGGGAATATGGCGCGGCACAAGCAAGGCCACCGGCGAATGGCGCGTGGAACTGAACGACGACGGGACGGCCCGAGTGACTAACTTCGCATACGACTTCGGCGAATACGACGTGTGGGTGATACAAGACTATCAATTCGGCGACTGGTCGGCCAGCACAAAGGAGTTTGACATCGGCGGATATTACTGGGGCGACATACTCGACGACGGACGCCTGTACATGAACGTGAGGCTCGTAAGCCCCGATGGCGAGATTTACCACGTCTACCTGAAGAAGACTACCGACGACGACTTCACCACGATACTCGACAAGCAGAACATGACGCTGAAGGCATGCGGCACGTGGGAAGGGCTTAGCAACGACGGCACATACGTGCGCAGGCTCGAGCTTGAATGGGCCCGCGGCGTAAGGACAGGCTTCGACGCACGCTACAGCACGGAAGGCAACGCATGGCCGGAGTCGCTCAGCTGGGACGTGGAGAACGACGTGGTGACCATAGACAATGACTACACGGGCGAGCAGGAGCAAGGCGTGATGGTTAACGACAGCACTATGGAGCTGCCGTCGGTAACTCTGAAAAAGGTGACCGAGACCATAAACGACGCGGCAACCATAAGCAAGGCCATAGGGAAATGGGCCGACGAAGAGGGCAATACCATAACGCTCAACGCCGACATGACGGCATACAGCGACACCTTCGGCTACAACGACGGCAGCGACAAGTGGCAGACGGTGAACAACGAGGTGTGGTTCCTTATTAACGGCAGGGACGACTTACAGAGAGTTGTGCGCTACATCATCGAGGACAACGAGCTGATAGAGTTTCCCGGATTTGCCGGCAGCCGCCGCTACTCAGCCCAAACAGGTCATTAGGTTTAAGGCAATGACGCACCCGCAAGCAAGGAATAACGCTTATACCTGAGTCACGTTACTCTGCGAGAGCTTGCCTTTTACGCCGTAAAAGGCAAGCTCTCGCAGAGTAAAAGGCCGCCTTTCGCGTCGCAAAAGGCGGCCTTTTGAAAAATCATTGATTGTCAGGCACATACAAAAAGGCGCAACGGCGGCTACCGACCGGTATGTATGTATTCAATGGCGCGCTCAAGCTGGTTGTCCACTCCGCACTCAAGCGAGGCCCCGTCGTAAGGCTCCTCTATGTCAGGATCTACGCCCACGCCCTCGAGGTTCACTCCGTCTACGTCCTTAGTCATAGTCATCGTGGTGTGAACCTCTATCGAGCCGGCTATCGCAAAGTAGCCGCCGTAGAAATTCTCAAACGACGAGTTAGAGCGATTAAGCTGCCCCGTGCCGCCGAACGTGCGCTCACCTATGAACACTCCGTTAGGCAACACCTTTACGGCCATAGTCGTCATCTCGGCCATGCTGACCGAGTTCATGTCGGCCAATACCACTATCGGCACGTCAAGACTGCGCGTGCGCTCGTCAGGTTCGAGGTGGGCGGGCGTCCACGGGGTGTAGTCGAGCCGCCCCGCCCCGTTTTTCATGCGCGTGTAAAACACGGTCTTTCTCTCGTCAACCAACTTGCCGAGCAAGAGTTGCATGTCGTCAACGATGCCTCCGCCGTTGTTCCTCACGTCTATCACCACGCCCTTAACGTCGGGATAGTTGTCTAACAGGTCATTGTACTTGTCGTAAAGGTCGTCTATCGGATTTTCTCCGCCTACGAACATCGAAAAGTAGAATGTATTGAACTTCAGGTAAACGATGTCGTTGTCGACCACGCCTACCACCCCGTTGAAATCCAT
>CALUFN010000071.1 GCA_944319945.1 uncultured Prevotella sp.
ACGCCGATGCAGCGGGCGAGGTTCTTCTCGAAGTAGATGTCGCTCGAGAGGCTGTCCCAGTTGCCGTCGAAGGCCAGTCCGATGAGCTCTCCCTTGCCGTTGAACATCGGCGAGCCGCTGTTGCCGCCCGTTATGTCGTTGTTCGTAAGGAAGCAGAGCTGCATCTTGCCCGTGGTCTTGTCCTGGTACTTGCCGAAGTCGGTGGCCGAGAGCAGCTCGTGCATTACCGGCTCGGCGAAATACTCGTGGTTCTGGTCGGCCTGCTTCATCTTCTCTACGATGCTCTCGGCCGTAGTGTAGTAGCCCGAGGGCGAGCCGTTCATGGTGAATCCGCCCACGCGTCCGTAGCTCAGGCGCATCGTCATGTTGGCGTCGCTGTAATGGGGAAGGTCCTGCTCCATGCGCAGACGGGCCGCGCAGAAGTACTTCTCCTGCAAGTCGATAGAGTCGCCGAGCGGCTCGAGCTTCCCGCGCTGCTCTGCAAGGTAATCTACGAGGCTAAGCCCGAGCTGCACGCCGAGGTCCTCGTTGAAGCTCTTCTTGTTGAAGTAGAGCTTCTTGCCGTTCTTCATCAATATTGACTTCTTGTACAGGCGGTCTACGTAAGCCGCGCAGTCGCCGCCGAAGTCGGCGTCGATCGTCTTGTAGATCGACGGCAGGTATTCGGCCGATACGTGCTCGCGGTAGTTCTTAAGCAGGGCTGCGAGCACCTCCTTGTCGAGCGCCTCGTCCCACGAGTCGCTGTTGTCCTCAAACTCGATGTACTGTTTCTTGGCGTTCTTCTCCGGGCCTTTCACCTCCATTCCGTTGCCGGCACGCATGGCGCGGGTGACGAGTTCGCTCGTGCCGCGGAACGTCTCGGTCCAGTAATAGAACGCCCTCATGCGCTCGAAACGCTCGCCGTAGAGCTTCGCCATGAGGTCGAAGTCGAGCTTGCCCTTAAGGTAGCCCGTCTCCTGCTGCCAGTGGCGCAGGCGCAGTTCGTAAGCCTGCTTCTGCTCGATGATGCCGATAGAGTCGATGCACTTGTTCATTCCCATAGAGTTTTTCCAGTAGTTGGCGCTCTGGGCGTACTTCGAGTCGTACTTGATTCGCACGGCTTCGTCGGCGCGCATGTGGCGCTGCATGATGTCCTGCTTAAGTCCGCGCACCTGCACACGCGTGGCGTTGCCGGCGTCGCGCATCTCCTTTATGCCGTAAGAAGAGAGGTAGCGCTCGGTGCTTCCCGGATAACCCATCGTCATGGCGAAGTCGCCGTCCTTGTAACCCTGCAGGGACACGGGCGCCCAAGTCTTCGGACGGTAGGGCACGTTCTGCTCGGAGTACTCGGCCGGGGCGTTTGTCTTCGGGTCGGCGTATATGCGGAACACGCTGAAGTCGCACGTCTGGCGCGGCCACATCCAGTTGTCGGTCTCGCCGCCGAACTTGCCCATCGACTTAGGCACGGTGAAAACGAGGCGCACGTCGGGGAAAAGCTGGTAGGTGGTGGCGAAGTATTGGTTGCCCTCGTAGTACGGGTCGATCTCTACGTGGTAGGTTTTCTCGATCTTCTTAACCGAGTCGGTCATCACGGTTGCTATCGAGTCGATGAGCGCCGACTGCTCGTCGGGAGTCTTAGAGTCGATGCCCAACGCCTGCAGGCGCGCCGTAACGTCCTGCTGCCCAATCATGAAGCTGACGAAGAGGTTCTCGTTGGGCAGCTCCTCCTTGAAACTCTTGGCGTAGAATCCGTTGAGCATGTAGTCGTGCTCGACGGTCGAATGGCTGCGGATGGCCTCGAAACCGCAGTGGTGGTTGGTGAACACTAAGCCGTCGGGCGACACCACCACGCCCGAGCAGAAGCCTCCGAAGAGCACCACCGAGCCCTTTACGGCGTTGTCGGCCGAGTAAAGGCTCTCGTAAGGAAGACTGTAGCCGTAGGCTTTCATCTGGTCGTACACCGCCTGGGGCAGGTTGTACAGGGTCCACATTCCCTCGTCGGCCTTGACCGGCAAGAGGGCGAACAGACCCAGGATAAACATTGATAACTTTTTCATTGCTGTTTTATTATTACGTGAAAATAATGTTTACTTGAAGTATTTGCCTATTACGGGCATGTTCTTAAGCGGAAAGTCGCGCTTCACTATCAGCGCGGCGAAGAGCAGGATGAGCAGCGTGTTCACCGCAAGGGCGGCCCATACGGGCAGCAGGCGGTTGGCAAACGTCATGCCGGCGAACAGCGCAAAGGCGACGGCTACGTAGAGCATGATTCCACGCACGGGGTAGTTGATCGGGTAGTGCTTCTGTCCGGCGGCGTAAGAGAGCAGCATCGCCGTGGCGTAACCTGCGAAGCCGGCCCACGCGCAGGCCATGTAGCCGTAACGGGGGACGAACACTACGTTGACGGCGACGAGCACCAGGCAGCCCGCTCCCGAGAACCAGGCGCCCCAGATGGTCTTGTCGATGAGCTTGTACCAGAACGACAGGTTGAAGTAAACGCCCATCATGATCTCAGCCGCCATGACTATCGGCACCACCTTAAGGCCCTCCCAGTAGTCGCGGCCTATGAGATGCTTGAGTATGTCCATGTATCCCACGACGGCGAGGAAGGCCAGCAGCGTGAATATCACGAAGTATTTCATCGCCGCGGCGTAAGTCTCGCGGTTGTCCTTGTCCTTCGCCTTGCCGAACACGAACGGCTCGTAGGCGTAGCGGAAGGCCTGCGTTATCATGGCCATGATCATCGCTATCTTGCTGGCCGCGCCGTAAATGCCGAGCTGGGCGTGGGCATCGGCGCCACGGTAGATGTAGGGGAAGAGTATCTTGTCGGCCGTCTGGTTGAGTATTCCGGCGATTCCGAGCACGAGGATGGGCCACCCGTAAAAGAGCATGCGGCGCAAGAGGGCGCGGTCGAATACGTACTTGAAGCCGGTAAGCTCCTTAACCAAGAGGAACATCAGCGCGCCTGAGCAGAACAGGTTGATGTAGAAGGCGTAGCCTACGCCCACCTCGGGCGAGTAAATCCGCGAGACGAAGCCCTGGCCGCCCGCGCCTTCATACCACGCCGGGAGGGCGAGGAAGAACACCAAGTTGAGCGCGATGGACATCAGGATGTTGGCCAACTTGAGCGCGGCGAACTTCACCGGCCTCTTCTTATACCTTAGGTAGGCGAACGGTATGCACTGGAACGCGTCCAGGGCGACCGTCACCGCCATCACCCACACATACGAAGGATGGTCGGCATAGCCCATGAACGCCGACACGGGCCTTATGAACGTTATAACAAGGACGGCGAACAGGAGCGACGTAGTGCCGACGGAGACGAGCGCGGTGGAGTAAACCCGCCGCGGATCTTCGCCCTCCTTGTTGGCGAAACGGAAGAAAGTGGTCTCCATTCCGTAGGTCAGTATGACGAGCAGCAGCGCCGTATAAGCGTAGACGTTGGTGATTACGCCGTAGCCGCCCCCGGCGGCCGACAGCGTGGCCGTGTACAACGGAACGAGCAAGTAGTTGAGGAACCGCCCGACAATGCTGCTCAGTCCGTAAATCGCGGTGTCCTTTGCTAATCCTTTTAAGTTTGCCATCGTTAAAGGTGAAAAGGTGAAAAGGTGAAAAGGTGAAAAAACACCAGAATCATCTTACTCTGCCTTCTTTCATTTTTTTTATTATTCTTATCAATGTTCCTATTATTATCTTCAAGTCATTTATTATAGAATCAAATTGCTTGTCGCTTATTGTTTCTGATTCATGCAAAAGTTCCAACCAATATTTTGTTTCGTCGGCTTCCTTTAATGCGATGCTCAACTTATTGATGAAGTCGGCCCTACTTTGGGCGTTACGGTTCTCGGCGATATTCGCCCCGATGCTTGTGCCCGAACGGTAAACCTGCTTAGACATGATGTATTCATGTTTTTCCTCAAGCAGGAATTTATATAATTTAATTATCCTAAGGGCAAACCTTTTGCTTAATTTAGATATAGTGTTCTTTTGGCACATGCTTTTATGGTATTTAGGTTATTTCGCCTGAATCTTTTCACTTTTTCACCTTTTCACCCTTTCACCTTTAAAAGAACAAATAGCATACCGCTATCGCCGCCACGACTCCGGCCAAGTCGGCCAGCAGGCCGCAGGCCACGGCGTGGCGCGTGTAGCGCACGCC
>CALUFN010000072.1 GCA_944319945.1 uncultured Prevotella sp.
TTAGTTGTAGGCACAGGATTTTTTTTTATTCAGTGCCATATCATAATAATTAAGGCTAAACTTCTTATTTTTAACAATAGAATAATAATGAAAAAGAAAGTATTTTTGTTTTTATCGCTGTTCTCAGCTGCCGCCTCGCTGTCGGCTCAGGGTATAGCGAATGGTTATTACCGCTTCAAAAACTGTGTTACGGAGCGTTATCTTACTGTCATTGACAACAGGGCCAGCTTTAATACCACCAGCACTGAGCCCGACTTATACGCCTTGCGTACTTATGCGGATTTTGACGGAAAGGTTGTTTCTGATCCCGGTTCGATAATTTATGTTGAGCATGAGAGCGGTGGTTACGACCTCCACGCCCAGGGTGTGTCCACTTACGGAATGGTGCAACAGTATGTACAAGCACGCGAAAGTAAAGACTACGAGGGTGCTTATCAGGCTTACGCATCTAAAAGCGGAGTAACCTATTATATTTGTGATCCTGACGAAGGTGTCGACGAAGGCCCTGTTACAACCAATTGGCGTCCTAACAGCCATTGGTACGTATTACCTGTAACAACCGAAGGCGACAACTATTTCGGCATACGTCCTACGTGCGAACACGATGGCAAGTATTACCAGCCGTTCTATGCTTCGTTTCCCTTCTCGTTCGCTTCAGAGGGCATGAAGGCTTATTACGTGACTAAGTACGGCAACGACATGGCCGTGCTTGAGGAGATTAAGGAGGACGTGATTCCCGGCGGAATGCCCGTAATCATAGAGTGCAGCACGCCCGATCCTACCACCAACAGGCTCAACCTGCTCACTTCGGGTGGCTCAAAGCCGAGCGACAACATTCTTAAAGGCACTTATTTCATGTGTGACATCTCTGAAGCTCACTGGAATGTTGTAGATAATGACGCTACTATAAGGATGGTCGGCGTTACCGAGTCAGGCGAGCTTGGTCTTATCACGGTAGACCCGAGCGAGGCTCAGTACGTGCCTGCCAACACCTCTTATCTTAAGGTTGCTGCCGACGCAGAGACCGAGTTGCGCTTTGTCGACGAAGAGGAGTTCACCAGCGGCATTTCAGAGGTTACCGTTGATGCACCTACAGACGTTAAGCAGGGCGTTTATACGCTTACCGGCGTGAAGGTAGCCGACGGCGACAAGCTGCCCGCCGACCTGCCTTCAGGCGTTTACATCGTAGGTGGCAAGAAGGTTGTAGTAAGATAATCTCCCGCCAGTTTACGTTTTTCGGGGCTATAAGGCGGCGTTGTCCGATGTTTCGGATGCCAGCCTTATAGCCCCGATTCTTTTCCCTTCAGCCGGTCGTCAGGCTTATATGTCATGGAGCCTTAAGCGTTCGTTGGTATAGGATGTGTAAACTATTGCTTTACATTTCACGCTTAACGCCGTGCTTTTTGTTGCGAATCCTTCTACTATTAACCATAATTAACTATCGGGGGGGGGTAATTTTTAATATTATTTCTATATTTTTGCAGTGTTGAATTATCAGCTTTTACTGCTGTAAGAGAATAATAATAATTACCCGATATGAGCAATAATTAATGCCGTAGAGCCAACATTAAGTCATTATATAGTCCGTCTGTCGGCGGATGTTCCTTATTATCAGCAAGGCTTCCTTTGGTCGTATGTGCCAAAGGAAGCCTTGTCTTTTTATAGTGTTGCCGTTAAGGTAGGGTAGTGGTTGTGGCCTAATGTGAACCTGCCGGACTGATTTTAGAAGAGTTTGCGGGCTATTCGCAGGTTAAGTACGGGGAATACTTTCACCGATTTTATTATGTCAACGTAGTCGCCCACGCTGTAATAAATGTTCGTAACGTCTTTTGCCAGGTTGGTGCCGTCGTGGGTCAGTATCGCCGGGGTGCCTCCCCAGAACATCGCTCCGCAGTCAAAGCCTATGGTGTATCTGTCGTCGTCCTTGATCAGGCGGCCCGTATAGCCGAATCCTATGAACGGGCGGAAACTGTTGACCTTCAGGTCCGCCTTCACCATTCCGTCCTTGTCTGGCTCCATCATGTAGGCTTTGCCGGTAGATTTCAGCGTGCCCACGTTGATGCCCATCCGTCCGAAGTTGATTATCATGTCCTCAATGTCGGGGTCGAGGTAGGCGTTGCCGTAGATAGGTATCTCGTTGATCACCTTGTCGTAGATGTTGTTATAGATCGACACGGCCAGCAGCGAGGGCATCTCTTCGGTCTTGTTGTACGCCTTAGCTATGCGCGACTTGCCCACGTAGAAGCCCGCCGTGAAATACCAGTTCTTGTTCTTGAACGGAAACACGTCTACCAGCAGCTTGAAGTTGCTGAACGTCGGTTCGCCGTTCATGCCTACCATGGCGTCGGCTTTGTATCCCGTAAGCTGTTCCAGCTTGTCGGCCATGCTGTTAAAATTAGACTCTATCCAGTTGCCTGCGTCGTCGTATCGGCCTGCGGCAATGGCGAAGTTCATCGTGTAGTTGAATTTCGGCATGAAGTCGAAGCCCGTCCTCACCCTCACCATCTTGTGTACGTAGGTGGCAACGTCGAAGCCTATGCCGGTGCTTCCGGCGTTGATGGTCAGCTCAAGGTTGTTAAACGCCCTTATCCTTGCCGTCTTCTCTTCGGTGGGGGCCGTCGTCATGCCGTCGTCTTCAGTCTGTGCGGCCGACGGCGCGGCAAAGGCGAGCGCCGCGAATATGGAGAAAATGTATTTTTTGTTCATTTTGTTGTGATATGGATTTGTATTTGGTACAAAAATAATGCAAACGAGCGGAAAGAGAGCTTGCTCACAATTTCCCGAGTGCTGCTTATTTTATGCAAAAATACATATTTTCCGTGAGAAAGCGTTATTATTGGTAATAAATCAGATTATTTGCCGTGTCAATATGATGCCGAGCATGGAATGCCGGCCGCTATCACGCGGTCTCTTATGCCGTCGAGCGTCTCGCGGTCGGCCTTCAGCAGGTCGCGGTCTGGCGTTTCGCGGTCTATCGTGTAGATCATCACCTGCCGCGGCCGTATGTATTTCACCGCCTCGAGCCACGGCCCTACGTATTCCTCGCCCGTGTTGTCCACGTCTGTGCCGCCTATCGTGCCCCGCATGAACATCGTCTGCACAATGGCATTGCCGTCGAACGACCTTATCGTCTCTATTATTTCCTTCACGTCGTAGGCAGGGTTGCCCGGCCTGTTCACCGTCCTTATGTACTGGGGGTTCACGGTGTCCAGCTTCAGTATGTTGTTGTCCACCCGCCGCAGCGCCTCGTGCACTTCGGGGCGTATGGCCAGCGTGGCGTTGCTCAGCACTGACACCTTAGCCTCCTTGCAGTATTTGTCGCGCAGGCTTATCGTGTCGCTTATTATGCTGCCGAACTCCGGGTGAGCCGTCGGCTCGCCGTTGCCGGCAAAGGTCAGCACATCGGGTGGCGTGCCGTCGGCCGTCATCTCCTTCAGCTTGTTTTCGAGCGCCTCCGCCACTTCGTCGCGCGTAGGCCTGCGCAGCCTCGGCTTGTGGTCGGCGTTGAATCCGCATTCGCAGTAAATGCAGTCAAAGGTGCATATCTTGCCGTCGGCCGGCATCAGGTTTATCCCCAGGGATATGCCGAGTCGGCGGCTGTGTACGGGGCCGAATATCGGCGATTGATAGATTACCGTGCTCATTTGTTATAGTTTTGTGGTTGTATTTATCTGTGGCAAAGATAATGCAAGCGAGCGGAAAGCAAGTTTACTTGCAATTTCCCGAGCGTAGCTTATCTTGTGGCAAAG
>CALUFN010000073.1 GCA_944319945.1 uncultured Prevotella sp.
ATCGAAAAGTAGAATGTATTGAACTTCAGGTAAACGATGTCGTTGTCGACCACGCCTACCACCCCGTTGAAATCCATTCCTATCTCAGGGATGGGATATACAGTCTTGAATCCGTTGGTAAGGCGTTGTTCGCTTATCATCTTTTCCAACGCCTTATCATAAGGTTCGGTGTCGTTGCCGTCGTGGTATCCGGGGCGTTGCCGTATCCGTTCGTTTGCCGGGGTGATGTACACGGCCTCGTCGTTGCCTACCGTCCATTGGGGTATGATTATGCCGTAATGCCCGTCGATGAGGTCGGCAGTAATGCTTTCAAGCATGTTGATGGCACTGTCGTTCACCGCTTCGTCGGTGAAACTTGCGTGGGCCAAGTCGTCGAAGCGCGGCTTATACTCCCGGTAAACGGCGTCCCAGTCGGTGGGGTCGATGTCCCAGAACACGTAATTATAGTTCATTCCGCTCCAGTAAGCGTCGAACAGTTGCGACCAGTTGTATATCGTCACGTTGGTCATCGGGTTGTGCATCTCGGGCATGTCGTCGCGGCAGCCGGCCACGGAGAGTGCCGCCGCAGCCGCGATCATGATGTTGCGTATCAGCTTTTTCATGTCATTCTAATAGTTTCGGTTGTTAAAAATCAAGTCATCCGGCAGCCTAACGGCCTATCGTAGCCATCACTCCCACTTGGAACACGAACGTATTGTTATACCTCGGTACCTGCCCCAGCATGTAGTCTTTCTGCGTGTCGGTGAGGCTGTGATAGTATTTGCACCCGGCCTGCACGGCCCACGTAGACGTAACTGCGTACTCAACGCCCACGCCTATGAGGGCACCGCCCTCGAAGCGGTTGTCCCGGCGCGAGTCAAACTCATACTTCTCGTCGTAATAGTAAAGCTCCGTTAGGTCTCCATAGGCGTCGGGATTGGGATCGTATGTGCTGCTGAACATACTGAAAGTGGTGCCTTTGCGGCGTGCGGCCAGCCATCCGCCGGCATAGAATCCGGCGTCGAGATAGCCCTTGAGACGCTCGCCGCCGAACGAGAAGCGGGCGAACACCGGCACGGACAGATAGTGGTTGGTAAGCCTCTCGCCCAGTTGATGGAAGAAGCCGGTGCGCTCCAGCTCGTAGTTCTTCTGCACATAGTCCACCTCAGCCTGCACGGCCAGCCAACCGTTGAAGCCGTACTGCACGGGCACGCCTATGGCGAAGCCGCCGCGAGGGTTGTAATGGCGGTCGTAATAGTAACCCGCCTCCGTGGTCAGCGAGTTATATGAGTATCCCCCTGAAGGCCCACGCGCCACTGGGCCGAGGCCGGCATGAAGCCTGCCACGGCCAGTGCAAGGACCATGAACGCTTTAATTTGCTTTAACATGATTGTATTTTTGAAATTAATCGGTTATTTGTTTATTCCCTGCATTTTTCTCTTTTGCCTCTTTTTCAGTTACCCTGACTAACAAAATCGTCGGTCACGGCAACCGCCACGGCCGATAAAATGATGCGTTTTGCTTTCATTGCGTGCTTGAGGTTTTAAGTAAAGGGTTAGTAATTGATGAAAAAACGAGGCGTATCATGTCAGCCGAATCCGGACATGATACGCCTTTTTGCTATCGGCGGAACGGTTTCCGCCGATGCAACAAGTAGGTCAGGCCGTTACTCTCCGGGCACGAACTTGTTGGTTTCCCAGAAAGCCTCCGGACTAATATGTTCGCCACCGTCGTTTTGGGCGCAAGAGGCAAAGACGATTCCTCCGAATTTTTCCTTATCAGAGTTGAAGTCGTTAAGCATGCCGTCAAGGCCGTCGGGCAGGGCATAGCTATTGTTAACAGCCGCCGACAAGTTCCAACCGTCAGACTTTCCGCCGTCTACATGATTAAAACCATAGACAGCCGAAGCGTCGATCCTCAGCCGAACGTCTCCTGAAAGGGCGGCAAGACTTTCATCGTCTTTTGCCACGCCGATCACCTGTAACGCCACGGTGCAGCTGCCGTCGACGGCCGGAACCTCAACGTTCTTTTCCCATTTGCCTGTGAAAGGCTCTTGACGCACTTGGTTGTTTTCATCCACATACCTTACGTAAATCTCGTCGGCACGGCCTGCATGTCGGCAAAATTAGCCGTCTGTACGGAATAAACCACCGAAGCCGAAGCTATGGGAGAGGTGTTCTCTTCGCCGTCGCCGTCTTCGTCTCCGCCGGGTGTTACTACGCCCTCCGTCGGGTCGTCCTCGTCGTCACCGCAGGCCGTAAACGTAAAGCCTGCCACGAGCATCATGGCTGCCATGACGCCGTACTTGAAAAATGGTCTTTTCATCCTGATTGTAAATTTAACTAATAATATTATTATTCTCTAAAAGCGGCGGCAAAATCACAAAATACGGTTAACAATTACCCTTCCCGATAATTAAAAATAGTTAAAGTATTATATTGTTTATCATGCGTCAAGCCGCATCGGTCAGCAGACGGCGGCCTCAAAGCGCGCGCAAGCCAGGGCGTCCACCAAGCGGCGAGCAGACAGCAGGCCACCGATAAGAATGCAAAGGCATCCTTTCGGGGGCTAAAAGGTAACCTTTGAGGCCCTAAAAGGCAACCTTTCACACCGCAAAAGACGGCCTTTTGTAACACATTGAACGCCAGACGGTTACAAAGAGCATGTTCGCAGGCCGGAAATCGGGTGCCGAAGCCCCTTTCGGCAGTCGCCGGATGCGGCGGCTCGGGCAGGCCGTCACACCTTATTTAATATGTACCCCTCAACCCGACTCCGCCCTAACGTAACGGCACAGACACGGGCAAGTGTGCAATAACAGCCACAAAATCAGCCGTGAGGCGAATGTTTTTACCGTTTGTTTATGCGTGTATGAAAAATAATTTGTAACTTTGCAGCCCAAAGAACTGTGCCGCCCAAAGCCGATGCGTGCAACATCAGTGACGGGCAAGGGCACTCTTTGCTGTTTCATATTATTTACGAGATGTACAGTTTAGAGCCCTTTAAGATTGATCTGAACGGTCTAAAGGAAGGCGAAAGCACCTTCGGATACGACCTTGACGACGCTTACTTCGAGGCGATAGAAGCCCCCGAGGTGAAGCGCGGACGCGTGCGCGCCGACCTGACGGTAAGCCGCACGGGCGGCGTGTTCCGCATAGACTGCCACGTGGAGGGCACGGTCAGCGTGCCGTGCGACATCTGCCTCGACGACATGGACCAGCGGATAAGCGCCGACAACAGCCTGACGGCACGGCTCGGAGAAGAATATTCTGAAGACGACGACCTCGTAACCGTAGGCAGGGACGAAGGCCTGCTCGACGTTTCGTGGTATATTTACGAGTTTATCGCCCTCGCCATACCCATTAAGCATGTGCATGCACCTGGAAAATGCAATCCTGCGATGATTAAGGTTCTCGAAGAACA
>CALUFN010000074.1 GCA_944319945.1 uncultured Prevotella sp.
CGTCGGTGTGGATGGTGGCCGACGTGGGGCCGTCTGACGGCATTCCGGTAGAGTAGACGTGCCATCCGGCGTCGATCTTGGCCGTGAAGAGTACTTCGATTTCAGTGGGTGACACCTTCTTTTGGCTCACGCTGAAATGCACGGGGTCTTGCATCTGTGCGGCTGCGGTCACCGCGAACACGGTGAGCAGCAGCGTAATGAATGTAGCCTTTAGTTGTTTCATATCGTTGTTGTTATTTATTGTTTCTTTCTCGCTTTTTCACCTTTCATCTTTTTTCACTTTCCCTTCTTGTGCGTCATTATGTCGAGCACGTACTTGTCGGTCTCGTCCATGCCCCGGCGGCCTATTTCGGTGAGGTTGCGTATGCTTTGGTCTACGTCGTCGTCGATGATTCCCTCCACCGACGTCACGTGCTTGTTCTGTATGGCGAGCATTGCGCTTAGCACGGCCGTGCTCACGCCCGACGTCAGCTTGAGGGCGCAGCTGGGCTTCGCGCCGTCGCATATCATGCCCGTAAGGTTGGCTATCATGTTCTTCACGGCGAAGGCCATCTGGTCGTAGTTGCCGCCCATGAGGTAGGTGATGCCGCAGCTGCTGCCCGTGCTGGCCACCACGCAGCCGCACAGGGCCGAGAGCGTGCCTAAGTGCTGCTTGATGTAGATGGCCGTCAGGTTGCTTATGATTAGGGCGCGCATGGTCTCCTCCTCGGTGTTGTGGTTCTCTTCGGCGAATACTACCACGGGCATCGTGGCGCAAATGCCCTGGTTGCCGCTGCCCGAGTTGCTCATCACGGGTATCATGGCGCCGGCCATGCGGGCGTCGCAGGCGCAGCTCGTGGCCGATAGCACTTTAGAGAAGATGCCCTCGCCCATTATTCCGCGCCCCAGCGGGCTGCAGAGCGTCTTGCCCAGCTGGTGGCCGAAGTTCTCGCGCAGGCCGTCGGCTGCGGCGGCCTCGTTCATCTTCTTTGCCTCGAGTATGAAGCGCAGGTCGTCTACGTCGGTCTCCACGGCAAAGTCGTACACCTTCCTCAGCGTCAGCTCCACGTCCTCCTCGTGGGCAGTCTCTACGGTCTCCACGGGCTTGTCGAACCTTACGTCGCCGTCCTTACGCAGGTAGACGAAGTTGGTGTGCTCAGTGGCTATGCGCGCCTCGGCCTCGTGGCCGCCTGCGGCGCACGTCACTGCGATGTAGAGCTTGTCGGGCGCGTCGTCCTTGAGCTTGATGCTTATGCGCCCTTCGGCTATGTACTTCTTACCCTCGTCCACGGCGGCGCGTGTGCAGTCTTGCAGCACCTCCAGGCCCAGCTCGGCCCTGCCGATGAGCGCGCCGAGGGCTATGGCTATGGGCAGGCCGGTCATGCCCGTGCCGGGTATGCCCACGCCCATGGCGTTTTTCAGAATGTTGGCGCTCAGGTCCACCCTTATGCTTTCGGGCACTGCGCCCAGAGTCTCCCTCGCCTTAGCCACGCAGAGGGCTACGGCTATCGGCTCCGTGCAGCCTATCGCAGGCACTACCTGCCTGTGGATAAGCTCGATTATGGCTTGTCTTTCTTCTTGTGTAAGCATGTGAGTATTGTTTTTCCGTTGCGAAATTACGTAAAAAAGTGCAAAGTGATGCCTGATTTCGTCAAAAAATGTTCGTCTCCGGCCGTTAATCTTTCTTTCTGTCGCCGTCGTGGCTTTTTGCCGCGGCTGACCTGCGTAGTGCGATTGTAACTTTTCGCGGCGGCAGGCGTTCATGTCTTTCGCCTGCGACGGCGTTTCGTTTGCAAGTAATAAGAAAAACGGCCTTGCGCGTGTTAATCCGTTATCGGACTGTTCCGTCTCTAATAGTCGGCCGCCCGCCGTCGTGCTTTCAATCCGTTACGTGCCCTGCGCCGCCTTGCCGCCGCAGGGCGTCGCACGTGCCGCTGCTTTCTGAAAGGCCACCTTTTACATTCTGAAAGGTTACCTTTTGCACGCCGAAAGGTAACCTTTTACGCCGCAAAAGACGGCCTTTTGTAACGTGTCGGATATCAGTCTGTTACGCGACCGTTACCCCCGACGCGGTTGGAAGCCGTTTGAAGGATGGGTCAAAGATGTTTTAATAGTGTTTAATATGCTTAAATTTATAATAAATTATATGAATTAATTTATATAAAAGTGATAACGTATTATTTATTTAACTATATTTGTAGTGATTTTAAAATATATTATTATGAAAATGAAGGCATCATTAAGTTTCATGGCTTTTGTATTGGTGCTGGCCATGAACTCCTGTTCGCAGGATGAAGATTTAGGTGCCGTAGTTGGTGAACATCGGTTTGCTGCCAATGACTATCGCTTGTCGCAAGCCGAGGCGATAGACGTAGCCGCCGATGCCGTAAGCTCGCTTACTGACGTAAAGACGAGGGCGGGCGGGGCCTTGACCGTGAAAGACGTCAGCCGCTTCCCCGTGCCTACGCGTGCAGGCGGACAGGATGGGCCGGGCTTTTACATCGTGAACTTCGAGGACGGAGGCTATGCCGTGGTGCCTAACGACAAGCGTGCCGCCGGCGTATATGCCTATTCGGACAAAGGCGCTTTCGATGCTGACGGCAACGACGGCACGAGGCTCTTTATGAAAATGGCGGAAGAATGTCTGGAAAATGAAATACTCACTCCCGACAGCATGGGAAAACTTATTCCACCGGGGTACGGGTATGTAAAGGCGGATGATTTTGTATATGCTATTTTTATTTACAATGGTGAAGATAGTTATTGTACGGTAGAGGAAAGCAATGACACGGTTTTGAATATGTTGGATACGCGTTGGGGGCAAGACGAGGCACCGTATAATTCAGAATGTTTTAAAGATAATGGCGAACAAGCCGTTGTTGGATGTGTGGCTTTGGCTTTAGGACAGATTATGGCATACCATAAAGAGCCTCAGTCTTATAACGGACATATCTATTATTGGGATGATATGCCTTGTGGTAAATATTGGAAAGGAACTTGGATCGGACCTGATCCTGATGAGGAATATAGCGTTGCTTATTTGTTGCATGACATAGGCGTGGCTTTAAATACTAAATATACGTGAGTTCGGCATAAGAAAAGCATAAAAAAGTTGTGGGAATGGAATATTTTTAGTACCTTTATAGTTGACAAT
>CALUFN010000075.1 GCA_944319945.1 uncultured Prevotella sp.
TTAAAGTGTTTTTAGGTTAAAGTATCCAAATTTTAAAATGCCCGAATCGTTTTTGTAATTTGCACTTTGCAAAAATCGAGAAAAGTTTTTACTTTTGCAATGATATATCATCTTTTACACTCGTTAAGACTCAACCGAACAACTTTACCAACCATGCAGATAATCGACCTCAGCAAGCAGAACACAATCATCAACCAGTACATGGCGGAGATGCGCGACCGCGACTACCAGCAGAACCGCCTGCTCTTCCGCAACAACATTACGCGCGTGGGCGAGATGATGGCCTACGAGATAAGCAAGACCCTGGCTTACGAGCCGCGCGACGTCGAGACTCCGCTCGGCACGGCGCGCGTCAACGTGCCCACGGACAAGGTGATACTGGCCACCATATTCCGAGCTGGGCTGCCCTTCCACAACGGTTTCCTGCACGTGTTCGACCATGCGGGCAACGCCTTCGTAAGCGCATACCGAGAGTATAAGGACGAGGGGCACACCGAGGTGGGCATCCACGTGGAATACCTCGCCACGCCCTCGGTCGACGGCAAGACGCTCATCATAGCCGATCCCATGCTGGCCACGGGCGGCTCTATGGAGCTGGGCTACAAGGCCTTCCTCACCCGGGGCACGCCCAAGCGCATACACGTGGCCTGCGTGATAGCCGCTCCCGAAGGCATCGAGCACGTCAAGGATACCTTCCCCGACGACAAGACCACCGTGTGGTGCGCCGCCATCGACCCGGGTATGAACGAGCACAAGTACATCGTACCGGGCTTCGGCGACGCCGGCGACCTGTGCTACGGCGGGAAAATCTGAAATAAATGAAAAATGAAGAATGAAAAATCATCATTATCCAAAGACTTTTCGTTCTTCATTAACTTAATTACTTCATTTTTAATTCTTCATTTTTAATTCATCCCCCTTCCTCCCGTTATCACGACCGTGAACGTAGGGAGGAGCCTGGCCGACACAGCGTGGAGCGCCACGCCGACGGCTACGAGCACCACGGGGACGGCAAAGAGGCCGAGCGTCATGGTGAAGTCTGACACGGGCAACACCATAACCCACACCTTAAGAACGAGCAACGCCGGCATGGGATGATAGGCGTAGACGAAAAACGAGGCCGACGAAAGCCTTATGCACGCCGCGCCCATGCCTGCCGAGACCATTCCGGCTGCGGCACACACGGCTGTAATTAAGCCTAAGGGTATGGCCGCACGCTGGAGCAGGCATCGCTCGTCAAGCCCGTTCAGGCGGAGTACGGCCGACGCAGCCACCATGAGCAGGTAGGCGGCGGCCACGGCCTTAAGGTCGAGACGGCCGAACGACGCAAGGAAACTGCGCCCCCGCACGCCGTAATACGCTCCCCAACTGAAAAACGCCAGGCCCTCAAGGCTCCACGGACAGAAGTTTGACACGCCCGTGACTCCCGTCAGCCACAACGCCCCAACCACGCCCGTGAACACCGCGCCGGCGCGTCTCAGCACCACATAGAGCAGCGGAGAGGCCACGGCGAGCAGCATCAGGTTGCGCACGAACCACAACGGATAGCACATGGGCATCTCCGTGCCGTCAACGTCCCAGAAGCACGCCAGCCAGTCGGCGGCCGAATATCCGGCTACGGGCTTGCGCATGCCCGAAGTCATGCCGCCCATGAACGTCTGCGCCATGAAGGTAAGGGCCACGGTCAGAAGGTTCCAAAACACGTAGGGCGCCAGCAGTGAGCGTACCCTCCTGAGCAGCTTGCCCCGGTAAACGCCGGCCGTGAACGAGCCGCCGCGGAAGAACAAGTAACCCGAGAAGAAGAACAGCACTGGCACGGCCATGCGGCCGAATCCCTCTACGAAAAGGGCCTCGGCAAGGCGGTAAGCACGGCAACTCACGCCGTCGGCCGCGCACACGCCGCCCACCACCACATTGCCCACGGCCGAATGAATCATCACCACGGCCGCTATGAGCGGCAGCCTCAGCAGGCTTATCGCCTGCGACTGCAGCCCGTCGGTCCGCGTCAGGTCGGCGTTCCACATTCCTATTACGATCTTACCTCTTAATCCTCATCATCCGTACACTGGTGCGAAGTCCATGTCAAGCGCGTGGGCTATACGCAGAAAACTTGAAAGCTGCATGTCTGTTTCGCCGCGCTCGATGCGGGCGATGTAGCTTCTCGCCGTTCCCGCTTTTTCGGCAAGCTCGCCCTGCGTCATTTTCAGTTCCTTGCGCCTGTCGCGAAGGATGACGCCGTAATAATAAGCACGTGCCTTCTCGTCAAACTCGCGGCGGCCGGCCGTGTCGGGCGCGCCGTACTTGTCTGCCAACAATTCGCTTGCAGTATGCAGTTTTGATAAATTTTCTTCATCAAAGCGTATCATCCGTAAATCCTCCTAATATCTTTTGAGCTATCTCTATTTGTTTCTTATAGTCTTTTGTCGATTTCTTTTGGAAAGCGTTCAGCACGAGAATCCTTGTCGACAGGATTATGTTGTCATTATCCATTATCCATTGCGAACAGAATTGTCCTGTATTCATTCGTGCCCAACGAGACCCGCATCTCATACAAGTCGGTGTTTTCCAAATGTTTTACGAACTTTGTGGTTATCACACGCTCCGTCATGAGTATGTTTATGACATAATCAAACTTTAACTGTACTTTTTGATTTTGACTCTTGTAGAAGCTCCAAAATTCATTTGAAAAGATCAATTCACGTTCCATTAGACCTGTCTTTCCTTTGCAAAGGTAACCAATTAGATACATTTGTGCAAATATTTTCATGATTTTTCCATTGCTTTTTCATCAAAAATTCGATACACAAATAGGAATCTGTTAGAAACAAGCTATGTATAAGCTTTTCTCAAAGAGTGAGGTAATGACTTGGCAACGGTTGCTAATTCTGTGATATGCGGTGTATTTCCACC
>CALUFN010000076.1 GCA_944319945.1 uncultured Prevotella sp.
AAGAAGTTATCACTCCGCTAACGCTCCGTTAGAAGTTAAAGCCAAATGTCTTGTCAGGACGTACAGGGCTGTCGGCTCTAAACTCTTTAACTTCTTTAAATTCTTTAACTTCCCGATGAATGATAGCTTTGCAGGCATTCATAAAACAAGAAACCGATGAAAAAGATAAGGAAAACAATCGCAGCCGCCGTGGCGTGCCTGCTCGCACTGCCCGGCATGGCGCAGACGGAGGCGATGGACAAGTTCGTGGGCGACCTGATGTCGCGCATGACGCTGCAAGAGAAGATAGGGCAGCTCAACCTTCAGGTGGCCGGCGACATAACCACCGGGCAGGCCCAAGACACCCAGGTGGCCGGCATCATCAAGGCCGGAGGCATGGGCGGAGTGTTCAACCTGAAGGGAGTCGAGAAGATACGCGAGCTGCAGAAGATAGCCGTAGAGCAGAGCCGGCTGGGCATTCCGCTGCTCGTGGGCATGGACGTGATACACGGATACGAGACGATATTCCCCATTCCGTTCGCCCTGTCGTGCTCGTGGGACATGCAGGCCGTGGAAGAGGCCGCGCGCATAGCCGCCAAGGAGGCTTCGGCCGACGGCATAAACTGGTTCTTCAGCCCGATGGTCGACATCTGCGTAGACGCCCGTTGGGGCCGCATATCCGAGGGTAACGGCGAAGACCCCTACCTCGGCTCGGAGATAGCGCGCGCCATGATACGCGGATACCAGGGCGACTATTCGCGCAACGACAACGTAATGGCCTGCCTGAAGCACTACGCCCTGTACGGCGCCGTTGAGTCGGGACTCGACTACAACACGGTCGACATGAGCCGCCTGCGCATGTTCAACCAGTACTTCCCGCCCTACCGCGCCGCCGTCGAGGAAGGCACGGGCAGCGTGATGTCGTCGTTCAACATCGTCGACGGCATTCCCGCTACGGCCAACCGCTGGCTCTTGGACGACGTGCTGCGCAAGGCGTGGAAGTTCGACGGATTCGTGGCCACCGACTACGGCTCGATAGGCGAGATGATACCCCACGGCGTGGGAGGCGACCTGAAGCGCGCGTCGGCGATGGCGCTCAACGCCGGCACCGACATGGACATGTGCTCGATGGGATTCCTTACCACGTTGGAGCAGTCGCTGAAGGACGGCTCAGTAAGCGAAGAGGCTATCAACACGGCCTGCCGCCGAGTGCTCGAGGCGAAGTATAAGTTAGGGCTTTTCAAGGACCCTTACAAGTACTGCGACGTTAAGAGGGCCAAGACCGACATCTTCACCGCCGAAAACCGCGCCGCGGCGCGCCGCATAGCCGCCGAGACCTTCGTGCTGCTTAAGAACGGGGATGGCCTGCTGCCGCTCAAGAAGCAGGGCAAGATAGCCCTCATAGGCCCCTTGGCCGACACGCGCGCCAACATGGCCGGCACATGGTGCGTGGCCTACACGCCCGACCGCTACTCTACGCTTAAGGAGGGATTCGAGCGCGCCTTGGCCGGCAAGGCCGAGCTGCTGTACGCCCAGGGGTGCAACCTCATGGCCGATTCCGTGCGCCAGCGCGCCGCCGAGTTCGGCAAGACGATAGCGCGCGGCGACGACGCTGCCCTTAAGACCGAGGCCCTTAGGGTGGCCGCCCAGGCCGACGTGATAGTATGCGCAATGGGCGAGAGCGCCGACATGTCGGGCGAATGCGCCAGCCGCACCGACCTGCGCCTGCCCGACGTGCAGCGCGAGCTGCTCGCCGAGCTTGTCAAACTGGGCAAGCCCGTGGTGATGCTCAACTTCTCAGGCCGTCCTACGGTGCTCACATGGGAGCAGGATAACGTAGACGCGATTCTCAACGTCTGGTTCGGCGGAAGCGAAGCCGCCGACGCTATATGCGACGTGGTGTTCGGCGACGTAGCCCCGAGCGGAAGGTTGACCATGACCTTTCCGCGCACCACGGGCCAGCTGCCCATGTATTACAACCACCTGAACACGGGCCGCCCCGTGCCCGAGGGCACGAAGGACTTCCGTAAGTATGCCACCAACTGGCTCGACAACGTGAACGACCCCCTCTATCCCTTCGGCTACGGACTTACCTACACCACCTTCGCTTACGGCAAGCCGTCTGTTACAGGCTCGGGCCGCGAGTTCAAGGCGTCGGTAACGGTTACCAACACGGGCAAGAGGGACGCTTACGAGGTGGTGCAGCTCTACGTGCGCGACCCCGTGGCATCCGTTGCGCGCCCCGTCAAGGAGCTTAAGGGCTTCCGCCGCGTGCTGCTCAAGGCCGGCGAGAGCCAGGAAGTTACGTTCGACGTAACCGAGAAAGACCTCTCTTACTACGACGCCGAAGGCCGCACGGTGTTCGAGCCGGGCCGCTTCGACATCATGGTCGGCCACGACAGCCGCTCGGTCCAGACGGTAAGCATCGACGCGAAGTAACCGCCCTGCGCAACGCGCTGGCATCCAACGCTTTACAAAAGGCCGTCTTTTGCACCGCAAAAGACGGCCTTTTACGTCGCAATAAGTAACCTTTTGGAAAGCAAAACGTGGCCTTTCGCAAAAATCATAGTTTTGTCTTTGTAAATTCATGATATTGCATTATCTTTGCATAAGACAAGCTGCGCTCGGCAATCTGCAAGTAAACTTGCATTGCGCTCGCTTGC
>CALUFN010000077.1 GCA_944319945.1 uncultured Prevotella sp.
CAGGAGAGTCTGTTCCAGTTTCAGAGCGACGCCATACGCAAGGCGGCCGAAGCCCACTCGTGCGTGTTCGTAGGCCGCTGCGCCGACTACGTGCTGCGCGACTTCCGCAACACCGTGAGCGTATTCATAACGGCCGACCTCGACGAGCGCGTCGCGCGCATCTGCAAGCGCCACGGCTGCGGCGCCGACGAGGCGAAGAAGATAATCGAGAGCAAGGAAGCCTCGCGCGCGTCGTACTATAATTATTATACGGGCAAGGTGTGGGGCCACAGCACGTCTTACGACCTCTGCATTAACTCGAGCATCCTCGGCATGGACGGCACGGTGGAGTTCGTTAAGGAGTTTATAGGGAAGAAACTGAAGGTGCGGTTTTAAGGCTCTACGGTTATGAGGTGATGCGGTTTAATGGTCGTGCGGTTGTAAGATCTTATGACAAAAACAATATGCGTTTTTTGTCCGTATTTGTTTAGACAATCGTATAACCTTTAAGCCATACGGCCCATAACCGCAAGACCGCATAACCTGACACCAGCAAAAACCGTACAACCGTAAAACCGTATGACCGTATAACCGTAACAAGAACATGAAACGAATCGGTATTATCAGCGACACCCACGCATACTGGGACGACAAGTACCTGCACTATTTCGAGCCGTGCGACGAGATATGGCATGCCGGCGACATCGGTTCGATGGAAGTAGCCGAGAGGCTGGCCGAGTTCCGTCTGCTACGCGCCGTACACGGCAACTGCGACGGCGGCGACCTCAGGGTGATGTATCCCGAGAAGCTGAGGTGGAAATGCGAGGATGCCGACGTGCTGATGAAGCACATCGGCGGTTATCCCGGCAACTATGACCCTAGCATAAGGGCGTCGATATACGCGTCGCCTCCGCAGCTCTTCATCAGCGGACATTCGCACATACTGAAGGTGAAATATGACAAGACGCTCAACCTACTCCACATAAATCCCGGTGCCGCCGGACTGCAGGGATGGCACAAGGACCGCACGATAGTAAGGCTTACCGTAGACGGCTGCACGTTTAAGGACCTTGAAGTGGTGATGCTTTCAGACCCAAGAAAAGGCTGGTGACACAATTTTTCGGGCGTAAGTGAGTTATATAATAAAAGGAACATAGCAACAATATGGACGCACTGTCGCAAGAACTTCAGGACTTCCTGATACGCCTCGGGCGGAATCCGGGATGCGTAAGCGAAAAGGTGGAACACTATGTAAGGCACATCATGCACCTCGTATATGCCGACGACGAGGACATGTTGCAGCAGTATTACGGCCTGTTCGGCAACGCCGTGAAGGCGCTTGAAGACATAGCGCGCGAACGGAAGGTAAGCACCGACACGATGCTGAGGATAATAGAAGCCGACCTTCGTAAGATGGCGGTGTCGCCGGAATGGCAAATGGTAAAACAATTAGTCGGCGGGCAAGAAACAATTGGCGAGTAATAGGCGGACGAGCGACAAGGCAAATCTCCTTGTTTGCTTGTTCATGACAGCTTGTCTGCTTGTTTACTTGTCTGCTGATAAAACGTGAATATATGAAGAAGATATTATTATTAGGCTCGGGAGAACTGGGCAAGGAGTTCGTGATAGCAGCCAAGCGTGCCGGCCAATATGTAGTGGCATGCGACCGTTACGCAGGCGCACCGGCCATGCAAGTGGCCGACGAGTGCGAGGTTTTCAACATGCTTGACGGCGAAGCCCTCGCCTCCGTGGTGGATAAACACCGTCCGGACATCATCGTTCCGGAGATAGAGGCGATACGCACGGAGCGCCTTTTCGACTTCGAGCGTCAGGGCATACAGGTGGTTCCGAGTGCGCGCGCCGTCAACTTCACGATGAACCGCAAGGCGATACGCGACCTTGCGGCTAAGGATTTAGGGCTGAAGACGGCGAAATATTTCTACGCCAAGACCCTTGACGAGCTGAAAGAGCATTCGCGCGAGATAGGTTTCCCGTGCGTGATAAAGCCCCTCATGTCGTCTTCGGGTCACGGCCAAAGCATGGTTAAGAGTGCCGACGGGCTCGAGGCTGCGTTCAACGCGGCAATGGAAGGCAGCCGCGGCGACGTGAAGGAGATAATAATCGAGGAGTTCATACACTTCGACAGCGAGTTCACCCTGCTCACGGTGACCCAGAAAAACGGCCCGACGCTGTTTTGTCCGCCTATAGGCCATGTGCAGAAAGGCGGCGACTACCGTGAGAGTTGGCAGCCGTTCGCCATCAGCGGGCACGACCTCGAGGAGGCGCAACGCATGGCCGAAGCCGTCACTACGGCGCTTACCGGAGCCGGAATCTGGGGCGTTGAGTTCTTCTTAAGCCACGATAAGGGCGTCATCTTCTCGGAGCTTTCGCCCCGTCCGCACGACACCGGCATGGTGACCCTCGGCCATACGCTCAACCTCAACGAGTTTGAGCTGCACTTCCGGGCCGTCATGGGGCTACCCATTCCCGCCATACACCTTGAGCATGCGGGCGCAAGTGCAGTGGTATTGGCCAAAGAGGAAGCCTGCCACGAGCCTGAATACGACATGATTGACGTGCTCTCTGAAGACCACACTCGCCTGCGGATATTCGGCAAACAGGAGCAACACGTAGGCCGCCGCATGGGCGTTGTGCTTTGTTACGGCGACGCAGACGCCGAAACTACGCCGCTTAGGGACAAGGCAAAGCGCCTTGCCGCCACGGTGATTAAGTAATACGGCTGTGCGGTTATAAGGTTATCGGGCTATACGGTCAAAGGAGCCATGAGGCTGTGCGGTTATAAGTCGTGTGCTATATCGTAAAACAAGAACTAACGTTAAGCCATGCAACATTAAGACCGCATAATCCAATGAGATACATACACCATAACCGCACAATCTTAAAACCCTAAAAACAACAATTCCTAAAAACCGTACAACCGTATAACCCGATAACCGCATAAACTTAAAACCTTAAGAATACGATGAGCGGAATAATAGACTTGCCAAAGATAATCGACCCGCGCGGCAACCTCACCGTGGCCGAACAGCTGAAGAACGTGCCGTTCGACATTAAGAGAGTTTACTGGGTTTACGACGTGCCGGGCGGCGAATGCCGGGGCGGCCACTCGCATAAGGAGTGCAAGGAATTTATCATCGCCGTGAGCGGCAGCTTCACTGTGACGCTCGACGACGGCAACCATAAGCACACATACCTGCTGAACCATCCCTATCAGGGGCTTTTCGTCGATACGGACACATGGCGCACACTCGACGATTTCTCGTCGGGGGCCGTATGCCTCGTGCTCGCTTCCGAGCCTTACGAAGAGGAAGACTACATCAGGGAGTATGATGCTTTCACTGAATACATAAGCTCTAAGCAAGGACGAGGGCGCCTCACGGCACAAATCTAAAAGCAAACGGAAATGCACGTAACCGAAGTTAATGCCGAAGAATATAACCACCTGTTCAAAGCGGTGCCGCATGCGTTCAACTCGGCGGAGTTTGCCGAGCTGAACAAGCATAAGGCCGAAGCCGTCAGTTATCTTGTGTTTGCCGACGGTGAAAAGACGAAGGCCGGACTGATACTCGGCGAACGTGCCGACGGATTGTACTCTCCGTTCTCGGCACCGTTCGGCGGATTCACCACGTGCGGCAAGCTGCGCCTGAGCACAATGGACGGCGTTGCGGCTGCGCTAAAGCAGTATTCATGCGCCAAAGGCAAGCCCGTGCACATCACCCTGCCGCCGACCGTCTACGACGAGACGCAAATATCCAAGTGGGCCGGCACGCTGCAACGCTACGGCAGGCTGATGCCCGTGAACCTGAACTACCACTTCTGCCTCGGTCTCTTTCCGCATTACCGTGACGTAATGGAGCGCAACGCACGGAAAAACCTGAGCCGTGCCATGCACGAAGACCTTAAGTTCGAGGCGTTAGGCTCAACGCCCGACGCCGCAGAGCGGGCTTACGGCGTAATCAGTGCCAACCGCGAGGAGCACGGCTATCCGCTAAGGATGACGCTGCAGGATGTTAAGGACACCGTGAAAACCATACGTGCCGACTTCTTCGTGATGACCCACGGAGGCACCGACGTGGCTGCGGCGCAAGTGTTCCACGTGGCCGAAGGCACGGCGCAAGTGATCTACTGGGGCGACATAAAGGCGTATTCCCACCTGCGCACGATGAACATGCTGGCCTACTCGCTGTTCGGCCATTACCACGCTCAGGGGCTAAAGACGCTCGACATCGGTCCGTCCACCGAAGGCGGCATGCCCAACAACGGCCTGTGCGACTTCAAGGAAAGCATCGGCTGCGGCGTAACGCCTAAGTTTACGTTTGTTTTATAACGTTATACGGTCATGAGGTTTTACGGTTATTGGGTTGTTCGGTTATGCCGCATAACCTCAAAACCCCATAACCCCAAAACCTCAAAACCCCATAACCCCATAACCTCAAAACCTCAAAACCCCATAACCCCATAACCTCAAACCCCCATAACCCCAAAACCCCATAACCTCAAAACCTCAAAACCCCATAACCTCATAACCCCACAACCCAATCTTCATGATAAGATATCTTGACCTATCGAAAGTAACGGCCATGCACGCCGACGAGATCAGCCAAGCCGTAAGGCGGGTGATCGACGGAGGCTGGTATCTGCAAGGCAACGAGAACAAAGCCTTCGAGGAAGAATACGCCCGATACACGGGCACCGCCCACTGCGTAGGCTGCGGCAACGGGCTTGATTCGCTTACGCTCATACTGCGCGCCTACGTCGAGATGGGCGTGATGAGCCCCGGCGACGAGGTGATAGTGCCCGCCAACACATACATAGCGAGCATACTCGCCGTAACCGAAAACGGCCTGAAGCCCGTGCTCGTGGAGCCGCGGGCCGACACGTTCCAGATAGACGACGCCCTGATAGAGCAGGCCGTAACGCCGCGCACGCGCGCCGTGATGATAGTGCACCTGTACGGCCGTTGCGCCTACACCGACAAGATAGGAGCGACATGCAAGGCCCGCAGGCTGAAACTGATAGAAGACAACGCCCAGGCCCACGGCTGCACGTTCGGCGCGAGGCGCACGGGCTCGCTCGGCGACGCCGCCGGCCACAGCTTCTACCCCGGCAAGAACCTCGGCGCCTTAGGCGACGCCGGGGCCGTGACCACCGACGACGGCACGCTGGCCGACACCGTAAGAGCCTTAGGCAACTACGGGTCGAGCCGCAAGTACGTGTTCGACATGAAGGGGCGCAACAGCCGTCTTGACGAGATACAGGCTGCCGTGCTGCGCGTGAAGCTGAGATACCTTGACGACGACAACGCCAAGCGCCGCCGCATAGCCGAATATTACGTGAGCCACATCTCGAACCCACGGCTGCGCATCCCCGACGAAGAGTATTGCCGTAACAGCGTCCACCACATATTCCCCGTAATGTGCGCGAGGCGCGACGCCCTGCAGCGCTATCTCGCCGACAACGGAGTAGGCACGATGATACATTACCCCATACCGCCGCACAAGCAGAAATGCTACGCCGAATGGGGCGGAACGAGCCTGCCCGTAACCGAGCGGATCCACCGCGAGGAGCTCAGCATGCCGCTCAACCCGACGATGACCGCCGACGAGGCGAAGACCGTTGTCCGCCTGCTGAACGCATTCCGCCCGCCGTCGACCTGAACGCCGCGGCACGGAGGCGCATTCGTCAGTCAGCTGTTTTCATCGTTTCGTGCAATTATTTTTACCGTTTTTGAAACGTTGACTTAAACCGTTGATAATCAATATTTTACATCCTAAAAGGTTACCTTCTAGAAAGCGCCAACAAAACTAAAATAAAGTTAAATTCACAATCTTTTTACGCCACGGGTGCCGTAAAAACAAATATTTTTCATACCTTTGCACCCGCAAACAGCAAATTGATGGTGCCATAGCTCAGTTGGTAGAGCAAAGGACTGAAAATCCTTGTGTCCCCGGTTCGATTCCTGGTGGCACCACAAAGAAACGATTGGAAATCATAAAATCCGCTGAAATACAGGCTATTTCAGCGGATTTTTTATATTCTTAAACACAAAAAGCCGCAGATTTATGAAATAAGGAATTGCCGGTTCGGTGGCTTTTACAGAGTCCCTTGAAAAAGCCACCGAAAACAAGATACTTCACTTATTTTCAGGTATTTACAGAGTTGTCTTACAGGTTAAACCGGTTAACTTTGCCGACCTGGCCGAGTGATATGCAAATATATAATTTGTAAATCCTCCGCTTGACGAAAAAAGATGTCAAACCCATTAAAATCAATGTCATGAGACAAGGAACAATGAACATTCTGTTTTTCGTTTTGAAAACGAAACTCTTGAAAAACGGCGAAGCACCAATCCTGATGCGCGTCACAATCAACGGCCAATACGACGAAGTCCGCATACAGCGCAGCGTACCGCTGAAGCAATGGAATGCGGCAAAGGGCCGTAGCAAAGGTAAAGACCGTGCGGCCAACGAACTGAACGAATACCTTGCCGAACTTAATTCCCTTGCATTGGAAAAGCACAAGGATCTGATGCTTGAGCAGGCGTACATCACTCCACGCCTGATATTGAAACGCGTATTCGGCAAGGACACGGAGCTGCGCACCCTGCTGAAAACCATGCAGGAGGAAATAGAAAGCATGAGGAAAGTTGTAGGTATAGACTATTCACCGATAACCATAAACAGGTACGTCAACGTGTTGAACAAGCTGAAAGCCGCCGTGCCGAGGTTTTACGGCAAGGAAGACATAACTTTTTTCGAGCTGTCTCCAGACTTCATCAAGTTTTTCGACACATTCCTGAAAACGGAGGCCGGCCTGTGCCGCAACACCATCGTTCGCTACATGAAATGCCTGAAGCGCATCGTAAACATGGCCTTGGCCAAGGAATGGATGCGCAAGGACCCGTTTTACGGATACAAGATGCAGCAGGACGAAACCGACCCGGTATTCCTGACATACGGCGAACTGAAAGCAATCATGGACAAGGACTTCAAGATACCGAGGCTTGAACTCGTGCGCGACGTATTCGTCTTTGCCTGCCATACCGGTCTGGCGTTCTCGGACATTTCCACCCTGACGAGGGAACACCTCGTGCAGGACAACAACGGCGATTGGTGGATAAGGAAAGGACGTGTGAAGTTGGAGCACCGCCGCAAGGCTTCGTCCATCAGCAATGTGCCGTTGCTGCCGATCCCTCTTACCATATTGAGAAAATACGAGAACCATCCTCTCTGCGTCAAGACCGGCCGTTGCCTGCCCGTGATGTGCAATCAGAGAATGAACAGCTATCTCAAAGAAATAGCCGACCTGTGCGGAATAAACAAGAACTTGACGACTCACGCCGCCCGCCATACTTTCGCAACGACCATAGCGCTTGCAAACAGCGTTCCGCTTGAGGATGTCGCCGCCATGCTCGGACATTCGACGACAAGGATGACGCAACATTACGCACGGGTGCTCAACCCGAACATCAAGGCAGCCATGAACAATGTAAAAATGCGGCTTGCAATGCAAGGGTGAAAATGCCAAGACATATTCTTTTACTTTTAACAAGAGGTTGTGAATAAAACGGATCTGCACAACCTCTTTTTTATCCGTACCGCCATTCCTGTTTCCGCTTGCAAAGTTAGCCGTCCGCCGTGCGGCACTTGCAAGGCCGCCCTACGGGCTTGGTAGGCAGGAGAAAAACCGTCCTCGCTACGCTGCGGTGTTTTTCTCCGCCAAGCCTTGCCGTGCCGCGGCGTCCGTCAGAAATGCAAGCGGGAAACAAGTATGGCGGTTTGTCAAGCCGCCAATGTCTAATCTAAAAATAAGCGACTATGAAGAAAAAACAAGCATTTGTATGTATAAGACAAACCGACAAGCGAGAACAGGTGTGGTTGTCATTAAAGGCTGACATCGAAAGCCGACTTGGCGTAATACACGCCATAGACACAGGAAAAGCGAAAGGCTACAACCGTTCGCTATTCGTGGAAAGCATATTGAACAAGGTAGGCACTTTTGCCGGTAAAGGGGACGTAGACATTGTAAGGAGGGCTGTAGCTCTTGTGTCCGAGTACAACAAGAACTCAGCAAAACCGGCCGTCACGGAACGCAACAGGCTGTTCAGGATGGAAGTGATGGCATTGGAGACCCGTTCAAGGTTGGAGGCCGATTACGGGAACGTGAATATGGAAATACCTTTCAACGGTGGAACGGTAGTCATAAACCACGAAGCTGACAGGCTTCAGATTGTCTACGGCAAAATTCCCGACGACAACACAAGGAAAACACTTAAGTCGTACGGTTTCCGCTGGTCACCGGCCTTCAAGGCATGGCAGCGCATGTTGACGGTCAAAGCCGTGCTTGCGGCTGAAGAACTGCTCGGAATAAATATCGGTGAAACTGAAAAACAAACAACAACAAGACCTTAAACGATATGAAGCATACGGATTTCTTTTCGATAATAAAACGCATCAAGGCGGAAGAACTTAGGGAACTTGCGGCCGCGTTGCGGCTGCACGGCGGGGCTTATGAGTGGACGGATGTTTGCGACAGCCCCGTTATAGCGGCCGATACGGGTGGAGACCCGATGGATGCCGCCGTGTTGAAAGCAGTCCTCGGCAAGGACGGGCTGCAACTGGAATGCGCAGACACATCGAGCGGCGAATGCATGACAATCATGCCCCACGACGTTTTTGCCGGACACCTGTCATACGTCACCGATAAGGTTCCGCCGATAAACGGTACAGGTGATGTTACGTCGCCCAAGGAACACTTCGCGATTGCATGGCTGGGACGTGAGGACATAGCCGCCAAGGGTTACGACACGTCATGCCTCACGGACGGCATGATGGAACGGATTGCAAGGAGAATGGGCGACGCATACTCTGACAACGGATACGGTGAAGACCTTGACATGGCGGCAATTGAGGCAGGTCTTACAAGAATAAAGGTAAGGACTTTATTTGGAATATAAGATAATGGTTATGGCCGATAGAAAAAGTACACTCAAAATGGAAGAACGAAGGGACGCTCCTGCAAAAGGGCGTTCCTTTTTTCTTGCCGCAAAGGTAGCCGTCCGTGCACGCGTGGCGCAAGGCGGCCTTACGGCCCGTTGCCCGCGGAAAAATCATCCTCGCTCCGCTGCGGTATTTTTCCACGTCAAGCCTTGCCGCACGGTACGCCGTGACGGCTGCACCATGCAGCAAGAAAAAAGGCAAGCCCCTTGCCGGGCGGAACCTGACAAAATACAAACGACATGGAAAGGATAGATTACAAGACGATGCTCGACATCGCACGGTGGCAGCACAACCACCATCCGAGCGAAGGACTCACCTACGGGCTTTTCACGGAAACATTCGGGAAAGACCTCGGACAACACTTCCACGGAAAGTGGACGGCGTATTTCAACGGCAACCTTTGGGACATGCTGGCGTATTTCTGTGGCGAAAGCGCAAACGGCCAAAAGTTCTGCGACATGCTGCTTCGGCAGGTGTCGCTGTACAAAAAGAACAGGCAAAGGCCCATGTGGAAAAACGATGAAGCCATAGACAAGGACATTACGGACAACCTAAAACCACGATACTATGGCACGTTATGACACACCGGTGGAAGTAAGGCCTCTCGAAAGGCTGATTCTCGGTTTCTCGTCGGAATGCGGACGAAACCCAATGACAGTGTTCGAGGACTTCCTCACATACGTAATCCACGGCTTTTCACCCGGAGTGCCGCCGCTGAAAAGCTGGAAATACAAGGGGAAGCAGAACGCGGCATTCATGCGGATGTCCTGCGAATGGCTGACGCTGATGAAGTCAACGCTTGACGGCGGCAAGAAATGGTACGATGCATTGGGCGAGCTTTACATGTCCTTCTCCTCGACAAGCGGACGGAGCGCACAAGGACAATTCTTCACTCCGCCGCCGGTATGCGACCTTATGGTTGCTTGTACGGCAAACAATGGTAATCAACAAGGCTCAAGAGTGAGCGACCCCACCTGCGGAAGCGGACGGCTGTTGCTGGCCTACCACGTCAGGAACCTCGGCTGTTACCTCGTCGGAGAGGACATAGACCGCACCTGCTGCATGATGTCCGTATGCAATATGCTCGTACACGGCTGCGTCGGGGAGGTGGTCTGGCACGACAGCCTGCGGCCCGGTACATTCTCGGGAGGCTGGTACGTCAACCCGTTCCTCACCCGCACGGGCATACCGTCAATAAGGATTATGACAGAAAACGAATACAAAAACAAGAACACAATGCCGTCGCCGACATTGCGGCGGAACGGAATAAAAACTGAATTACAAAACCTTTAAAACAAACGATTATGAAACTGAATGCAAGTATCGAACTGAAGTCGCGACTCACTCACGCGGCGGAGAACGGCAGCGTCATCGCAGCCGACATCCTTACGGAAATCAAACGCAACGCCGACGTTGCGGAGATAATCCGCGGCTCGTACAACTTCTTCTCGACGAAGCGCAAGCGGTCAAACATGGAGAGCTACCAGAGGATAAGGATAATGGTAACGGCGTGCAACAAGAACCTCGCGAACGAGAACTTCCCCGACCGCAACAATCCGCAGGCGCCGTGGTTCCCGGAGAACAGGGCCGACCTCGAACCTTCCAAGTTCGTCCGCCTGTTCAAGAACCTGCCGGAATATTCCGACACGGACATGGCCTACTTCGCCAGCGCAATCTG
>CALUFN010000078.1 GCA_944319945.1 uncultured Prevotella sp.
GCGAGGCGGCAGCTGAGAACAGCGATAAAAACAAAAATACTTTCTTTTTCATTATTATTCTATTGTTAAAAATAAGTAGTTTAGCCTTAATTATTATGATGTGGCACTGAATAAGAAAACATCCTGTGCCTACAACTAAAAACTCTGCCCGTACCTACGCTTACGTGACACGGACAGAGCTTTATTATTTGGTGCTGTAATTAAGCAACACGTCAATGATTATTTAGCGATACAGATGCTGACACGGTTGAGGTCGTTGATGTCGAACGGCTGCTCAGTGTCGCCCTTAGCGGTAACGGTGATGCGTGAAGCATCGATGCCGTAGTCGTTGATAAGGCTGTTCTTAACGATGTCGGCACGCTTCTGTGACAAGCCCATGTTGATCTTGGCATTGCCAGTACCCTTGTCGGCATAACCTGTAACGTCAACCTTCGAGTTGGGGAACTTCTTCATGTAGTCAGCGATCTCGGCTACCTTCTGCTTCTCAACTACTGAGAGCTTAGTGCTGTTGATCACGAAGAATACGTCACGACGCATCGGGGTGGCAACCTCTTCCTTAACAGGCTTCTCTACAACCTTCTCCACTACGCGCTCAACAATGCGCTCTGCGGGAAGCGCAGACTTAACAGTGCGGGTGGTATAGGTCTTGCCGAGATTGACCTTCAGGCCTACGAGACCGTTGAAATACCAGTCAGAGTTGCCTGCCTTCTTAGAGTTGTAATGGTCGTTAAGCGTGGTAGCCTGAAGCTCGATGCCTACGCTGAACATGTCGTTGATGCGGAAGTCGCCCTTGACACCTGCACGTCCGGCAAAGCGAGCCTTAGTGCCGTCCCAAAGATAAGCGAGGTTTCCGGCATTACCGCCGTAATAAGAGTCGAGCGCGGCCTTAACGCCTGCAGCGTCGTCGTTACCGAAACCGATGTTGGCACCGATACCTGCGAACACGCTGAAGTTGAACAGACGATTGGGATTGAATCCGCAAATCAAGTTAGAGAGATTGGCGGTAACGTCAACCATAGGAGCTACGTAGTTCCACTTCCAGTCATACTGCATGCCGTCCATTTCCCAACCGGCCTTGCTTTGGAAAGCGTTTACAGACAGGCGCAAGCCTACAACAGAATTAAAGTTGTATCCACCGGCAACCTGAAGGTTGTAAGACAGAAGGTCGCCGAATGAAAGTTCTCCGAGCGTATATTGCAATCCGAGAGGCTGCACCTCAACATACCAATGAGGATTGAAGACGTATTCCGTCTTCTCCTGCGGTTCCTGCGCCTGTGACTCTTGAGCCGAAGCCGTAAGACCGCCAAAGGCAAGCAGACCCGACAATAATATGGTCTTATTCATTTTCATAACCTATGAATTTTATTATGTTCTTAAGATTCTGCCGAGCCGCGAAGGCTGAGCCTCCGACGACCGGCAGATTAATTCATGAACCAAAATTACTTGAGCTCGAGATAGAACTTCTTAGCAACTACCTTGCCGCTGTAGTCAACTGCGGTGTAAACAACCTCGTAAACGTATCCCTTCTGAACTCCGCTGAGAGTGAAGTTGTGGTTGTCACCATCAACTACCGTACAGAAGTCTGCGCTTGCGCTGTTAGCAGTGTTAAGAGCAGAGATACAAGCCTGGTCGCCGCCCTGTGCACTGTTACCCTTACCGTCGAATACGTTAGTTACACCGATGAGTTTCTTGTAAGCCGGAGCGAGAATCTCAAGGTTGTAAGACGTCGGGATGAGCGTGATGGCACCGTTGTAAGAAGAAGCGCTGAACATCGTAGGAGCACCTGCAGACTGGCTCAGGCTGATGAAGCTGCCGTTAGTCTGTGCGAACATAACAGGCTGGAGCACCTTGTTAGCGTTGTTAACCCAATAGCAGATCTTATCGTTAGCCTTCTGGATGTAGTCAAGGAGCTTGTTCTCAACGTCAGTAATAGAGTTACCGAGATCGTTGATCTGGTTGAGCTGGTCGATCAGGTCGTTAATCTGGCCGATCTGAGAATTGAGGTCGGCAACGAAGTCGTTCAAGTCACCCTGGATACCGCCCATAGCGTCGTTAAGAGCGTCCTGAACAGCATCAGTGATGTCAACTTCAACCACCTTATCCCCAACGGGCTTACCTGTAGCGTCAACAACGCCCTCCATGTCTACAACAACGGTAGTAGTAACCTTGCCAACATTTACGGGATCGATCTTGATCTCGCCGATCTCGATGTTCAGACCGTCAGTATCGAACTCGGGAAGTGCGCCCTTAACGTCGTCGAAGATGTCGCCGATGAGGTTCTCGATCTTCTCAAGACCCGGCAGAGTCTCAACATTGATGTCCTTCAATGCGCCGTAGCCGAGAGGCTTGATGGCAGTTGCTGCGAGAGAGTAGTCAGAGATAACGCTGCGCTCCACGCCGTTGTCGTCAGTCCAAGAGAACTTAACGCCCTCAGCGTCGAGGATGTCAGAGCTCATGGTGTAAAGATCAGAGAGGATGTCCATTACCTGGATGCCGTTGCCGTTAACTGCATTGTTGGCAGCGTCCTTAACAGACTGTGCAAGATCCTTCAGCTGATCCATAGAGATGCGGGGCTTAACGTTGTCGATAGCGTCGAGAGAAACGGTAGCCTTAGTCTCATAGAAGCCGTTGCCGGCCCTTGTGTAGCCGAAGCTGAGCTTCTTGTCAGAAGGCTGCAGCGGAGAAAGCATTACGTCAGAAGCATCGCCGATGCTGTTTTCCAAAGTTGCAATGCGACCGGTAGCGTCAACGTTAGTCGGGTTGATGGTCAGATAGAGAGTTCCGGCGTTGCCTTCTGCACCGCCCTTAGCAACGATGCGGTTTGCCTTTTCCGTGTAAGCACCAGCGTCGATGCCGAGCATTTGGAGGTCTTTCTCAGTCAGCATGAGGCCGTCGTTCAGAGCGTAGTCAGAGCGAGAAACGGTCGGGAAGCTGATAGGCTTCTCCACTGAGCCGTAGTAAGCGGCGAGGATGCGGCTGTTAACGTTGACGGGGAGAGAGAACGTACCGTAAACGGGGTTGTCGGTAGCCTGGATGATAACGCCCGTGATGAACTTGTTGAGGATGCTCTCAACGAGGCCGAGACGACGGTTGATGTCGTTGGTCTTGGTCTCGAGGTTCTGCACCCTGCGCTCAAGAGCGTCGAGGTCGTCACGAAGAGCCTGGTCGGCAGCCTCGTAAGCCTTCTTCAAGTCGCCGAGAGTGAGGCCTTCGCCGTCTTCACCCTGGATCTCCTTGATGATTTCCTCACGCTGCTTCATGATGTACTCTTCGAGAGTCATCCAGTTGCCTTCAGCATCCTTAAGAGTCTCGCCTACGTACTTCATCAGGCTGTCAACGTCGCCCTCAACGGCATCAAGACGCATAGAGTCGGCCTTAGCGAGAGCCAAAGCCTGAGCCGTGCTATCGGCGATGTCCTGAAGACGCTCGTTCCATGAACCTGAAACGTCGATCTTGTCGATAGCTTCCCAAAGTTTCTTGATTTCCTCCTCGTTAGTGGTAACGCGGCTCTGGAGATCGGCTACGGCGTCGGCCTTAGCCTTTACGTCAACCAAAGTAGCAGTGAGCTGGTCGAAGACAACTGCGAGATCGGGGTCGCCGGCATTGCCGAGAGCCTCGTTGATCTGGCGGATGCCCTCCTCGATGATAGAGAGAGAAGCCTCAGCAGTAGCCAAACGGCCGTCGATGCCGTCGATCTTACCTACCTGGCCCTTAAGAGTTTCGATATCGGCCAAGATATCGTTCTTTGCACTTTCAAGACTTGCAAGGGTTCCTTCCAGCTGGTCAATGCGGTTGTTGATAGCCTCTGTCATTGTAGAGTTCTCATTCAACTCCGCCCAAACCTTCGAGAATTCGTCCTCGTCAGTGTCCTTACAAGAAACAACTGAGCCGATGGCAACGGTAAACGTGAGTGCCATCAGGAACACATCAATAATTCTCTTTTTCATTTGACATTTGTTTTTAAAGTTATTAATATAGATTAAATCGAGTATCTAGTTTATCTCATACGCGTTCTTGTTGAAACACTTTTTTTCATCGAATTTTGCCGCAAAGTTATCAAATATATTTTAAACTTGCAAATAAAAATGATTTTTTCTAAGCCAAACGCAGAATTTAAAATACTTTATCAAGCCTATAATATATAATGTGTAAGAAAGGTGTTTACATGCGGAAGTTTCTTGACAAAATGACAAAGAGGGGGCGATTAGTACAAGTTTTTCGGGTTTAGCGTCGCGTTTTCCTCATTAATCAGTACTTTTGCACGCATTTTAAAGAAAGGATAACACATTATGCCAAGTATCAACGACATGACCGTAGGCTCGCCTACGCGCGACATCATCAAGTTTGCCGTACCGCTAATAGGCGGCTACATATTGCAACAAATGTACCTTATAATCGACGCCGCGATAGTGGGGCAGTTCATCGGGGTCGACGCACTGGCGGCCGTGGGTGCGTCGTCGTCGATAATGTTTCTCATCATGGGCTTCTGCAACGGCTCGTGCGCGGGCTTCGCCATACCCGTGGCGCAGGAGTTCGGGGCGAAAGACTACTCGAAGATGCGCGCCTACGTGGCCAACGCGCTGCGCATAGTGGCCGTGATAGCGGTGGTGATAACGACGGTGACGGCAGTGCTCTGCGAGCGCATACTGAAGATGGTGAACACGCCGACGGACATATTCCACGACGCTTACCTGTTCCTGATGCTCAATCTGCTGGCCATTCCGTTCACTATGGCTTACAACATGCTGTCGGGCTTCATCCGCGCACTGGGCGACTCTAAGCAGCCGTTTTACTTCCTCATAGCGGCCTCGGTGCTCAACATCGCACTCGACTTTGTGCTCATCATAGGCTTAGGGCTGGGCGTTGAGGGCGCAGGCCTGGCCACGATGACGGCGCAAGCCTTCGCCTCGGCGCTGTGCTGGGCGTACATCAGGAAGCGAATGAGAATGCTGATACCCACAGGCGGCGAGCGGGCCTACGACGACAAGAAGACGGGCCGGCTGCTGATGAACGGCATACCGATGGGCATGCAATTCTCGATAACGGCCATAGGAGTGATAATGCTGCAGAGCGCCAACAACGCACTGGGCACGGTCTACGTGGCGTCGTTCACGGCGGCGATGCGCATGAAATACCTGTTCACGTGCGTGTTTGAGAACATCGGCGTGGCCATGGCCACCTACTGCGGACAGAACATCGGGGCGCGGAAGGTGGAGCGGATAAAGCTCGGGATAACGGCGGCATTGAAGATAACAGCCCTGTTTTTCGCGTTTTCGCTGATAGTGATCTACCCCTTCGCAGACGAGATGATGATGCTCTTCGTAAAGTCGGGCGAGGCCGCGATAATAGACAACGCCGCGCTCTACATGCGCATGTCGAGCTATTTCTTCCCCGCATTAGGCGTGCTCACCGTGTTGCGCTACAGCCTGCAGGGATTGGGATACTCTAATCTCTCGGTGTTGTCGGGCGTAATGGAGATGATAGCCCGCTGCGGAGTGAGCCTCTGGCTCGTGCCTGCATTCGGTTTTCTCGGCGTATGCTACGGCGACCCTACGGCCTGGGTGGCCGCCGACTTGTTCCTCATACCGGCCGTTTACTTCGTCTATAAAAGACTGAAACATAAGCATCAGTCCACCGAAACGCAAGCCACACGATGACCGCAGGCGGCAAGCCGG
>CALUFN010000079.1 GCA_944319945.1 uncultured Prevotella sp.
GCCAAAAGAACTTTCGAGGATTTCCTCAGGCGACGCAAGGCTGATGGTAATCTTCGTAAAATTACTCTTTATCTTTGTATCTTTCTTGAAAGCCATATGTCTAATAAGTTGTATTTATTATGTAAAGAGTTTCTGTTGATTAGTCGAGAGTGATGCTCAGGCCGAGACCGCGAAGCTCGTGCAGCAGCACGTTAAGCGACTCGGGTATGCCCGGCGTAGGCATAGGCTCGCCCTTGACGATAGCCTCATAAGCCTTTGAGCGGCCTACTACGTCGTCTGACTTGATTGTAAGTATCTCCTGAAGCACATGGCTTGCGCCGAACGCCTCCAACGCCCAGACCTCCATCTCTCCGAAACGCTGGCCGCCGAACTGCGCCTTACCGCCGAGGGGCTGTTGGGTGATAAGAGAGTACGGACCGATGCTGCGGGCGTGCATCTTGTCTTCAACCATGTGGCCGAGCTTGAGGAAGTAGGTGATACCAACAGTAGCAGGCTGGTCGAACGGCTCGCCCGTCTCGCCGTCGTAAAGGCGCGTAGAGCAAAGACGCGGCAGGCCGGCCTTATCGGTCCACTCCTGCAGGTCGTCGAGCTTGGCTCCGTCGAAGATCGGGGTTGCGAACTTAACGCCGAGACGCTTGCCGGCTGCGCCGAGAATGGCCTCAAAGATCTGTCCGAGGTTCATACGCGAAGGCACGCCGAGAGGGTTAAGCACCAAGTCGACGGGACGGCCGTCGGCAAGGAACGGCATGTCTTCCTGACGTACAATCTTCGACACTATACCCTTGTTACCGTGGCGTCCGGCAAGTTTGTCGCCCACGCTGATCTTACGTTTCTTGGCAACATAGACCTTAGCCATCTGCAGAATGCCTGAAGGCAGCTCGTCGCCGATCGTTATGGCAAACTTGCGGCGCTTCAGCTCGGCATCAAGTAGCTTGTATTTCTTGATGAAGTTCATGATGAGCTTCTGTATGAGCATGTTCGTGTGCTCGTCGTCGGTCCAGTTGTTAGACTGGATACCGTCGTACTCAAGATTCTTAAGCTGTGCGATGGTAAACTTACTGCCCTTAGTGATAATCTCGGCACCGGTATAATCCTTCACGCCCATAGACGTCTTGTCGTCGGTAAGCGTCAGGAGCTTGTCTACAAGTATATCTTTCAGGTCGTCAATCTTTGCTGCGTATTCCTCGTCGATCTTTGCAAGAATCACCTTATCCTGCTGTTTCGAGGCACGCGTCTTTACGGCGCGAGAGAACAGCTTCTTGTCTATGACGACACCCGTAAGCGAAGGATTGGCCTTAAGCGAAGAATCCTTTACGTCGCCTGCCTTGTCGCCGAAGATCGCACGGAGCAGCTTCTCCTCGGGCGACGGGTCGCTCTCGCCTTTCGGCGAAATCTTTCCGATAAGGATGTCGCCCGGCTCAACACGTGCTCCTACGCGGATGATACCGTTGTCGTCAAGGTCTTTGGTTGCCTCTTCACTTACGTTAGGAATGTCGCTCGTAAACTCTTCCATGCCTCGCTTGGTCTCACGCACGTCGAGAGAATACTCGTCTACATGGACTGAGGTGAGGATGTCTTCACGCACTACGCGCTCGTTAAGCACGATGGCGTCCTCGTAGTTGTAGCCCTTCCACGGGATGTAAGCCACCAAAAGGTTGCGTCCGAGAGCAAGCTCGCCGTTCTCGGTAGCGTATCCTTCGGTCAGGATGTCGCCCTTCTTTACTCTCTGTCCCTTGTCACATATCGGGCGGAGGTCGATTGTCATGTTCTGATTGGTACGGCGGAACTTAGGTATCCTGTATTCCTTCAGCGCAGGCTCGAAGCTGACGAACTCCTCGTCTTCCGTACGGTCGTAAAGTATTCGTATAGTCGTTGCGTCGACGTATTCTATCACTCCGTCGCCTTCAGCCGTAACCATAGTGCGCGAGTCAACGCATACTTGACGCTCGATACCTGTTCCTACGATAGGAGCCTCGTTGTGAAGCAAAGGCACGGCCTGGCGCATCATGTTGCTGCCCATCAACGCACGGTGGGCGTCGTCGTGCTCCAAGAAAGGAATCAGGCCTGCGGCAATCGAGGCGATCTGCTGCGGAGAGACGTCCATAAGGTCTACTTCAGTAGGAGGAACTACGGGGAAGTCGGCATCCTGACGGCATTTCACCACGTCGCGGATAAACGTGCCGTCGTCGTTAAGCGGAGCATTACCCTGACCGATGATGTGGTCTTCCTCCTCCTCAGCAGTAAGATAAACTATGTGATCGTTGTCAAGGTCTACCACCCCGTCCTTAACCTTGCGGTAAGGAGTCTCGATGAAGCCGAGGTCGTTGATCTTGGCGTAAACGCAAAGCGAAGAAATAAGTCCGATGTTAGGACCTTCAGGGCTTTCGATCGGGCACAAGCGGCCGTAATGCGTATAGTGCACGTCGCGCACCTCGAAGCCGGCACGCTCACGAGACAAGCCGCCGGGACCGAGTGCCGAGAGGCGGCGCTTATGCGTAACCTCGGCAAGCGGGTTAGTTTGGTCCATGAACTGAGACAGCGGGTTGGTGCCGAAGAACGAGTTGATAACGCTCGAAATGGTCTTGGCGTTGATCAAGTCTGTAGGAGTGAACACCTCGTTGTCACGCACGTTCATACGTTCGCGTATCGTGCGGCTCATGCGGGCAAGACCTATCGAGAACTGGTTGCTCAACTGCTCGCCTACCGTGCGCACACGGCGGTTGCTAAGGTGGTCGATATCGTCGACCGTCGCATTCGAGTTAACCAGCTGGATGAGATATTTGATAATCTCGATTATATCTTCTTTGGTCAGGATGCGGACGTCCATGTCCGTGTCAAGACCGAGTTTCTTATTTATACGGTAACGACCTACCGTACCGAGGTCGTAACGCTTGTCCGAGAAGAACAGGTTCTGAATCACCTCGCGTGCGCTTGCGTCATCAGCCGGATCGGCGTTGCGGAGCTGACGGTAGATGTAAAGCACGGCTTCCTTTTCAGAGTTGCTCGGGTCCTTCTGCAAAGTATTAAAGATAATTGAATACTTGCTTGCAGCGTCGGCATCCTTGTGCAGAAGTATCGTCGTAGTGCCGCTGTCGATGATGTCGTCGATGTTGTCGGCAGTTATCTCAGTCTCGCGCTCCATTATAACCTCGTTACGCTCGATTGAAACAACTTCGCCCGTATCCTCGTCGACGAAGTCCTCGTTCCAGCTCTTAAGCACCCTTGCAGCCAGCTTGCGCCCGAGCACGTCTTTCATGTTCTTCTTATTCACCTTAACCTCCTCGGCAAGGTCGAATATCTGAAGTATGTCCTTATCCGTCTCAAAGCCTATGGCCCTGAGCAGAGTCGTTACCGGTAACTTCTTCTTTCTGTCGATGTAGGCGTACATCACGTTGTTGATATCCGTTGCAAACTCAATCCAAGAGCCCTTGAACGGGATGATGCGCGCAGAGTACAACACCGTACCGTTGGCATGCACGCCCTGGCCGAAGAATACGCCGGGCGACCTGTGCAACTGAGAAACCACGACACGCTCGGCACCGTTGATGATGAACGTGCCGTTATCCGTCATGTAAGGTATCGTACCGAGGAATACGTCCTGGATGAACGTTCCGAAGTCCTCATGGTCGGGGTCGGTGCAATACAGTTTCATCTTCGCCTTAAGGGGCACGCTATACGTCAGGCCGCGCTCTAGACATTCGTCGATAGTGTAACGGGGCGGGTCGATGTAGTAATCCAAGAACTCAAGAACGAAATTATTCCTTGTGTCGGTAATAGGGAAGTTCTCTGCGAAAACCTTATACAAACCGTCATTCTTGCGTTCTTCCGGCGGAGTGTCCAACTGTAGGAAGTCTCTGAAAGACTTTAATTGCACGTCGAGGAAATCCGGATACGGCATCGGATTCTTAACGCTGGCAAAGTTTACTCTGTTATCAACAATTTTTGAAGCCATTACAGATTATTGTTACCGTTATAAATGCCACCGATTCAAAACCTTACGACCGGCAAACTGACTTGAAACCTCCGGTCGGCAAATGCAGCGGTGGTTGACTGCATCTTAAAAAGACACAAAAAGGTTAAGACTCTCCGACTGGGAGAATCTTAACCCACAATATTTAAGAAGTTTAAATTACTTAAGCTCAACCTTAGCTCCGGCCTCTTCAATAGCCTTCTTCAGGTTTTCAGCCTCGTCCTTAGACAGACCTTCCTTCAGAGTAGAAGGAGCGCCGTCTACGAGATCCTTAGCCTCTTTCAGTCCGAGACCGCAAGCCTCCTTAACGGCCTTTACAACCTGAAGTTTAGCACCGCCTACTTCAGCGAGAACAACATCGAAAGATGTCTTCTCTTCAGCCTCGGCAGCAGCACCGCCTGCAGCGGGACCAGCAGCAACAGCAACGGCTGCAGCGGCGGGCTCGATTCCATACTCGTCCTTCAGGACTGTTGCCAACTCGTTAACTTCTTTCACTGTCAAATTTACCAATTCTTCAGCAATAGCTTTAATATCTGCCATTTTATTCTAATTTTTAATGTTTTTAAATGTTAAATGTTTGGATTTTTATTTATTCAGGACGCTCGCCCAAAGTCTTGAGCACGCCATGTATGGTATGTGCGCCTGATTGAAGAGCCGAAACGACGTTCTTTGCGGGAGACTGCAGTAAAGCAACAACCTCGGCAATGAGTTCGTTCTTGCTCTTGAGAGCAGCGAGTTCCTCCAGCTTGTCGGCACCTACATACATGCACTCTTCGGCATATGCGGCTTTCAAAGCGGGGATACCCTCTTTAGTATAGTTTTTCAGCATCTTGGCCGGAACGTTGGCCGTGTTGCAGAAAAGCACAGCGGTGCTGCCTTTCAAGCAGCCGTACAGCGGCTCGTAATCAACGTCTGAAGCCTCCAAAGCCTTGTGGAGAAGTGTGTTCTTAACGACAACCATCTTGATTTCGTTCTTGAAGCACTCACGGCGCAGCTTGCTTGTCGCGCCGGCGTTAAGGCCTGTAACGTCAACGAGGTAGAAATGAGAATACTCTTTCAGCTTCTCACCGAGTTCAACAACTATAGTATCTTTTACTTCTTTTCTCATCTTACAAAACTTTTAGAGTTATTCAACTGATTTAGGATCAATCTTGATACCCCTACTCATAGTGCTTGAAATATAGATACTCTTGACGTACGTACCTTTAGCGGCAGCAGGTTTCAGCTTAATTACGGTAGCGATGAACTCCTTAGCGTTCTGGTAGATCTGCTCGGGAGTGAAAGATACCTTTCCGATTGAAGCATGGATGATACCGGTCTTGTCCACCTTGAAATCTATCTTACCCTGCTTTACTTCCTTAACGGCCTTAGCAACGTCCATTGTCACGGTGCCGCTCTTGGGGTTAGGCATCAAGCCACGCGGACCGAGAACGCGTCCGAGAGGTCCGATCTTACCCATGCAAGAAGGCATGGTGATAATAACGTCAACGTCAGTCCAACCGCCCTTGATCTTTTCGATATACTCGTCGAGACCAACATAGTCAGCTCCGGCTTCTTTTGCAGCAGCTTCAGCATCAGGCGTACAAAGGCAGAGCACACGCGTAACCTTACCGGTTCCGTTGGGGAGAGAGACAACGCCTCTTACCATCTGGTTTGCCTTACGCGGGTCAACGCCCAAGCGCACATCAATGTCAAGAGAAGCGTCAAACTTGGTCGTGGTTATCTCCTTAACCAGCTCGGCCGCCTCCTTCAAAGTGTATGCCTTCCCTGCTTCAACCTTATCAGCTACTGATTTTTGATTTTTTGTCAGTTTACTCATTTTCTTGAAGTTATAAATTATTTTTCAGGGAAGTCCCCTTTTACAGTAATGCCCATGCTCCTGGCAGTTCCAGCTACGAGCTTCATGGCAGACTCAACCGTAAAACAGTTAAGGTCGGCCATTTTGTCTTCGGCTATGGCACGTACCTGCTCCCATGTAACAGAAGCTACCTTCTTACGGTTAGGTTCGGCCGAGCCGCCCTTAATCTTGGCTGCCTCCATAAGCTGCACTGCTGCCGGAGGGGTCTTGATTTCGAAGCTGTATGACTTGTCTGCATAGTAAGTGATAACAACCGGAAGAATCTTTCCAGCCTTATCTTGGGTTCTGGCGTTGAATTCCTTGCAGAATCCCATGATATTGATACCCTTTGAACCGAGAGCCGGTCCTACGGGAGGAGAAGGATTCGCAGCGCCACCTTTAATCTGTAATTTGATTAATCCAGCAACTTCTTTAGCCATTTCTTTTGTTAATTAAAAAATTGATGTTATAAAAGAACACCCACATCCGTAACAATGCGTCATTCTTTTGCGACCTGCATAAAACCAAGCTCAAGCGGAGTCTTACGTCCGAAGATCTTAACCATGACCTTGAGTTTGTGCTTCTCGGTGTTCACCTCCTCGATGACACCGCTGAAGCCGCTGAACGGTCCGTCCGTAACCTTTACCGTTTCGTCAACACTGAACGGGATGTTCACCTCCTCGGCCAGCTCCGTTTCCTCGGCGGTGCCGAGAATGCGGTTGACGTCAGACTGCCTCACCGGCGTAGGATTGTCCTGGCCGCCGAGGAATCCCAAAACATTAGGAATGAAGCGAAGCGTATGAGCGACGTCTCCTTTCAACTCAGCTTCGACAAGGACGTAGCCGGGAAGAGCTATCTTCTCCTTCACCACCCTCTTGCCGTTACGCAACATAGCGTGCTTCTCCATAGGTATCAAGACCTGGGAGACATAAGTCGAAAGAAGCGTGTTGTGCTTAAGTTCGGCCTCGATATATTCCTTAACTTTGGCCTCCTTACCGCTAACAGCACGCAACACATACCATTTCTTACCTGTTTCAGCCATTTCCTTTGTAAACGATATTAATTAGGATAAATCGTACTCATGACAAACCGGAACACGGAATCCATAATGAACACCACAATCGCAATGATCAAGGAAGCAGATAATACAACCATTGCGGTGTGAGTAAGTTCGGCCCGTGTAGGCCATGACGTTTTATGCACAAGTTCGTCATAGCAAACTTTGCAATAATTTGTTACAGTCTTAAACATATTATCTCTTTTTAGCACGGGAAGAGAGGCTCGAACTCCCGACACCTGGTTTTGGAGACCAGTGCTCTGCCAACTGAGCTATTCCCGTAAAATAGGCTCTCGTCGATAAAGGCGAGAGCCTAATATCATATAGTCAGACCTGTATGATTAGTCGATAATCTCAGTGATCTGTCCTGCACCTACCGTGCGGCCGCCCTCGCGGATAGCGAAACGCAGACCAACGTTCAATGCAACGGCGTAGATCAGGTCTACGGTAATCGTTACGTTGTCGCCCGGCATTACCATTTCAACGCCTTCCGGCAGAGAGATCTCACCCGTGCAGTCCATCGTACGGAGGTAGAACTGAGGACGATACTTATTTCCGAACGGAGTGTGACGTCCACCTTCCTCTTTCTTCAGAACGTAGATCTGAGCCTTGAACTTCTTGTAAGGCTTAATCTGTCCCGGGTGGCAGAGTACCATACCACGCTTGATCTCATTCTTGTCGATACCGCGGAGGAGCAGTCCTACGTTGTCGCCAGCTTCACCTTCGTCAAGAATCTTGCGGAACATTTCAACACCGGTAACAACCGACTTCTTATCCTCGCCAAGACCGAGCAACTCAACTTCGTCACCAACCTTTACGCGACCAGTCTCGATACGGCCGGTAGCAACAGTACCACGACCTGTGATTGAGAACACGTCCTCAACCGGCATCAAGAAAGGTTTGTCGAGGTCACGCGGAGGCAGCGGAATCCACTCGTCAACAGCCTTCATAAGCTCGAGTACAGTGTTTTCCCACTTCTCAACACCGTTCAATGCACCAAGTGCAGAACCGCGGATGATAGGAGTATTGTCGCCGTCGTACTCATACTGATCGAGCAACTCGCGCATTTCCATTTCAACGAGCTCGAGCATTTCCTCGTCCTCAACCATGTCACACTTGTTCAGGAATACGACCAAACGGGGAACGTTTACCTGGCGTGCGAGAAGCACGTGCTCACGAGTCTGGGGCATAGGACCGTCAGTCGCAGCAACAACGATGATGGCACCGTCCATCTGAGCCGCACCAGTAACCATGTTCTTCACGTAGTCGGCGTGTCCCGGGCAGTCTACGTGTGCGTAGTGACGATTCTCAGTCTCGTACTCTACGTGTGCGGTGTTAATGGTGATACCACGCTCTTTTTCCTCGGGAGCGTTGTCGATTGAGTCGAATGACTTAACTTCAGAAAGACCCTTCTTTGCGAGCACCGTAGTGATGGCAGCCGTAAGAGTAGTCTTACCGTGGTCTACGTGACCGATAGTACCAATATTAACATGCGGTTTGGTACGTTCAAAATGTTCTTTAGCCATAGCTTTACTTATTTGTTATTTTAATGAATAATCCGTGTATTTTCTGCTTCGACAATTATAAAGTCGTAGAGCTGTAACCGAGATTTGAACTCGGGACCTCTTCCTTACCAAGGAAGTGCTCTACCACTGAGCT
>CALUFN010000080.1 GCA_944319945.1 uncultured Prevotella sp.
GTTCGATTCGGCTGAGGAAATGGTGAAACTTGCTGCAATAAGGATGTTGCTGAACAAAATTTAAACAGGCTCTTAATACTTCCTTTGGAGTCATAGTCTTATCCATATTCCATTTGTCAATTTTCCGCAAAGTTAAGGAATTGCACAGGATGTGCAAGGCTTTCTCTGCATAAATCGATAAGTTTTCCGTAACATTGTTACAATCCCCCGTAACACGGGTATGCCTATTCTGCCGCCGGCTCCTTACCTTTGCAGGTAGAAATCAAACATAACTTATTATGAATATGCAAACGAATCTTACTTACGACATGTACGTTCCTACCCGCGTGATGTTCGGGGCAGGGATGCTGGACAAACTGAGTGAACACCCGATGCCGGGACGCCGCGCCCTCATCGTCATCTCCAACGGTAAATCGACCCGTGCCAACGGTTATCTCTCTCGCACGGAAGAGCAACTGCACAAGGCTGGCGTGGAGACCGTGGTGTTCGACGGTGTAATGCCCAATCCTACCGTGGACAACGTGGATGCCGGAGCTAAAGTTGCCCGCGAGAACGGTTGCGACTTCCTCGTGGCATTGGGTGGTGGCAGCGTGATGGACTGCACGAAAGCCATTGCGGTAATGGCAACAAATGAAGGCGGGTTGTGGGATTACGTGCCCATAGGCTCGGGCAAAGGGCGGTCTATTGCCGTCAATCCCCTGCCCATCATCGCCATTACCACCACGGCGGGCACAGGTTCGGAGACGGACAATTCGGGTGTCATCACCAAAGAAGACACCTTCGAGAAGGCATTTGTTGGTGACAACTCCCTGTTCCCTGTTCTCTCCATAGTGGATCCGAAACTGATGGCAAGTGTGCCGCCGACATTCACTGCTTATCAAGGCTTCGATGCCCTGTTCCACAGCACGGAAGGCTACATCGCCCGTGGCGCGAACCTGATGAGCGACATGTATGCCCTGACCGCCATTGAGAACATTGCTAAGTATCTGCCACGTGCCGTGAAGGATGGCAAGGATATGGAAGCCCGCACCCACGTGGCTTTCGGCAACACCCTGTCGGGCGTAGTGATGTGTCTCACGCTCATAACCAGCGAGCACGCTCTTGAACATGCGCTTTCCGCCTACCATCCGGCACTGCCCCACGGCGCGGGCTTGATTATGGTCAGCCGAGCGTATTACAAATACTTCATCGAGCACCATGCCTGCGACGACCGTTTCGTCCGCATGGCGCAGGCGATGGGAATGCCCGAAGCCACGAATCCCGAAGACTTTCTCACCGCCCTCACCCGCTTGCAGGAGGCCTGCGGTGTGGCCGACCTAAAGATGTCTGACTACGGCATTACGCCCGACGAGTTCGAGACACTGATGCGCAACACCCGCGAGGTGATGGGCGTGATGTTCACCAGCGACCGTGTGCAGATGACGGACGAAGATATTGCAAATGTCTATCGGGAGTCGTATAAATAATAGATATTTTATCAAAAACTTCGGAAACAGTGTTTGTTAGTTTTTGACAGGCACTGTTTCTTTTTGCCCGTTCATTTTCAGTAAAATTGATACAAATGCAGAGGATATGTCTATCCTGTTTCGGCTTGTGCAGCTGTATCTTTGCAATGTAAAATAATAAAAGGAAGAAGGATATGAAAAAGTTATTTTTAATTCCATTTATGCTGCTGACAACACTTATGCTGGCGGCAGCTTGCAGCGAAGGCGAACTGCTGACGGATGGTCAGGAACAAACTACTCCCGAAGGAAATGACGGAGAAGATGATGAAGGCGTGGACGGCAACGTGGACGGAGCCAACGGGCGTTATCTTGTACTTTATTGCTCCCGTTCAGGCAACACGAAGCGTATGGCGCAGACCATCCAATCCACGTTGGGCTGCGATATGATGGAAGTCGTGCCGGAAGTGCCCTACGAGGATGACTACAACGCGATGCTCGACCGGGCACAGGCGGAGCTGGATGCCATCGAGCAGGGCAACTATCCCGCCATCACCACATCGGTGGAAAGTTTTGACGAGTATGACATCGTGTTCATAGGCTATCCCATTTGGTACGGCCATATTGCCACTCCTATGCAGGCATTCCTGCACAATCACGCCGATTGGTTGTCTGGGAAACATATCGCTCTCTTTGCCAGCAGCGGAAGCAGCGGCATAGGTACTTCCGAGAGGGATGCGTCAACACTTGCACCTGATGCCGTATTTGAGGAATCGCTGTTGCTCACTTCAAGTTCGTTGGGCAGTATGGCTACACGCATTCCGCAATGGCTGGAAAGTCTTGGCGCAAGCCGGGAAGAGCTGGATACACCGGATGTCACATCCTTCAACATCAACATCATTGTGGGCGAACAGACCGTTACCGCTACAATGGAGGACAATGGTGCAGCCCGTGATTTCCTTTCTCGCCTACCATTGGAGGTTACATTAGAGGATTACAACAGCGGCACGGAAAAGATATTCTATCCTGACCCGGAACTCTGCCTTGACGATACACCGCGCGGTTGTGAGCCACAGGCGGGCGACATCACCATCTACGAGCCGTGGGGCAATGTAGCCATATTCTGCCGTGACTGGCCTGAGAGCAATTCGCTCATCAAAATCGGGCATATCGACGGCGACGGCATCAGCCTGCTGCAAGGCACAGAGAGTATGAACGTAAGATTTGAAAGGCAATAAATATGAAACTAAATTTATTAGCCGCATTGCTCCTGTTCGGACTGCTGTTGTGCGGCGGGGCAGAGAAGGAAACGCATCGGTCCGATATTCATCAGGGGATGTGTGCCAAGGAAAAGATGGCCGCCGACGGCATCGTGCGCCTGTCGAAAATCGAAGTCTATCCGAAATATCTCGACGAGTATGTGAAATATGCAACCGAGGTGGGCGAAATCTCCCTGCGTACCGAACCGGGTGTGCTGACCATGTATGCCGTCTGTGAAAAGGAAAATCCCTGCAAGATAACCATCCTCGAAACATACGCGAGCCGGGAGGCATACGACAAGCACATAGCTTCCGCACACTTTCAGAAATACAAGCAAGGGACGCTGCACATGGTCAAGTCGTTGGAACTGACAGACCAGACACCGCTAAACCCTGCCAACCGGATTAATAACTTCATGCTTGGCGGAGCTGGGAAAAATTCCGTAACCCTTTCATCGGACGAAAAATGAAAAGACTGATAACAACGGTACTGCTCGGAACGGCATTGGCATTATCCGCCGGGGCACAGCAAGCGGTCGATGTCCACACCCACATCATCATCCCCGAATACGTGGAAGTGCTGAAAGTGCACGGGGCGGAATTGGAAGAGACCTTCCCGTTACCAACTTGGGAGGCGGAACGGCACATCGCCTTTATGGACAGTGCGGGCATAAGCACCGCTGTACTGACGATGCCCGCTCCGCAGCCTTATTACGATAATACAAAGGAAAGTGCCAAATGCATCCGCCGTGTGAACGAGGTTTCTGCTAAGGTGAAGCGGAAATATCCCGGCAGGTTCAGGTTCTGCGCCTCATTGCCTCTGCCGGATGTAGATGCAGCTATCCGCGAAGCCGTCTATGCGCTTGATACATTGGGAGCAGACGGCGTGAAGTTAGCAACCAACAGCCGTGGGCAATACTTGGGCGACGAGGAACTGGATCCGCTGATGGAAGTCCTGAACGAACGTCATGCCGTCGTCATCATCCATCCGCACCGCTCCACACCTTATCCGGATGGAATCATCGCCACCACGCCGCTGGCGATGTACGAGTATCCGGCAGAAACGACCCGTGCCGTGGTGAATATGCTGGCAAGAAACGTGCTGGTGCGCTACCCGAACTTGAAAATGGTCGTGCCCCATTGCGGCTCGTTCCTGCCACTGGCGTTGCCGCGCATGAAATCCATCCTCCCGACAATGGTCAAGCAGGGCTATATGCAGCCGATAGACTGGGAGGGCAACTTGTCCCGGCTTTACTTCGACTTGGCGGGCAGTCCCACCCTCGAAGTATTGCGGTCGCTGCTCACCATCACTACGCCCGACCATATTCTTTACGGCTCGGATTATCCTTATTTGCCCGATGCCGTGCTGAAAAGTAACCTGCATCGTCTGAAGCAGACGCTTGCTTCAGACGATGAGCTTGCAGGATATGCGAATATGTTCTTGTGGAAGAATGCAGAAAGGCTATTTGTCAAGGGTGCAACCTCTGACAGTATTCCGAAGGAGTGATACCCTCCTGTTTCTTGAACATCCGGCTGAAATGCTGGGGGTACTAGAAACCGAGGCGGTCGGACACTTGGGAAACGGTTTCTCCTGCCGCCAGCCCGTTTTTGGCAAGTTGGATGACGAACCGACGGATGTGGCTGCTCGCCGTGTCGCCGGTGGTCTTCTTAATAACATCGCCGAAATAGTTGGGCGACATGCAGAGCTTGTCGGCGCAATACTGCACGGTGGGCAGGCCGAGGGTCAGCTGGAGCTTGTCCTCAAAATAGTTGCGGAGCAGGCGTTCGAAGCGGACGAGGATGTCGGAGTTCTCAATCTTTCGGGTGACGAACTGGCGGTTGTAGAACCGTTGGCAGAAAGTTTCCATCGCGATGTTTTTTTATCTATTATACAATTATTTTCCTACATCCGGCAATATGTGGCATATCGGCTTATAAAAGATGTCCTTTTGCGTGGCAATACGTCATCTTTTGCATCGTAAAAAGACATGTATTGTAATGTCCTTAAATACAGGCAGTTTCACTTCTTGATTTCTCCGCTAATGCGTTTCCTCACTTGTCATTCCTCCAATGTGAATTTCGCCACCACCAACTCGTCGCTCCGTCTGATAAGCGTATTTGAATGATAACAACTGCAAAAGTACAAGTTTTCCCCAAGTAACAATCAGCTTAGACTTCTCTTTAAGATTATTAAACTCGAAAAAAACACTTCTTTGATACGATTGGGCGCATCATGTGGATGGGCGCAAATCGCTGCCGGCATCATGCGCATGGGTGCATTTCTTGGCGGATGTTTGTAATGTTTGTGGAAAAATCAGGAGTAAAAGAACACTTTTTCCACGGTTTATTACTTCTCAAGGCAAATTTGCATTAATTTTGCGAAAACATTTGCCAATAGTATGTTACGAGTAAAACTCCATATCATCCTGCTCTTGGCGGCCTGCCTGCTCACGGCCTGCCACGCGGGGCATTCCGGCCCCGACGCGGACGGGCGCGACAGCGTGTACACCATCAGCTACATCAAGGACATCGCCATCGAACAGCCGAAGAAGGCTCTCGCCCTGCTCGACACAGCGGAGGAAAAACGGCTGCTTACCCCTTTCGACATCAACGACCTGCGCTGCCTCGTATATCAGAACGGACTTTCCCACACCAAGACTGCCCAGCTCTATGCGCGCAAGGCTTACGCCGACCCGGAAGCGCGGAAACATCCCGACCGTCTATTGTCCCTGCTCTCCACGATGGCGGACGGATGCCACACCAACGGCGACTATGCCGCCAGCGTGCGCTATTGCACAGAGGGACTGGAGCTTGTCTAGGAACTGGGCAACAAAACCTACGAGGCCACCCTGCACGTAACGTGGGGGATGAACCTGATGATCATGGCGCAGCACGACGAGGCGTTCAGCCATTTCGACACCGCCATCACCATCCTGGACCACGAGGCCCGCACAAATTCCGGCTATCATGCCTGGGACGAGCTTTTCTACGCCCTTGGCATGAAGTTGTCTTCGCTCTACGAGATTGACCGCAACGAGGAGGCTTACGCCATGTTTCCTATGATGGAGCAGGCCCTGAAAGGACTGGAAGTGAGCAAGGACGCGCCTGACGGTCTGGCGGAACTGCACCGGGCCGAACTGTACGCCATGCTTTGTCCTGTCGCCTACGCCACGGGGCGCAAGGCGGAGGGCGACGCCATCTATCGCCGCTTGGAGGCCAACCCGGTGGCTTCCACGCCTGAAGGCGAGTACATCCGCATCCCCGGACTGGTGGCGGCCGGACGCTTCGACGAGGCCCTGCGTTACGTCCGCAGGGAGAAGAAATTGCTCCAAGCGAACACGGACACCGTGAATTGGGACTACATCAATCCGCACCTGCAGTCGGAACTGGAAGCCTGGCAGGGCAAGGGCGATGTCGGCGAGGTGGCGCGGGTGCAGGCTGCCATGCTGGCCCTGACGGACACGCTCCGCCGCAGGGAGCGCACTGCCGACGCGCTGCAATGGTCGGAAATCTACGAGAGCGAGGAAAAGGACGCGCAGATAAAGGAGGAACAGCAGAATGCCGACCGGTGGATGGTCGTCGCGATAGCGGTCATCGTGGTGATGGTGGTGGGCGGAAGCCTGGGCTGGGTCATCGTCCGCAAGAACCGGGACATCAGCCGCCGCAGCCTTGCTTTGGTGGCGCAGGTGAAACGGCAGTTGGCCGACAGGCGGGAACTGGACGGCAAGATAGCGGAGAACCTCGCCTTGCGCGACCGGCTGGAACAACTCACAAAGGAACAGGAAATGGGAAAGGCCTGTACGGCCTCGGAGGCGGCGCAGCCACAGAACAGCGGTGTGCCGCAGGAAGATGACGGCGCCAAGCCTACGGACACGGATTTCATTCTCTTCGAGCGCATGGTCTGCGAGATGAAAAACCGGCAGTTGTTCCGCGACCCGAACTTCTCGCGCACGGAACTGCTGAAAATTGTTCCCGTGCCGCAAAACAAGTTTGCCGACATATTCAACCGCTTTGCCGGGATGTCGTTCAACAAGTATGTGCAGAACCTCCAGTTGGACCATGCGAGCGAGCTTCTCATCTGCCATCCCGACTGGTCTATTGATGCCGTCATCAAGGAATCGGGCATGTCACGGTGAGCCTCTCGCTCACTGTGCCGGGACTTGACCTACCTGCCTACACGGCCACCCGCACGGACGGCAAACAGCTGCGCTGCGTTGTGGAGGCGTATCGGGCCGGCACTAACGATAAGGCTTACAGCCGCACATTGTCTTGCGCCATGCAATCTGACGGCACATTCTTGGCCGAACTCTCCCTGATGCCGGGCGACTATGACCTGCGCCTTTGGGCGGACTGGAATGGCGGCTACTACAATGCTGACGATTTGAATAAAGTTCTTGTTCTCACGGACAGCTACGTGGCCAATGGCGAGACGGACAAGAAGGATGCCTATTACGCTACAGCCCCTCTCCATCTCTCCCCCGTGGGGAGAGTGTCGCAAGCGGTTACAGCAAACCAAAGCCTCCCCACGGGGGAGGTTGGAGGGGCTGGAGCTGATTTGGCCTTGACCCTTGAGCGTCCTTTCGCCAAGTACCGCCTGATTGCTACCGACGTGGAAGCGTATTATAACTTGATAGAAAAGGGCGAAGCCTTGCCCGACATCGAGGACTTGCAGGTGCGCGTCACTTACGAGGGCTTCTTCCCCACGGGCTTCAACGTGGCCACGGGCAAGCCCAACGATGCGCTCAACACGGGCATACACTACACCTCCGTGCCTACCGTGGCCGAGGGGTATGACGCGAAAGTGAACCGACAGGTGGGCGCGGACTTCGTGCTGACCAACGGCGAGGAATCGTTTGTCACCATCACCATACAGATGGTGGACACCAACACGGGCGAGGCAGTAGCCACCGTGCAGCACGTGAAGATACCCTACAAACGGGGGCACCTCACCACCGTTACGGGCCACTTCCTCACGGCTGGAAAGACTCCGGGCGGTGTGCAGATTGACACCGAGTGGGGTGAGGATATAGTAATTGAATTTTAATGATAACTGAACTAAGGGAAATAGAATGAAACATTTGAAATACATATTCATGGCGTTTGCGGTGGCTTTGCTGGCCACTTCTTGTAGCCAGGACGAGCTGCTGGATGATGGCGGAGATACTCCTGTCACAGGGCAGACGCAGACTTACACGTTCACCGTGTCGCCAGACATCGTGATGGAAGGCGAGGCCAAGACACGCTCGGAGGGAACGGACGCGGAAAAGCCGACACGCTGCTTCATGCAGGTGTTCGATAATGACGCACCTGTCAATACTTCTGTTATTAAAGGTGAGGAAAATAACGGCAGTTATACCTTTACGGTGACTCTTGCCTCTGATAAATCCTACGACTATTGCTTCTATGCGGATAACGGCAATGCCAACATTTTCGACTTGCGCAACATCGAATGGCCGACAACCGGCAATGTAGTGGCTTACGCACACAAGCTGAGCGGAAAACCTGAAGAAGTAACGGCCTCCGTCACTCTGAAGCATATCGTTACAAAAATCACCTTGAAGCATATAGGTAGCCCGTTTACTGTGGCGCCCGGTGAAGAATTCAAAATTACGTTCCCATGTGCCGATACGTATAATGTATTGGCAAATACTGCTTCTACTGGAAACGGCTATGAAGATTTCACCTATACCTTTACTGGAGGAAAGACCATTGACGATGAAGATGAAGTCTGTTCTTTCTACACCGTTGTGCCTTCCCAAGTAGAAAATTATCCCGACATCACCCTGAATTTGCATCAGTTGACGCAGGCCATCTCCGGCATAGAATGGAAAATTAACTCCCACGTCACCCTGCAAGGCGACCTGTCGGAAGACAATCCAAAGTGGGGAGCGACAAAAGAATATGTAGAGAAACAAATCAGCTACTTCTTCACAAAGGGAGATGGTACGTCTGAAGGAACTCCGGATGATGGTATCAACAGATTTTATTTGCCAGAAGAAAACATAGCAGATTTAGAAGCGGTTTTAAGTGCTATTTTTCATAAAAACGTAGAACTTGACCTTACAAGTGGTGGCACTATTTTCGAAGAAGTCTTGGATAATGATTATACTTTTGCAATAAGACATCAAAACATTGATAAACACTTTGATATTTTGATAAATAATAATAAAACATACAGAATTTATTATAGTATTGATTATGAGGGCGTGTATCAAAATTTTTCAGTCGTTTCAGATAAATTGAAGAACCTGACTGAATAGGCATACACAAACAAGCGAAGATGTGAGGCAAACTGCACTCATAGCTGACCGCTTCCAATGGCATTCGCCATATAAAACCAACGTGACGACGATTTGTTGACAAATAAAAAATGATGAACAAGAAAGCAACAGTTTTGATGTTGGCGACCGCAGCGTTGCTGGCATCGTGCAGCCAAGACGACGCGCTGCAAAACACAGTGAACAACAACGAGGGTCTGAAGCCGATGACCATCACCGCCTCTCTGCCCACGGACGGGATGCAGACACGCGCCGCAGGCGATGCCGCCGCTGCGCGCTGCTACGTGCAGATACTTGATGGAAACGGCAATTCTTTGGAAGACGGCAATTCCGATGTGAAAAAAATGACACTTTCACCAGACGGCACTTTCACCACGATGGTGTACCTCAAGGAGGGCGCAACCTACGACTTTCTCTTCTGGGCGGACACGGAAGCTGACGGGACTGCCGCTCCTCAAGACTTGAAAGCGGTGGATTACACCAACGGGCAGACCATCGCATGGGCAGGAAATGACTTGGATAAGCAGTGGAGCGCGGAAGGCATAGACGTGACATTAAGCCATGTCGTTTCCCGTGTGACCGTGATGACGAAATCGGATTTCACCGTCAGCGACGCATGGCCCCTTACCGTCACCGTGCCGACCGTGTACAACAAGTACAATGTGGCAACGGGAAAAGTAGTAGAAGGGACGACTGTCGCCAACGGCTACACGTTTGAGGCCGCCAACAGGACTTATAATAATGGTGACGAAGTAGGCCATTTCTACGTCTTGGGCGACGGCAGCACACAGATACTTGCTTTGCATTATGACGGCCCATTGGATAACCCTTCTATTCCCATCACTGAAGTACCTGTTTCAGCCAACACCCACATCACGCTGACGGGCGACATCTACCACGCCGGACTGGTTAATGGCATTATCATAGCCACAGTGAGCGAGGATTGGACCGAAGAGGACAAACCTTTTTAATTGATTGCACATGATTGGCAAATTCAAATTCCGAACACACCTGGTGCTGGCAGCCGCCGTGCTGCTGGCATCCTGCAGCCAGGACGAAGTGATGACGAACACGGGGCATGACGGCCTCGTGCCCGTCACCCTCTCGGCCGCCGTGGGCGACGGCGTGCAGACGCGCTCCGCTCCTGACGGCGAGGCAAAGCGTTGCAAGATACAAATCCTTGAAAAGAACGGTGAGGGATGGCAAAACGCCGTAGGAGTTGAAACGAACCCTATCGATATGGAACAAGACGTGGATAACCCTGCGCAGTTTACCCTCACCGGCGTTATGCTGAACCCGGATAAAGAATACACCTTCCTCTTTTGGGCTGACGAGGACAAGGATTCCTACGATGCCAGCGATTTGGAGAATGTCAAAATCGTAAATGGTGATGCCACGAATATAGCATGGCAGGGAAAAGCGGGGTGGAAAAAAGATATGTCCACGACCATCACTGCCAACCTGACCCACGCCGTTACGAAAGTGACCCTAAATTCCACAACTGTCGTGGAAAGCGGACGGCCATTTGTCCTTTCCAACCTGACGGAATACAATGGTTTCGATGTGATGAATGGCACGGCAAATGGTGAAATCGTCACTCCCGGACATAAAGGCACCGGCATTGGTGCTTCGGGCGATTTGCTATCCTTCTATGCCTTGGTAACAGGTGAAAACCAAGAACTCAAGCTCACTTCCGGGGAAGGCGGCGGCGTGGTGTCCATTCCGAATGTGCCACTCGCCCCGAATACGCACGTCATCCTGAAAGGCGATGTGCAGGGTGCCGGATGGACCACGGTCAACTTCACGGCAAGCGTGGCTGAGGATTGGGGCAGCACGGCAACAGAAATCATCGGACTGGAGATTGCCGATGACGGCACATACATCGTGTCTTCTCCTGCGGCCTTGCAGGCTTGGGCAACAGCCGTACAAAGCAATCCGTCATTGAACTGCACCCTCGCCGACAACATCACCCTGCCTGAAGTCACAGATGGCGGCAGTAACTGGACAATCGTAGGAACTTATACAGGCACTTTTGACGGCGCAGGGTACGCCATCACAGGCTTGACGGGTACAGCGGGTTTCTTCGACAAGATAGATATAAATGGTGTAGTGAAGAATCTGAGATTGGAAAACGTAGAGATAACAGAAAGCGGTTATGGCGCAATAGCAAGAGAAAGCTCCGGAACTATTATCGCTTGTTCGGTAAGCGGTTCTGTAGCGGGTTCTTCTAATTCGACCACTCAGGGTGTCGGCGGCATAGTGGGAAGGAACAGTGCTGGCACTGTTTCCGGTTGTTCGATGAAAGGCACTGTGACAAATTCAGGAATGTATGTAGGCGGAATAGTTGGATACTGTTCTGGTGGAAATGTTATTGATTGCCATTCTTCCGCCACGGTTACAGGTACAGCTGATGTTGGTGGCGTTGTAGGGAAGCAATACGGGATTAACGCTAAAGTTATTGCCTCTTCTTCCACTGGCGATGTAACCGCCACGAGAACCAACGATAATTCTTATGTCGGCGGAGTGGTTGGACATGCCAATGGTGGCTTCATTATTTGCTGCTATGCCACAGGTAACATAAGCGGGCAACATCAGCAGGTCGGCGGTGTGGTTGGTTATAACGCTAGTACCATCATCGCTTGTTATCATGCAGAAGGTAACGTTTCCGGAACAGGCCACGTTAGTGGAGTGGTCGGCTATAACGGCCGTAGTACCATAACCGCTTGCTACTGGAGTAATGACGTGGATAATGGAATTGGTACCGATGAAACCAATGTCGGCGAAGCCACGAAAATGGACGGCGATTGGACGGATGCCGTAACCGCGATGAACGCCGCCCTGGCTGATTATGATTGGGAGTGGAGTCTTGATACTACTAATCCCGATGCGCTGCCGATGCCGGTAAAGAAAGAGACAAATTGATTTTGAGGCGTTATGAGAAAGCTCATTGAAAGAATGGTGTTCTACATCCGCTATGAAATGACCGAAGATGTCAAGTTGCGGATTGAGATGGGCGTATTGTGCGGAATTACGTTCATAGCTCTCAGCGTGTTTGGCTACAGTCTGTACGGCTTGCACCAACAGGCACAGCAGAGAAAAGAACAGGAACGGGCTTCCCGTGAGGAAATGCGATACTTCATCGAGTTGATGGGCAAGCCCAAGCCGCACCCTAACATGGAACGCATGGATTGGATGCCAAGGATGCTGCATCGCTTCCATTCCGCACAGGGCCGTGTTCCGCTCCAACTGGAGGAATATCCCGATTGGGCCAATGAGGCTTCTCATAATCATCTATAATAATCCAGGCGTAAAGTCTGAAACATATTCAAAGAGGAACAGCAGGAGAATGCTCCGCAAGTTGAAACGCATTCGACGTTTCTCACGCTCAGCAAAACAAGCAAGCTCGCTTTGCTCTCGCTTAATCGAAACGTGGCACTATAAAATATTTTGTGTAAATGGAAAATACGGGATTCAAGTTAGAGTCTCGTATTTTTTATTTTATACATT
>CALUFN010000081.1 GCA_944319945.1 uncultured Prevotella sp.
TATTTTAATGTAACTTATTGATTGTCAACTATAAAGGTACTAAAAATATTCCATTCCCACAACTTTTTTATGCTTTTTTTATGCCGAACTCACGTTAAAACTAATTGCGTATCGTTACGAATCCGAGACGGTGCGTTACGCCTTTTTTGTTCAATGAATACAACATGTAGCATCCCAGAGCGAGATTAAGCGCATTCACTGACGCGTCGTTATACGGAACCACGGCTACTGCAACGCCTGTAAGACTTTTAATCATAACGCATTCAGCATCGAGCGCGTGCCCCTTATTAGGTAGGTTTATCTTATTTGTGTTACCTCTTTTTACGGTCGTCAGCGTGACAGTGCCCTTATGTTCCGTCTCTAGCTTGTCGCCAATAGGTTCGTATGAGAACGCCGGCTCGCTCTCGTTGCCGTACCTGTCTGCCGATGTAACGGCGAAATACAGGTCGTCGTCGGTGCGTATGGTTAGTTTATTGTCGTTCCGGCGTATCGCTATGAGGTTATACGGCGACTGAGTGTCTACCGGAATCATCCGTGAGGCGTATATGTTGTAAGTCAGGCTGTCGTCGGCTTCTTCTTCCCAGGTAATGGTTGTTTCTCCTTTCCGCCTTGTTACGTTGAGACCTTTCGGGGCGGCGGGCCGTGCTGTGTCGTACCATGTCATCGGAGGAACGAGCGCATGATATCTGTTGAAATCGTTCTTTGCGAAACCGTAAATGCCCTTAACGTCGTCGTTGAAGAATTTTTCCCTGAAGAATGCGTACCCCATGCCGCACGAGCGCACCACGTGCATTTGCCTTGTGATTTCGTCTATCGCCCAACCGCCTTCTTCGGAGGATAAGAAATATATGCCTAATCCCGGAACTACGGTGCGCCCGTAGCTGTTCTCACGCCAGTCGAGCGCAAACGGATAAAACTGGTTGCCACGGAAATACATCATCGGGTATAATTGGTCTACTAAGCCTTGCCGCAGCCATGCTTGGGCGTCTTGGCTTCCTCTGGCTAACGCGTTCCAGTTATAGCTCGAGCGGCGCGGCAGGTCATGGTATTTGCCTATCGGGGCGCAGCTTAGCTTCACCCACGGCTTTGCTGATTTGATGCTGTCGTGAACGGCTTTCACTATGCCCGTAATGTTTTGTATTCGGGCTGCGTCGGGCTTGGCGGCGGCGTGGTGTGGACTGTTGCGCCTTTTGCGTCGTTGCACTTTACGGCTGTTGTCGTCCCACGTCTCGGGATAGCGTATGTAATCGAGGTGAATGCCGTCAACGTCGTATTTTGTCGTGATTTCCCTGCATATACCGGCTATGTATCCGGCCGTGAGCGGATTGGCCGGGTCCATGTAGCCCTCGTCGCCTTTCTTCATGATAAGTTTCGGATGTCTCTTGCGCAGCGACGTGCATCCGTATGAGTTCCATTTGCCTACAGGCATTACCACCACCCAGGCCTGTATCTCCAGTCCACGCTTGTGGCATTCTTCTACGGCGAAGGCCAGTGGGTCGTAGCCGGGACTGCGCCCCGGCGTACCGGTGACGCATCCGTCCCACGGCTCGATTGCCGACGGGTAAATCACAGTGCCGCGCACTCTTGTTTGCATCAGCACCGTGTTCATGCCGGCTGCTGCCAAAGCGTCGAGCATGCTTGTCAGTTCTTCTTTCTGTTTACTTATCGAATATTCGTCTTTAGCTTGTGTTTTTGGCCAGTCGAGACCGCCGAGCGTGGTGAGCCAAACCGCCCTGACTTCGTATTTAGGCATGCCGGGCAGGGGCGCATTGCCAAAAGCGTGGATACCGGTCAGCACCGTAAGCAACGACGCGACGATTATTGCGACGCGAAGCCTGTAGGTGGCGCATGTATGTTTGTTTGCCGTTTTGAGTGTCATAATTAGTGCAAAGTTATAGTATTTTTTTGTTATCCCAAATTAATTCCATATCTTTGCATTTATAAATGTTATGGGTTTTAGGACTTTACGGCCATACGGCCGAGCCGCAATCACGGCAATCCGACGATTTCACAAACCCGGTTTACGAGAAAAATAAAGCAATATGAAGAAAATCGCAGTTCTGCTCGTTGCCTTATTTACGGCTATGGCAGGTTACGCCCAGTTTGAACGGGGCAAATGGTATGTAGGAGCTTCGCTTACGGGGCTTGACATCAGTTATAGTGGTGCTGAAGAGTTTAATTTCGGTTTAGATGCCAATGTAGGTCATTTGGTGTCTGACGATTGGATGGTTCTTGGCAAGTTTGGCTATCAGCACAGTGGGATTGACGGAGCTTCCGATATGTTTACGATCGGGGCCGGCGGACGCTATTACATAATCCAAAACGGCCTGTATTTAGGCGTTAACGCCAAATACGTGCACGCGAACCATAATTACAATGATTTCATGCCAGGCATCGAGGTGGGGTACGCATTCTTCTTAAGCAAGACGGTGACGGTGGAGCCGGCCGTATATTACGACCAGTCGTTTAAGGACCATTCGGATTATTCCAAGATAGGATTTAAGATCGGGGTAGGGGTCTACCTGTAAAACATTATATTCCGTAAGATTACGTAGAAGGATATTTCAATTTAACAAACATATACAATGTATTCAGTTGATGAATTAGAGGATAAGCTCATAGAGCTTGCCTTTGCCGAAGATATCGGCGACGGCGATCATACAACGTTGTGTTGCATACCTGACGATGCGATGGGCAAGTCGCATCTGTTGATTAAGGAAGATGGCATATTGGCCGGAGTGGAAGTGGCAAAACGAGTATTTGCCAAGTTTGATCCTACTCTCGAGGTGGAAGTGTTGCTCCCTGACGGCTCTAAGGTCAAAAAGGGCGATATCGCCATGGTGGTTACGGGTAAGGTGCGCTCGCTTTTGCAGACCGAGCGCCTGATGCTTAACATTATGCAAAGGATGAGCGGCATAGCCACTACCACCAATAAGTATGTACGGCTGCTCGAGGGGACTAACACGCGCGTGCTTGACACCCGTAAGACTACGCCCGGAATGCGCATGCTTGAGAAGCAGGCCGTGAAGATAGGCGGCGGTGTCAACCATAGGATAGGATTGTTTGACATGATTCTCTTGAAAGACAACCATGTCGACTTCGCCGGCGGCATAAGCAATGCCATAAGCAGGTGTCATGAATATCTGAAGGAAAAGTCGCTTGATTTGAAGATCGAAATTGAGGTGCGCAACTTTGACGAGATACGCCAAGTGCTTGAATGCGGCGGCGTTGACCGTGTAATGCTTGATAACTTTTCGGTCGAAGACACGAGGAAGGCTGTTGAAATGATTGCAGGCAAGTATGAGATTGAGTCAAGCGGCGGTATAACTATCGACACGATACGTGATTACGCAGAGTGCGGCGTTGATTTCGTTTCGGTTGGAGCGTTGACCCATTCTGTAAAATGCTTGGATATGAGTTTCAAGGCATGTTGATTTTGAATAGGCCATTAGTGTGTGATATGTGGGTAGAGACGCGATTTATTTCGTGTCTCTACATTTGTTAACACGCAATAGGTCTTGCGTTTATCGATAATCGTTTAATATTACATACGGTGCTTGGCGTTTTTTCTCAGTTAATATTGTCTGCTGCGTTGTCGTTCGGTTCGCCTGTGAATTATCCGATTTCTTTGGCTGGCAACTTCGGTGAACCTCGTCCGAATCATTTTCATGGAGGAATAGATGTCAGGACGGGCATGGTAGAGGGCAAGCCGGTATTCTCGGTTGCCGACGGGTACGTAAGCCGTATTACCGTAGGACTCGGAGGCTTCGGCAACGCCGTTTATGTGCGTCATCCCGGCGGAACGACTACGGTGTATTGCCATTTGAAGAAGTTTGTTCCGCAATTAGCGGCCATGGTGCGGAAATGGCAGTATGCCAATCAGAATTGTTTTGCCGATGTGCGTCTGCGTCCTACTGATTTTCCCGTAGCACGTGGACAGTTGATTGCTGTAAGCGGAAACACCGGTGCGAGCAAGGCTCCTCATTTGCATTTGGAGTTTCATGATACGAGGACATGGAGCTTTCTTGACCCTCTTGATTACTTAAAAGACTTTGTTACGGACACTACGCAGCCCATAGTACATGCGTTTATGGCGTATCCCGTTGAAGGCAAAGGCGTGTTTTGCGGCTCGCGGCGCCGGCAGTCGTACGGTTTTGTTTCCACTTCGCTCACGAGAGAGTTTAAGGCATGGGGCAAGGTGGGGTTCGGCATTTGGGCGAATGACTATATGGAAGGCAGCTTCGGCATACTCGGAGTCCGCCATGTCGTGTTCGCCGTTGACGGCAAAACCGTTTTTGAAAGCGATGTAGACAGCATACCCGCCTTATGCAACCGTATGGTAAATTCATGGGGTGATTATGATCATTATTGTCGATCACGTGTGTGGTATATGAAATCGTTCGTTGAGCCGGGCAACACTTTGCCTGTAATTTATGCTTCAGGCGGTTGCGGCGGTATCGTGGATTTTAGCGAAGAGCGTGATTATCAGATGTCTTATACGCTGACGGATGTTTTTGGAAATTCGCGCAGATATTCATTTACGGTGCGTGGAAGCCGTGCCGATATTCCGCCAAAGCCTGTGCCAAGCGTATTGAATATGTTGGCGTATGATAGGCTGAATGTGTTTCAACGTCCAGGAGTCTCGCTCGTGGTTAGACCCGGCTCGCTGCCGGACAATGTGGAGTTGTCGCCGAAGGTGAGATACAAGCATGACGCAATATCCGGTGAATGGAGCTTTTATGATAGGTCGTATCCTCTTTTCGATTGGGCTGAAATCAGTATCAAGTCAGACAGGAATGTCCCGCATCCTGATAAGTTGTATATCGTTAGCCATTATGGCGTTGACCGATATATAGGCGGAACGTTTGACGACGGCTGGGTTACCGGCCGCATACGCGATTTAGGAGCAAGATACGAGATTGCCTATGACGACGAAAGTCCGGTGCTTACCGCCTTTGGCGCAGCTGGAGATAGGTTGAGGATTGCCGCGTATGACGCGAAAAGCGGCTTACGCATGCTTAAGGGATACGTTGACGGCGTGTTTGTCTTGTTTGAGCGTCAAGACAAGTCAAACATGTATGTGTGCCGCTTGTCGGAGTCACCGATTAGGAAGAACGGCTTAATGCGTAAATTGACGGTTTTGGCTCTTGATAATCGAAACAATAAGAAGATATTCACGACACATTTCAGATACTGAGTGCTTATTGTGAAACCGGATACGGTGTGGACAAATATTTTATAAAGACATAGTGTATATGAAAAAGTTATTTCTTACGGCGGTCATGCTTATAGCGTCCTTCACGGGCTATGCATGTACTAATTTCATTGTCGGCAAGAAGGCCAGTGCCGACGGTTCGGTGTTTTGCACCTATAACGCAGATGATTATGGCATGTTTATCGGGTTATGTCATTATCCTGCCGGTAAGCATGCAAAAGGGGAAATGCGGCAGATTTATGACTGGGACACTAAGGAATACCACGGCGAGATACCCGAAGCGGCTGAAACTTACAACGTTATAGGTAATATTAACGAATATCAGGTGTCAATAGGTGAAACCACTTTCGGCGGACGGCACGAGATGGTCGATTCTACGGGAATCCTTGATTACGGCTCTTTGATATATATCGCCTTACAGCGTTCTAAGACTGCGCGTGAGGCAATCAAGGTGATGACAACCCTTGCCGAGACATACGGCTATTGCTCTGAGGGTGAGACGTTTTCAATCTGTGATCCTAATGAGGCTTGGATCATGGAAATGCTTGGCAAGGGGCCGGGCAGTAAAGGCGTGGTTTGGGTGGCATTGAGAATACCGGACGATGCCATCTGCGCACATGCAAACCAAAGCCGCATACGCACTTTCAATCAAAAAGACAAAAAGAACGTGATGTTCTCGAAGGATTGCATCAAATTCGCAAGGGACAAAGGCTGGTTTGACGGAAAAGACGAGGACTTTAATTTTTGTGAGACCTATGCATATCCTGATTTTTCAGGACGGCGCTTTTGTGAGGCACGTGTGTGGAGCTTCTTCAATCATTTTTCTAACGACATGAACCGATATCTGCCGTATGCAGAGGGAAAAGTGAAAGACGCAGAGCCTATGCCGTTGTGGATTGTCCCAAATAAGAAAGTGACGCTTCAGGATGTCCGTGATTGCATGCGTGACCATTTTGAAGGTACGCCTTTCGCTCTTGACGACGATCCGGGGCAGGGCATTTGGGGCATGCCTTACCGCCCAACGCCGCTCACGTATAAGGTAGACGGTAAGGAATATTTCAACGAGCGGCCTACTTCTACGCAGCAGTCGGGCTTTTCGTATATAGCACAATTACGCTATTGGCTGCCGAGGCAGGTAGGAGGCATCCTTTGGTTCGGAAACGACGACGGCAATATGGTTGCGTACACTCCTGTTTATTGTGGAAACACGGTACAGCCAGAATGTTATAACACTCCCGGTGCCGACGCCGTGACGTTTAGTGATAAAAATGCGTATTGGGTTTGTAATTGGGTGAGCAATATGGTTTATCCGCGTTACTCAATGATGTTCGGCTCCTTGAAGGAAGTCAGGGATTCGCTTGAGGCCGGTTACGATGCAGAGCAAGGCAGGATAGAGGCTGAAGCCTGCAAATTGGATGAAGGGCGGATGATTGATTATCTTAACGACTATAGCAATGCGAAAGCCGAACAAATGTTGGCTCGTTGGAAACAACTTGCCGTTTATCTTATAGTCAAGTATAATGATATGGTTATTAAGCCTGAAGACGGCAACGGCGCGTTCAAACGGACGGCTACCGGATTGGGCGCAAGGGTGGAACGTCCCGGAGTCCCCGAGAAAGCGGCACGAGACGTAGTACGTGCTACGGGTGATAAGTACGCAGTGCCGGCCGTAGAGGAATAAGAGGCGTACATGGATATGCGTTTTCCCCTCAATATGTCATTTGAAATGTTTTTGCGAGAATACATCTCAATGACATATTGAGGGGATTTACATGTTAGTAGCCACGCAGCTTCTCGTTCCAAGAGTAATTGTCGCGTATGGTGTTGAAGCCGTTTATTCTCATGTCATTCCGTAATGCTTCATCGTTCATTATCGAGATACATGCGTTTGCGAAAGATTCGTCATCATCCTTAATGTAGCAGTTCTTGCCGTCAATAAGCTCGGGTATGGCCTTTGATATTAAAGATGTCATTACAACAGGTATGCCGCACCCCATAGCTACTAATACCTTGTTTTGTATCCCGGCCGCTATCTTTATTGGTGCCACTGCGAGACATGAGTCTGAAATCGTTCCTTCCAGATCGTTTACAAAGCCGGTCACTATTATGTTCTTCTTATTATTCAGGTTTTGTATCTCCCGTGACGGTTCGGCGCCGACGATGTAGAACACCGTATCAGGCCTGTTCTTTAAAATGATGGGGAATATGTTTTTCACAAAACGTAATACGGCATCTTGATTTTGCAAGGTGCGCATGTTGCCGATGAAACATATTTTATTCGGATTATAATTTGTCGGTATGTTCGGTAGGCATTCTACTCCGTTTGTATGCAAGGATAGTGACGGCGAGGCGATGCGTTTCTTTAAGAAGTCGATGTCCGCCTGTGAAACCAACACTACCTTAGGGAAAGTTTTTATTACATGGTCTTCATATCTTTCAATAAGGTTGCGCTCTATTCTATAGATGATTTTCTTCAATAATCCTCCCTTCGCGTTTGACGACATTGAATATGTCTTTGACAATGCGTCCGTCATCTCAACAGTTGCATGGTCGGTTAATCCTGCCTTTTCCAAGTATGGGGCCATGCGCAATAAATGGGCAACGAACATGTCGGGATGTTCTTTTTCAAGCACCTCGTTAAACTTCTTTGTAAAAGCGCGGGCATGATAGTATCCGCATTGGATGGGACGGCCGCTTAGCAGGAATAGCAGGGAATTAAGCGTCGACACGCCTTTGTTGCGCCTTACTGTGTAGATCTTGTCATATAAGCGCATTGCCTCGTTCATGTCTATGGGGGTGTCATAGAATGAAACTAACAATAACTCGTGCCCTTGTGACTTAAAGTAGCGGGCTATGTTGTTTATTCTTAATACGTCTCCTCCGTTTTCAGGCATGGGGAAACGCGGTGTTAATATGCAGATTTTCATAATACGATTTATTTTAATTTAAAAAGAGCGATGTCTCCGGGATTTATTTGGTATGAGTTTTTCAATTTCTCTGTGTTGAGCGTTTTGGTGACATGAACGACTTTGTCTGATGCGGCCTTAATTTGCAGCGACATCCCTTCCGTATGATCTTTATTCACGACAGCCATGTAAGCATGCTTGTTCTTTGTTATGATTGATACTACGGCACCCTTTTTGCCTTTGACGATAAGGCTTTTTATGCATGCGGGCACCTTTGCTTTTGCGCAATATGGCGGAATCTTGATCAGGTGTCCTACGTGGTTGATTTTCGCTTTATTGAAGATCTGTGAGACATTTTTAAGCTCGCGGTTAAACGCTTTCACCAGATTGTATATGGCTGTACGCTTTCCGTCAAGCCCGATTATCGCGTCTTTGAAGTCGTACCTGTCGTCAATAGGCGTCCGGTAAGTGAAATATTCAATGGCTTGGGCGCCGTAAGCAAGATTGACATAAGCCTGCAACCTTAGGGCCTCTAATGTCGGAGCGGGATAGATTGTGTGCGGAACGGTCAGCACATATCCCCAGAACGGAGTGCTTGTCCGGAGTGATTCTTTCCTGATTTCTTCCAAAGTGAAAAACCATGTATTGCGCAATCCGTTTTTAGTAACAGGGTAAAAGTCGAATGAAATCTGCGGCAATCCCATTTTTGATGCGTCTTGCAAATATTGGCGGTACGATTTTACGCCGATGTTTCTCATCTGGTTGTCATCATAGTAAGGATGAAGGTTTACATAGCACGGGCGTGTCGGGTCTACCGTTCTTATTTGCCGCGCCTTAAGTCCAAACGTTGTTAACCCTTCAACGTCAGGCTCGTCCGCAAGGAAATATCCGGCTAACGCTGAATGCTGTTTCAGGTTCATAGCAGACAAGCGTGGCTCGTTGGTGAGTTGCGGAGTATGTACGAAGACCTTTATTTTAGTTTTTGCAGCTCTTTCCAAGTCGGCCTTTGCGTCCTCGATAGTGTTGTATATGTTAAGAGTATGTGTGAATCCGCACATCTGCATTTCATTATATTCAGCAACTGAAACGCTTTTCACCGGCGGTCCCATGTATGCAATAATAGGCATGGATGCGCTTGTATTACTTGAAGCATTAAATGTTGTCAAGATAAGTAAGTATAAAGTCAAAATAATTCTCATGTCTATTGATTGTTTATTGTTCATATCCGTTTGCTGGATTATTTGTTTAAAGGCATACGCTTTCAGTTTGTTGTGTTTAGGCGGCTTTTACTTACGATTTCCACTTCACTTCGACACGTTTGCAATTGGCTTCCTTTTATAGTGTAAAAGGCCGTCTTTTGGACGGTAAGAGGCCGTGTCTTGTAGACTGAAAGAATACCGTTTAAAACTGTAATCATCGCCGTAAGAATAATCACTGCCAATGAGTAGCGGTACTTAAAAGGTAATCACTTGATATAAGAAACGAAGTCTGTAAGCGATTTTGAACCATAAAGGATTAGGACTTTTACCAACTACCGATGACACGTTTGTTGTGTGTGATCTGTAATAATGTAAAGGTATGTCTACAAATTTGCATTTATATCCCTTATGTACAAGTATAAGACCTATCCAAATATCATGATTGATGCAGTTCTTCGGGAAAGGTAAGGCCTTAAATAATGCTTCCCTTCTAAATGACATACAACATCCTCTGAAAGGTATCTTCCAAAGATTCCAAAACAATGTTTTCCCAATTGGATTGGATTGTAAGTATTTTTCATTTGTAATTACCCCATTCATGTTCATGATTGCATAATTACACATTAGGAAATCATATTTCTCTAAATATGGCAAGGTCTTGCTTATTCGGTCTTTATCCCATTTGTCATCTTGGTCTGATAAATAAACAATATCACCTGTCGCGTGTTTTATCGCATTCTCAAAATTGTAGGATGAAAAGTAAAACGAACTTAAATATTTCTTCTTCAGTTGTTGGTTCTTTTCGTGTTTGAATATTCGTATTCTTTTATCCGAAAGTTTTTTTATTATATTTAAAGTTTCGTCGGATGAGCCGTCATCAGAAATTATGACTTCATCGTCAGGCTTTAACTGTGATAGAATTGATTCCAGTTGCTCCTTAATATATTTAGCACCATTAAATGATGCGATGCAAACGGATATTTTAGCTTTCTTCATATTGCGTTTGTTCAATATTTATTAGCAAGTAAGTTTATCCAAAACAAGATTTGTGTTGTTCGGTCTGAACACCTGAAATCTTTGTTAAATAAAATAGCTATTCGTCTTATAAAACTATGTTTCCCTTCTAAAAATAGTGTCAGTTTCCGTAAGTTGTGTTCGGGAATATTATCCCCATAATAATATTTTAAGGCTTCAGCTTGTTTTGAACGTATATTCCCGTGAGATAAGAAACGTCTTATGCGTAAATTCCAATCAAACATAAAGCCATGCCCTGCTCCCACGGCATTGGTCGTATGTTGGCGATACAATATGTGTGGGGTAGGGTCAAAGACGACATGTGCATCAAAGGCCATTGCAATAGAGTAAATCCACATATCATGCATGGGCATGCATTTAGGTGTTTGGTTTGAAATAATTTGTCGTAAATTGTGGTTGAAAACCATTGTGCAACCGTTAACATACTTGTAAATCAATGATTCTCCGAATGTAAGTAACGGATTGATTATTACGCTTTTTCTCAAGTTTAGGTTCTCGTCGGTTACTTGCGTTTGCGAGAAATATAAGGCCGGTTTATCTTCGTTTTTGCTCAGTTTTGTTACCGCGCATGACAGTTTGTCTTTTATCCATACGTCGTCTTGGTCGGCAAAAGCGTAATATTCGCTTTTAGGCGCGTTTTGTAAAAGGTGCATGAAGCTCCGCTGCGGTCCCAAATTCGGCCCGGTGTAATATGTTAGTTTCCCATTTGATTGGTATTCGTCGAGTATTTTCAGCGTGTCGTCTTTAGAACCGTCGTCACGCACGAGCAAATCAACATCGACATCTTGTTGCGTCAAGATGCTGTCAATCTGCTCGCGCTGATATTTCTCGCCGTTATATGTTGACATGAGTACTAATACGTGCCGTTTCATAATTAGTGATTCTTTTTGTTTTTACCGAGTATATAAATATTCCAGTACGCATTGATATAACGGAAAGATCTTTCTTTAATTGTGCGTGATAAGGTCGGCCTGAGCGTCGTTATATTCAATGATATGCGGTCAAGGATTGTATCGCATGGAAAGTTTCTTGCACATTCAAGGTAAATACGGAATCTTTTATATATTTTCTTTTTATCAGTCTCAATTGAAGAGAATGTTTGGGCGCAGACAACTTGTGGAAGTACGTAAAACTGATCATATATTTTCTTGTACTTTTCTATAAAGCAAATATCCGAGAAATCCAACCATACGGATTCTTCGTACCCTCCGGCCTTAATAAACGATTCTACGCTAATTAACATGCCGCTGTTAATGGGAGACGCATCGTTGAAATGAACATAACCGGTTGGAACTTTATCTTGAAGTTTGGATGTTTTCATGAAATAATGTGTCGGCGACATGAATTTCCCGTTTTGGATTTTGTGCTGTGGCACAATCATGTTAATGCTGCGTACTGATTTTATAGCTTTTGTATATTCGCTTAAAGCTCCTTTAGGAAAGTATGTATCCTGATCTAACAGCATCATCCATTTGTAATCGTTCTTTACGGCATATTTGCATGCTGTGTTGTAAGCCTTGCCAAGTCCTCCGTTTGATGTGTCGTGTACATATTCAGCTATTTGTAAATCCGTGTATTGCGTTGTTGCAGTATTATCATAAACAAATACGTCGTGGATGTGTTCACGGTCAATAAGCGTCTTGAAAGTTATTGACTCTTCTATCTTGCATCCACAAATAACGATGACAAATAAGATTTCACCTCTATTGTTAATGGCATCCATTAATGTTCTTATCTAAATCCAAATTGGTTGTAAACGTAATTTTGAGCAAAGAAATACAATGCGATCAGTCCGATAAATGTTTTACCGAACCATGATGGCTTTATTGTGTAGTATATGCTTGCAAAAAGAATGACTTCGATGAATCCATATAATTGTGAAATTCTTACGGCAATTACTGACATTTCGGATAATGCAAACCATGAAACTATTGACAAGGCATCGCATATTAATAAAATTGGTAACGCCTTTAAGTGAGGAAGAATATTATCGTAGTAATATAAAATGAAATAAAACAGGGCGATACGGAATAACACCATAATATTAATGACTCTTACGTCAGGGTGCTTGCCTTCAGCAATAGCCATTTCGTATAATATAAGTTTTTCCTTGATATATGGAATCGGAAGTGACGTAATTGGATTTATGTGGAGAATCCATAAACCTATGCAGACCGGGACTAATATCCCGATAGTCCATTTCCACCCTTTGTTCATTTGTTTCGGGCTGATAAGTAACGGAATTATCAGTGCGGCAACCGTATGGTGAAAGCTAATACCGATGATGATCATTAAAGCCATAAGCATTTTTTGTTTTCCTTCGACTTTAAGATATATTGCATACATCCCAAAAGCCATGCCTGCGGCTAAACGGATCTGCTCACAATCATGTAACATGAAATAATTGCTTGCATATATCATCATTGAAAGTAAAAATACCGTCTCGTTCGTTAACTTTCTTATAGAGTATAATTTTAACGGAATGGAGATCAAGGCGTATATGTAAATAACAATGCGCAATGTTCCGCCATGATTATATACAAATTCGCTGATCCATAAAAACGTAGCTTCTACTATAAGTTTTGTCTTTATATCGTCAAAGGAGTAAAAATATTTTTCATAATTCAAATAGTCGCTTACGTATGATCCCGGTCGGGTCATTGACAGAAGGACAAATGCTATCACGCAATACCAAAAAAGATATTTATGGTATTGTTTCGGCAGATTTTCCGCAAATAAAGCTGCGACAAAGAGTGAAAGTATGACTATTAAGAGTATTATCAGCATATATTCTTCCTAAGAAAATATACAGACATGACGACAAATGCCACGAATGTCATAGCCAATGATATGAGCATCCTTTTGGGACCGGCCGGTTTGATGGGCACCGTAGCACTTTGTAACGTGGTAAAGGCGGGTGTCTTTTCTTGTATTTTGGCTAAAGCGGCCTGCTTTTGCGTATTCATTGACGAATAAATGTTATATTTTAGCTGCATTTCATTTTCCAAGTCGTCGATCTTCGAGCTTACGCTCCTTATGGTTACGTCCATATTGGCATCTGAGAATTGCGCGTATTTACGTCGTGCCTTTTCATATTCTTTTTTAGCTTCTTCACACAACTTGCTGTAATATGAATAATCGTTTTGTGCTTTGTTTGTCCTGTATTTTATTATAAAGTTTTGTAAATATTGACGTGTAGAGTCAGCTATTGTTGCACAGATGACAGGATCTTGGTCTTTTACGCTAATTGTTATAGCGTATGTCTTTTGGTCAATTTCGCAACTGATGTTTTTCTTTATTTTAGCTGCAATGTCTTGTTGCTTTTTTGACATTGAGAATATGTTTACCTTTTCAGTTCCTTTAAAGTTTGTTTTAGGGGTGGGGTTGATTAGTTCCATGATAAACCCTCTTATCTTATTCCACCATGCCTCTTTCTGTTTCGTATTTAAATAATCATAATAATTCGTACTGATCTCTCCGTTCTTGTTTGTTACTTTTATCGGGAACATTTGGACGACAAAATCATTTGACGACAATAAGTCAGGATACAAATCAGGCGAGATTGCGTCGTTATTCGAGAGTTTTCCTAACGAACCTAACCCTAAAGATGAAAGTGATGAGCTGAATGCGCCAAGAGACATGTTGTCTGAGCTTTCAGGTGCTAAGACAACACTGCTCATGTAATAGCGTGGAACGCAACATACCAACAAGTATGTAGCTATTGCAACTATGGGTAAAGCATAGTAGTATGTTTTCCTATGGCTCCAAATGGTTTGGGATATTTTATTTATGTCTATGGGCTTTTTGAAATTGTTCATATTCACTTTTTCCATATTCCTTTTGCTGTTTTATTGATTATCTTGTTGTATTGTATCATGTTTATTACTAATCCTGGTAAGTTGACGAAACACATAACCCCCATGAACATGGCGATGTTGTCGGTCAGGCGGGATACCGTGACGGATAATGGGATAAAGGAGATGGCGGCCGTTAACGTCGTTATCAACTGCAGGTTTAACGCTCCGAAGCCGTTTAGGATGTACGAATAACGTAGGCTGCATATTGTTATGCCGATGAACAGGGCCATCATTACGGTCATCGTGAATGGGATGTGAACCTCGCTGCCTATCCATATCCTATAGAATAATGGAGAAATGGCTATCATTATGACTATCGCGCCGATAACTAAAAGGATTAAGCGGTTCAATATGCGGTCGCTTTCCTTCAGCCATTTGGTGTCATTCTTTTTATACGCGTCGGTGGTTGCCGTCCAAAACGGAGTGCAGATAATGGTAAACACCAACAAGATAATCGAGAAATACCTATATGCAATTTGGTAAGGAGTCACCACTTCGGGAGAGAATAGTTTTGAGATGAGCAGGTTGCTCGACAGAAACAAGATGCCGCCGCACATCTGTAATATGAAAAACTTGATCCCGAATGCGAACAGCTCTTTGGCCATGCCTTTGTTTACCAGTCTGAACGTAGGCCGCATGTGCTTATACTTGTGGTTAAACGTGTATTGGCAGCATGCCAAGTAGACAAGCAGCGGCGGAAAAGTATTGGCTACGGCAATAGCCAATAGCGAGTGGCAACCTGAATAATACAACGTGATGGTGGTCAGCAGTGTTAATGTCTGCCCGATTACCACCAGCAGGTTGTTTATGGCCGGCATTTGTATGCCTAAGTAAAAGCTGCCGACAAACTTGAAAATGAATGTCGAGCAAACTAATGTCGTGGATATGATTAATACGGTGCTGAAGTCGCTTATTATATTTTCGTCGACGTTGAAAAATGAATATACGTCCGAAAACTTTATAAGCGTGCATAAAACCAAAGTTATGGGCAGTATGATCAGGATTAGCATGAAGAACGTCGACGACACCGCTTCGCGAGCCTTGCCGTAGTTACCTTCAGCTATGAATGCGGCCAGCTTGTTGCGCAGGCCGTTGCCTAACCCTATATCCATTTGGTCTATCCAAACCAGCAGGCTGCTTATTGTCAGCCAGACTCCGTTAGTGTATTCCCCGAGACACTTCAGGGTGATGGGCACCAGTAGGAATATGATTAATGCTCCCCAGCCTTTTATGAGGAAAGAGTAAAGAACGTTTTTCTTTATCAGGGTTGTCCTCTTGTTCCTTATGTCTTGTGTCATTATCGTTTCCTTGTGGTGCCGTTACGCCGTGTGGGTGAGGTGCGCATTTATCTGTTACGCCACCTCTGCGTCATCGTTTTATTTCCATATATTCACCAGTGTGGCAATCATCGTCGCGATAGAGGCGGCCGTTGTTCCGATGGCCATCTTCTCGGCTATCGTCATCTTGCTTACGTTCTTTTCCGGAACGAATATTTCGCAGCCCGGCATAGGCTTTGCCCCTTCGCTCACTTTTGCGATGGTGCCGTTCATATATATTATGTATGCTTGTTTCTTCTTCGCCCTTTCGCTGAATCCGCCGGCCTGATTAATGTAATATTTCACGTTTTTCCCTTTCAGGTAGCCTACGGTGTTGGGATACAGCACCTCGCCGTTGATTTTTACTGTGGCCGTATATTGCGGTACTACAAGGCGGTCGCCCTCGCGCAGGATGATGTCTGCGTCGCATCCGGGATTCTCAAGAGCCTTGTCAAGCTCGATACCTACGGAGTAAGTCTCGGGCACCTCGAACTTCTTCAGTTTCTCGCTGTTGTTGTCGATGTTGATTTGTTTGTTGAGCGACGCGGCCTCTATCTCAAGGTTCTCCGCCTGCTCGCGTGCCATCTTTAGTACGGCCTCGTATCTCTTGCGCTCGTTCTCGTCGAGTTTCCTTTCAAGGCGTGCGCCGGCCACATACGCACGGTCGTTAACGCCGCCCGCGCTCTTTATCAGGTCGCTGAGGCGTTGGTTCTTTTTCGACAGGGTGTAAGTGCCTTCGAACATCACTTCGCCTTCTACGGTCACGTTTTGCTGTTTGTAGAATCCGGGACTCTTGCGCACGTACACTTCGTCGAACGGCATCAGCTTGAATCCCGGTTCACCGTCGATCACGAAACCGTCTTTCAGCGCAAACGTGTACGTATGCGCTATCACAGAGTCGGTGGTCAGGGCTTTCGGGTTGGTGATGCGGCGCGCCACGTCTACCTTCACCGTTGAGGCTCCCTGCTTCAGTCCTCCGGCCTGCAGTATGAAGTCTTCAAGCGTTTCGTTGTCGGCGTATTTGTATTTTCCGGGATAATACACTTCTCCGTGTATCGTTATGGTCTGGTCTTCCATCATTTCCTGCTTCGTCGGGATGAAGAGCACGTCGTTGTTCTGTATGGGGATGTCGGCCACGCGTCCTGCCATTATGCCGTCAACGTCTACCGGTATCACCTCGAGCGTGCGGTCGGGCTTCATCCTGTGCATCACAGCACGCGCGGTGAATGCCTCCTCTTTCAGGCCGTCGGCAAACTCAATGAGCGTCCTTACGCTGTTGATGTCTCCGCCCACTTGGTACATGCCTGGGCGGAACACGGCGCCTTTTATCTCAACCATGTTTGAGAAGCGCGGCAGTATTGAGTCAACGCTGACAGAGTCGGCGTCATTAAGCTGGAAGTCGCTCATGTCGAACTCGTCGATGTTATATACCGAATATTCCTTACCGGCCTTGCGTACCAGTCTTACTGATTTCTTATAAGCGTCGCCGGTGAATCCTCCGGCGTATTTCAGAAGCGTGGCCACGCTTTCATTCTTTTTCATTTCGTAGAACATCGGGCGCTTCACCTTTCCCGTAATGTTTACGAGGCAGTCGTAGGCTCCAACCGAAATCACGTCGTTGTCAGCAAGGCGGATGTTGCCCGTAAGTTTGCCGTTGAGGATGTAGTCGTAAATGTCCACGGTGGACACCAGCCTGTTGTTCCTGTACACTTTGATGTTGCGCAGGGTTCCCAGGTCGTTGGTTCCTCCGGCCATGTAGAGCGCGTGGAACACCGTGGCAAAGGCCGGCAGCGTATAAGTGCCGGGGTTTTCCACTTCGCCCATCACGTTAATGAGTATCGTGCGCGTCTGTCCTACGGTGAGCCTTATCTTCGAACTGCTGTAGCGCGAGCCTAATGTAGACCGCAGCTTGGCGTTGGCCTCGTCTACGGTCATACCGCTTATTTGCACGGGGCCGAACCCTTCTATCGTTACCGTGCCGTCGGGCGATATAGTGCTTTCTATCGTTTTTTGCGACGCGCCGTAGATGTCTATGTAGACGGCGTCGCCCGGGCCGAGCCTGTAGTTCTGCGGTGTGGCTATGTTCATGTCAGGCTCGAAGGTCAGGTCCTTGTTGTTGAATATGTCACGGCCGAACACTTTCGTCTTTTTCTTTTTCCTTTCGGCCATGTATTTTTCAACGATTGCTGCAGTGTCGGGGATGAATCCGTTCAGCTCGTCCTGCATCATGAGCCAGTCTTCGTTGTTCTCGTCGAACACGTTCTTGTACGTGTCGTCTTTTTCCCTGCCGTCGGTCAGGCGGTATGAGGGCAGCATCTCGTCGTCGGTTGATTGCGACTTCTTCTTTTTCGTCTTGCTGTTGTTCGTCCGCAGGCGGTCGCCTGATTTCCCGTTAGAGTCTATTGTGCCTAATCCCTGGTTTTTCGACAACCGTTCATATTTATCCCTGACACGGCGTATCTGCTCTATATTCACTCCGCGCTGCATCAGTTTTGTTACTATCTGGGCCTGCGACGTGCCCGACTGGTGTTCTTCTACGACAAATTCCATGACCTGCTCGTCGGTCATGGATGACTGTGCCATGCCGTTGACCGACAATAATGACACGAGAAGCAATAATATGAAATATCTTTTCATTACTTGTCCTGTATGAGGTTGTCTTAAAACTTTTTTCCGCTTATTATGCTTAGCGCCGTCTTGAGGATTATGTTGAAATCGAGGGCCAACGACCTGTTTTCCAGGTAACGGATGTCCATGTGTAGGCGTCTCAGCATCTTTTCCATGTTGTCGGTATATCCGTTGTAGAGGGTAGCTTCCGAAGTCAGCCCCGGGCGCATTTCGTAGATTAATTCATAATCACGGTCGATCTCCATGATCTTGTCGATGTAATATTTACGTTCCGGTCGCGGACCTACGAACGACATGTCGCCTTTCAGCACGTTCCACAGCTGCGGCAGCTCGTCCAAGTGGTGCTCGCGTAAGAAGCGTTCCGTCTTGGTCGAGTTGCTCTCGTCGCATTTCGCCATCAAACGTGGAGCCTTTTCCACGTCGCTCATTGACCTGAACTTATATATGGTGAACGGGCGGCCTTTATAGCCTATCCGCTCTTGCGAGAATATGGCCGGCCCGTTTTTCTGCCTTTTCAGCATTACGTATATTATAAGGAATACGGGTGACAGCACGATTAAGCCCAAGAAGGCGAACACTACGTCGAGTGCTCTTTTTATGCCACGCTGCACTGCGTTCATGGCATCACGCCTGCTTCCGGCCACGCAATCGTCTTTTTCCGTATATGTTATGTTGTTCACTTTTATTCTTAATTGTCTTATTCTATATAACCTCGATTTCTTAATTTTGTTGCAAAGATAGTACTTTTTATTTTAAAAAATTTATTTATCAAGTGAAAACAAACAACATCGCGTCATGCCCGTGTCAAATGCCGTGCCTCGCGTAGTTGTTTCGTGGAAAGATTATTTAACTGTTTCCCGTGTCAGATTCCTTTACAATCGTTTTTCGCGAAATAGGCGTAGGCCTTGTCCGTGCGGTGCCGTTTATGCACGGTTTGTCCACTCCGCCGACGTTAAAGGCAACCTTTTGCCGTGTGATTCGTGGCCTTTTGCCTTGCGTTTTGCCGCTGTTCATTCGCTCTGAAGCTGTGTTTTAAGACCCAAATTGCCTGTGTTTTGCCTCTCGTATGAGGCTCTTGAACTTTGCTTTGGCTGTAAGTCGTTGTCTTACAAGGTGTTGGTCTCTCCTGATTTTTTTGCGGAATTTGCCCACGGATGGCTGTTGCTACGCATTAAGGCCGCCCTCGTTGCGTTAACTGGAAAGTTTGCAACGCTGTGCTTAGCTTTATTTAACGATTTTGTGTTAACGTGTGTTTAGTGCGCTTCGCCGTAACGGCAGACGTTACGCCTTGTCGGCAGGCTGGACGGCGCGGGCTTGCGTTTACGGTGAAAGCCAAACATTCAGTTTTTGTTACAAACGTTTGTGTAGATGATTGGAATTTAGTAATTTTGCGCTCGGCTTAGAGAGAAGCCGTAAGGACAAGCCCGAATCGGCGGTGCGGCAAGCTGGTGCCGCCGGTGGTTTTGAGGTGGGGCTTGTCCGTATTAAGGCGTATATATCAAAACATAAAACGATGAATATATCTTATAAATGGCTTAAGGACTATGTTGATTTCGACCTTACGCCACAAGAAGTTTGCGACGCACTGACTTCGACCGGACTTGAGGTTGACGCTCTCGAGGAGGTGCAAAGCGTGAAAGGCGGACTTAAGGGCCTGTATGTAGGTAAGGTGCTGACGTGCGAGCCTCATCCTAATTCAGATCATCTTCATGTCACTACGGTGGATTTGGGCCGCGAGACCCCTTCACAGATAGTCTGCGGCGCGCCCAACGTGGCAGCCGGGCAAAAGGTGATTGTCGCTGATTTGGGATGCGTGCTGTATGACGGCGACAAGGAATTCGTGATAAAGAAGTCTAAATTGCGCGGCGTGGAAAGTTTCGGCATGATATGCGCCGAAGACGAAATAGGCGTAGGCACTGACTATGCGGGCATCATCGTGCTGCCCGACGATGCGCCTGTAGGCCTGCCTGCGGCGGAATATTATCATCTTGAAAGCGACTGGCTGATAGAAATAGACATAACGGCCAACCGTGCCGACGCGCTGTCGCATTGGGGCGTTGCGCGCGACTTATACGCCTGGCTGGTGCGCAATGGGTACAAGACTTCGCTGCACCGTCCAGATTGCAGTGCCTTTACCGTTGACGACAATGAGCTGCCGGTGGACGTTACGATAGAGAACAACGACGCGTGCAAGCGTTATGCCTGCGTGAGCATTACGGGCTGCGACGTGAAGGAAAGCCCCGCTTGGCTGCAAGAGCGGCTCAGAGTGATAGGTTTGCGCCCTATTAATAATATTGTAGATATCACTAATTATATAATGATGGCTTACGGCCAGCCTTTGCATTGCTTTGACGCAGACATGGTAATAGGCAATCATATAATAGTCAAGACGATGCCAGAAGGCACGCCTTTCGTCACGCTCGACGGCGTGGAACACAAGCTGGGGGCCCACGATTTGGCTATCTGCAATGAAGAAGACGCCATGTGTATAGCCGGAGTGTTCGGCGGTAAAGGCAGCGGAACATATGAGACTACGAAGAACGTAGTGCTTGAGAGTGCCTATTTCCACCCCACTTGGATCAGGAAGAGTGCCCGCAGGCACGGCCTGAGCACCGATGCGTCGTTCCGTTTCGAGCGCGGCATCGACCCGAACGGAGTGATCTACGCCCTGAAGCAGGCCGCCATCATGTGTAAGGAGCTGGCCGGCGGCAAGGTGTCGATGGAGATAAGGGACGTTTACCCCGAACCTATCAGCGACGCTAAGGTATCGCTTAGTTACGATTACGTCAACAGGCTGATAGGCAAGGATATACCGGCCGACTTGGTAAAGTCGATCGTTACGAGCCTTGAAATGAAGATCGACGGCGAGACAGCCGACGGATTGGAGCTGAGCGTGCCGCCGTACAGAGTAGACGTGCAGCGTCCTTGCGACGTCGTGGAAGACATCTTGCGCATCTATGGATATAATAATGTGGAGATACCCACACAGCTTAAAAGCTCGCTTGTAATCAAGGGCGACGAAGACAACAAGCACAAGCTGGAAAACATCGTTGGCGAACAGCTCGTGGGGTGCGGCTTCAGCGAGATATTGAACAACTCGCTTACAAAGGGAGCGTATTACAACGGACTGAGCGATTATCATAGCGACAATCTTGTTAAGATAATGAATCCGCTAAGCTCAGACCTCAACGTAATGCGCGGCACTCTGCTGTTCGGAGGCTTGGAGAGCATAGCCTATAACGCTAACAGGAAAAATCCCGACCTGAGATTCTTCGAGGTAGGCAACATCTATAAGTTCGCTCCAGAGAAGCAGAACTCCGAAAACCCGATGGCGGCTTACAAGGAAGAGAAGCATATCGGGCTGTGGGTTACTGGTAAGCGCGTGTCGGGCAACTGGGCCCACCCTGACGAAGACTCTTCGTTTTATGAACTTAAGTCATACGTCGACAACATCTTTAGGCGCGTAGGCGTTGTGCCCGCAACCATCATGACCGCCGAAAGCAGCAACGATATCTTCAGCACAGGCTTGACGCTGAAGGAGCGCAGCGGCAAGGTACTTGTAGAATTGGGCATCGTTGACCGGAAACTCCTTAAGGCATTTGATATCGCCAACCCTGTTTATTACGCTGATTTGCATTGGGACGTGATAGTAAAAGCCGTGCGTAAGAATACCGTCAGCTTCCGCGAAATAAGCAAGTATCCCAGCGTGAGCCGCGACCTTGCCCTACTTGTGGACAAGAGCGTTAAGTTCGGCGAGATAGAGCGCATAGCCCGTCAGACCGAGAAGAAGTATCTTAAGAGCGTGGAGCTGTTTGACGTATATGAAGGGAAAAACCTGCCCGAGGGCAAGAAGAGCTATGCCGTGAACTTCATCTTGCAGGATGAAGAAAAGACTCTGAATGACAAGCAGATAGACGCGATGATGAACAAACTCATCGCAAACCTGAAGAAGGAGCTTAAGGCCGAGCTGAGATGAGAGGCTGCCGCCGTCGTGAAATGATTTATTTTGATATGAATATATAAATTAAAAAATATGGGAAGAGCATTTGAATATCGTAAAGCAACGAAACTGAAGAGATGGGGCCACATGGCAAAAACGTTTACGAAGATAGGCAAACAGATTGCCATTGCAGTGAAGGCCGGCGGACCTGACCCTGACAACAACCCGCACCTGCGCTCGATCATTCTCAACGCAAAGCGCGAGAACATGCCGCTTGAGAACGTGAAGCGTGCGATAAAGAACGCAATGGGTAAGGACCAAAGCGATTACAAGGAAGTTACTTATGAAGGATACGGCCCTCACGGTATTGCGATATTCGTAGACGCCGCAACCGACAACACCACGCGAACGGTAGGCAACGTGCGCGCAATATTCAATAAGTTTAACGGCAACCTCGGAACTATGGGCAGCCTGTCATTCTTGTTTGACCATAAGTGCGTGTTTACGTTTAAGAGTAAGGAAGGCCTTGAGATGGACGACCTGATTCTCGAACTTATCGATTACGGCGTGGACGACGAGTATGACGTAGACGAGGAGTCGGGCGAGATCACTATTTACGGCGATCCTAAGAGTTTCGGTGAGATACAAAAACATCTTGAGGAGAACGGATTCGAGGTTACCGGCGCGGAGTTTACCCGGATACCGAACGACCTGAAGGACGTTACTCCCGAGGAGCGTGCTACTATTGACAAGATGGTTGATTTGCTGGAAGATGACGACGACGTGCAAAACGTCTACACTAACATGAAACCGGAATAACTGTTTTTTTTGATTTGTTGATATTAAGTGTGGACAAGGGAGCCTGTGCCCGGTCGGTGAAAGCTGAGCCGTGACGGCTCCCTTGTCCGTTGGTTTAAAAATATCGGTTTGATATGAAAAAGGTAACGTATGTAACATCAGGAACATGCAGCAAACTCATCAACCTTGAGGTTGACGACGATAACCGTATATCCGACGTGAGTTTCGTAGGCGGATGCAATGGCAATTTGAAAGGGCTGTGCTCCCTTGTTAAGGGCATGCGCGTTGACGAAGTGAAGAGCAAGCTCGACGGCATCTGCTGCGGAAATAAAGGCACAAGTTGCCCGGACCAACTGTGCCGTGCTATCGATAAATTAGAGCAGGAGTAAGGTGTTTTTGGTTATACGGTTGTGAGGTTATACGGTTATGCGGTTATGCGGTTATGCGGTTATACGGTTTTAAGGTTATGAGGAATGATATGTGCTTTAAGACCTATAACCGTATAACCGTATAACCGCACAACCGTAAAACCTCACAACCGTAAAACTGCATAACCTTAATTCTTATAGTCTTTGGGCGTAACCTTTACGTCTATTAAGACTTGTCCTTTGTTTTTTGTTGAAAAATATGTATATGCAAAGTTGAAGTCATGCTCTTTGTAAGTCTTTAGCGACATGGCGTCTTTTACGCCTTTGATCAATTCTTCTTTTATCTTCGGGGTGTATATTGCCGTGGTGTCGGCACGCCCTTTCATTGTGTAATAATAATGTATGGTGCGTGTGTCTTTTTCGTAAGCCATGCTATCGTTGACTATATATTCGGATATTTTCATCGGGCAGTTCTTACGCGTGAACTCTTCAGCTTCGCGCGCGGCTTTTTCTTCGAGGCTCTCGTGGCATGCCGTTAAAACTAACGCGCATAAAGGGATGAATAGAAACTTTTTCATAAGATGATTGGTTTTGCGGTACAAAATTAATTATTTCTTTTTTATGGTATATGCTATGTACCATTTTTATTAATTTATGAATAAAAAAATCCTATTTCTTAGGAACAAAAGGCTTTTTTTCGTATATTTGCGTTCCAAAAAATAATGATAGATGAACGAAATAAGGAATTTTTGTATTATTGCGCACATAGATCATGGTAAGTCTACCATTGCAGACCGCTTATTGGAATATACAAAAACAATTCAGATAACCGAAGGGCAAATGCTTGACGACATGGACCTTGAGCGTGAGCGAGGCATCACGATTAAGAGCCATGCAATACAAATGGAGTATGAGCATAACGGAACAAAATATATATTAAACCTGATTGACACTCCGGGACATGTGGATTTCTCGTATGAGGTGTCACGAAGTATTGCCGCATGTGAGGGAGCATTGTTGGTGGTAGATGCTACTCAAGGCGTACAGGCCCAGACAATAAGTAACTTGTATATGGCTTTGGAACATGACCTTGAGATTATTCCCGTGATAAACAAGATCGACATGCCCTCGGCAATGCCCGACGAGGTGGAAGATGAGATAGTAGAGCTTTTGGGGTGTGACCGTAAGGAGATAATCCGCGCGTCGGGAAAAACCGGCGAAGGAATCTCGGACATCCTAAATGCCGTAGTTGAGCGTGTGCCTCATCCGAGCGGTGATGCCGAGGCTCCGCTGCAGGCCTTGATTTTCGATTCTGTATTTAACTCGTTCAGGGGAATTATCGCTTACTTTAAGATAGAGAACGGCAGCATCGCTAAGGGCGATAAGGTTAAGTTCTTCAATACCGGAATGGAGTATGTGGCTGACGAGGTGGGCGTGTTGAAGATGGACATGATTCCGCGCAACAAGCTCGGAACAGGCGACGTGGGCTATATAATAAGTGGTATTAAGGACAGCAAGGAAGTGAAGGTCGGCGATACGATAACGCATGTTGCACGTCCTTGCGATAAGGCGATATCCGGTTTCCAAGAGGTTAAGCCGATGGTGTTCGCCGGAGTGTATCCTATTGATCCTGCCGATTATGAGAACTTACGTGCTTCGCTCGAAAAACTTCAGCTTAACGATGCCTCGTTGACGTTCTCACCGGAGTCGTCGGTGGCTTTGGGTTTCGGCTTCAGATGCGGATTTCTTGGATTGCTCCACATGGAGATAGTTCAGGAGCGCTTGGACCGTGAATTTAACATGGATGTGATTACAACGGTTCCCAACGTCTCTTACATGGTTTACGACAAGCAGGGAGGAGTGAAGGAGGTGCACAATCCGTCAGGGTTGCCTGATTTGACCTTGATAGACCATATCGAGGAGCCTTACATCCGTGCTTCCATTATAACCGCTACGTCGTATATCGGGCCGATAATGAAATTATGCCTTGACAAGCGTGGCGAATTGATCAACCAAGAATACATCAGCGGCAATCGTGTAGAGTTGCATTTCATGTTGCCGTTGGGCGAGATTGTGATAGATTTTTACGATAAATTGAAGAGCATATCTAAGGGGTATGCTTCTTTCGACTATCATATTGACTGCTTCCGCCCGTCGAAACTGGCAAAACTCGACATTCTCCTTAACGGTGAACCGGTAGACGCCTTGTCTACGCTTACGCACCAAGACAATGCCGCCGTGTTAGGACGCAGAATGTGTGAGAAGCTGAAAGAGCTTATACCACGACAGCAATTCGATATTGCAATTCAGGCTGCCATTGGATCTAAGATAATAGCGCGTGAGACTGTGAAATGCGTCCGTAAGGACGTGACGGCAAAATGTTACGGCGGCGATGTGAGCCGTAAGCGTAAGTTGCTGGAGAAACAGAAACGCGGTAAGAAAAGGATGAAGCAGATAGGTAATGTGGAAGTACCGCAAAAGGCGTTTCTTGCAGTGTTGAAGTTGGATTGATGATAAGGTAAGCCTTAGGCTAGTGCGGCAGAATGGCTTTCGCGGTTTAGGGGATCGGGGTTAATATGGACGATCTTGGTTCTTGATTAATTTAAAGGAGGAGAGCAATGAAGGAAATGTTAAAGACAAAACGCGATATCGCACGTGAGTTGGCCCGTAAATACAGTACGATGACTCATGATGAACTTGACATACTTGAAGACGTTCTTGTGCCTATGAAGTTTGCAAAGGGCGAGATGATATTGAGCGAGGGAGAGGTTTGCAAGAATCTTTATTATGTTGAAAAAGGCCTTGTGCGCCAATTCTATTTTAAGAAAGGCAAGGAGGTGACTGAATATATGGGCACCGAGGGAAGCATAATAATGTGCATAGAAAGCCTTTTCAAGGAAGAACCGACCCATCTGCAGGTAGAAGCACTTGAGCCGGTGATGATCTACGCATTGCCAAAGGCAAGATTGGAGGAAGTAGCTTTGCATAATGTCAATATTCAGATATTGTACAGGAAAATTCTTGAGGAGTCTTTGATAAATTCGCAGATTCATGCGGACTTGGTGCGCTTCGAGACGGCTCAAGACCGTTACCAAAAACTTTGCAAGCTGTCGCCGCAGTTGACCTTGCGGGCACCTCTCGTATATGTGGCAAGTTACCTGCAGATGACGCCTGAGACATTAAGCCGTGTACGCTCCAACATAACGCTGGGAGAGTAAGTGCTTTCATGTTTGCATACGCCTTGTTCGTGTACGGACATGGCGGGCGGCGTTCTGCAAGTAGAGGCTCGCCGTGTGTTTTCGGGATGTCTCTATATGTTATTGTCTTGTACTATAAAATTCGTTGAACGCCCGTTAAATATATGTATATAGAGCCTATTTTAATATTATTTAGTCTCAAAATTTCGCACATAAGTCCATAATGTAGTATTTTTGCGCTAAAATTTAAGTGCAACATTAAATAGTAAGAATTATGGCAGAATCTATAGATATCCGTGAACTGAATATCTTGATAGAACAAAAAAGCTCTTTCGTGTCGGGGCTTACGGCCGGAATGAATCGGGTGATCGTCGGCCAAAAGCATCTTGTTGAGACATTACTTATAGGATTGTTAAGTGACGGACACATCTTGTTGGAAGGTGTGCCAGGATTGGCGAAAACCCTTGCAATTAAAACACTTGCACAACTTATTGACTCGAAATATAGCAGAATACAGTTTACGCCAGATTTGCTGCCGGCGGATGTTACCGGAACAATGATATATTCACAGAAAGATGAAAAGTTCCAGGTGAAGAAGGGACCTGTATTTGCTAATTTTGTTTTGGCAGACGAGATTAACCGCGCCCCGGCGAAAGTGCAAAGCGCATTACTCGAGGCCATGCAGGAGCATCAGGTCACGATAGGCAGCTCTACGTTCGACCTGCCAAATCCGTTTCTCGTGATGGCCACTCAGAACCCGATAGAGCAGGAGGGTACTTACCCATTGCCGGAAGCTCAGGTGGACCGTTTCATGTTGAAAGTTGTGATAGACTATCCGACGATAGAAGAGGAAAAACTAATTATACGTGAGAATCTGCAAGGTGCGTTACCGGAAATAACCCCCGTAATCTCTGCCGATGAAATAATCAATGCGCGTGAGGTGGTCAGGAAAGTATATATCGATGAAAAAATAGAACAATATATTGCGGATATTGTTTTTGCAACGCGTTATCCTGATAAGTACGGGCTTCAGCAGCTGAAAGACTTGATAACCTTCGGAGGCAGCCCGCGTGCCAGCATAAATTTGGCCAAGGCTTCGAGAGCTTATGCGTTCATAAAGAGACGCGGATATGTAATACCGGAAGACGTTCGCGCGGTTGCTCATGACGTCCTCAGGCATCGTATTGGCTTGTCTTACGAAGCAGAAGCCACAGACGTAACGAGTGAAGAGATTGTAAGTGATATTATTAATAAGGTGGAGGTTCCTTGATGGAAACTCAGGATATTCTTAAAAAAGTCAGGAAAATAGAAATCAAGGCTCGCGGACTTAGTAATAATATCTTCGCAGGCCAGTATCATTCTGCCTTTAAGGGTCGAGGCATGGCGTTCAGTGAAGTGCGTGAGTATCAGTATGGTGATGATATTCGTGACATAGACTGGAATGTGTCAGCCCGTTTCCATAAACCTTACGTAAAGGTGTATGAGGAGGAACGAGAGCTTACGGTCATGTTGCTTATTGATGTCAGCGGTTCTTTGGACGTTGGAACTCAGAATGCGACTAAGCGTGAGATTGTTACGGAAATAGCGGCAACACTAGCATTCAGTGCCATTCAAAACAACGACAAGATAGGCGTGATATTCTTTTCTGATAAGATAGAGAAATACATTCCTCCTAAAAAGGGACGTAAGCATATCCTGTTCATAATACGTGAAATGCTTGATTTCCAGCCTGAAAGCCGTAAGACGGATGTGAGGATAGCCGTTGAGTTTCTTACAAGCGTGCTGAAGCGCAGGTGTACGGCATTCTTAATGAGCGACTTCTATGTAAAGAATGAATTTGAGAATGCCCTGACAATATGCAACCGTAAGCATGACGTCGTGGCACTGCAAGTTTACGACCCTCGTGCCGAACGGCTGCCGAACGTAGGGCTGATGAAAGTTCTCGATGCTGAAACCGGACATGAAATGTATATCGATACGAGCGATAAGAGATTGCGCAATGCCCATCACGCATATTGGGCGAATAGGCAGAAAATGTTGAACGACATATTTAATAAAAGCAATGTGGATAATGTGTATATAGCTACTAATCAGGATTACGTTAAGGCTTTGATGCATTTATTTTCGATGCGTAGCTGATATGTTGTCAAAATTGACTTTACACATGAAAGTAATGAAGCGGATTTTTTGTATAATATTGTTTGTGACATGTGTGTTATGCACTTATGCTCAAGTGTTTGTTGAATCTAAGATAGATTCGATACAGATACTTATCGGCGAACAAACAAACGTTACATTAAGCGTAACCGCCAAGAAAGGTGCTGCAGTGAAACTTCCTGTGTATCAGTCGTCGCAGTATATCACCGGTGGGGTGGAGGTGTTGGATGTCTCTGACGCTGACACGTCGCAACTTGATAATGGATTGGTTCAGATTACAAGGCAATACACTTTGACGTCGTTTGACGAGAACCTGTATTATATACCGCCGATGAAGGTTAATGTGGACGGAAAGGAGTATAAGAGCAAAAGTCTTGCATTAAAAGTGCTGACCGTGCCGGTAGACACTTTGCATCCTGAGAAGTTTTATCCTCCGAAAGGCGTACAGGACAATCCTTTCCAATGGAATGAATGGGAAGGAACATTTTGGCAGAGTGTGATATTTGTCTTAGTGTGCGTCATGACATATTATTTATGGACTCGCCTGAAAGAGAATAAGCCTGTAATTGCCCACGTGCGTATAATTAAGAAGTTGCCTCCGCATCAGAAAGCCTTAAAAGAAATAGAAGGCATCAAGCAAAGCCGGATGTCAATCTCGGAAGACCAAAAGACGTATTATACTATGCTTACGGATGTCGTGAGAAAGTATATAAAAGAACGGTTCGGCTTTAACGCTATGGAAATGACGAGCACGGAAATCATCTCGAGATTACAACAGGAGAACGACCAAAAGATGATAGCCGAGTTAAGGGATCTGTTTGTCACGGCCGACTTGGTGAAGTTTGCAAAATATTCGACATTGATAAACGAAAACGATGCGAATCTGGTTAATGCCGTAGAGTTTATCAATACGACAAAACTTGAGAATCAGCCGACCGTAGAACGAGTAGAACCGAATCTTACGGATACAGACAGGCGTAATATACGTTCGCGTATGACATTAAAAGGCACAATTATAGCCCTTTCCGTGGGTGGTCTCGTGCTTTTGGCTTATGTCATATATCAAATCACTTTGTTGATATAAGGAGCTTGTAGCGTTATGGAATTTGCCAATAAAGAATACTTTTTGTTGCTGCTATTACTTATACCTTATTTATTATGGTATTTGTTATATAGAAAAAAAAGTGAGCCGACGATGATGATGAGCGATACCTTCGCTTACCAATATGCACCGAAAAGTTTTAGGGTGCGCATTGTATGGCTGCCTACGCTGCTGCGTATTGTGACATTCGTTTTGGTCGTTATCGTTATGGCAAGGCCACAGACATATAATAGTTGGGGACGGCGTACAGTGGAAGGAATAGATATAATGTTGGCTATGGACGTTTCTACAAGCATGTTGGCCGAAGACTTAAAGCCCAATAGAATTGAAGCGGCGAAAAGTGTAGCGTCGGAGTTTATCTCAGGACGGCCTGACGATAATATCGGCCTGACGATATTTGCAGGAGAGGCGTTCACCCAATGCCCGATGACCACAGACCACGCTTCGTTGATAAGTTTGTTGCAGAACGTGCGTACTGATATTGCCGCACGTGGACTTATCGAGGATGGAACCGCCATAGGTATGGGGTTGGCTAACGCCGTAGGCCGATTGAAAGACAGCAAGGCCAAAAGTAAGGTTGTAATATTATTGACCGACGGTAGTAATAACATGGGTGATATTTCCCCGTTGACGGCAGCAAACATTGCAAAAAGTTTTGGCATCAGGGTATATACCATTGCCATTGGCAGCAAGGCCATGGCTCCTTATCCGATGCAAGTAGGCGGAACTACGCAATATGTCAATTTGCGCGCAGACGTAGATGTGGAAACTTTACAGGAAATAGCTTCCATTGCCGACGGCCATTTTTATCGTGCGACGAATACAGAAGAATTAAAAAAGATATACGGGGATATAGATAAGTTGGAAAAGACCAAGATGGATGTTAAGAAATTCTCCAAACGTTATGATGCGTATCAACCGTTTGCATTAGCCGCATTGATTACAATGTTGTTAGATGTGTTGCTGAGGCTTGTCGTATTCCGTCGTATTCCGTAAGACTAAAAGAAATTGGAAGACTATGTTCAGATTTGAGGATCCTGCTTATTTATATTTATTGGTGATTGTGCCAATTCTCGTGCTTGTTAGGTTGTGGGGAATACGCAAACGTAAAATGCAACTTAAGAAGTTCGGTGACCTTACACTGTTGAAAGGTCTTATGCCGGATGTATCGCCGGTAAGAAGGGGGGTAAAGTTTTGGTTGATGATAGCATCTGTAATGTTGCTTATTATAATGTTGGCACGTCCGCAGATGGGTACGAAAATCAACCAAGAGCAACGTCAGGGGATAGAAGTACTGATAGCATTGGATATAAGCAATTCGATGAATGCCGAAGACGTGGAACCTTCACGTTTGGATAAGAGCAAGATGCTCATTGAGAATCTTGTTGACAATTTTACGGAAGATAAGGTCGGCTTAGTCGTTTTTGCAGGCGACGCGTTTGTGCAGTTGCCGATAACAAGTGATTACGTGTCGGCTAAAATGTTTTTACAGAACATAGATCCGTCACTTATAGCAGTGCAAGGTACGAATTTGGCTGAAGCGATCAACCTGAGTTCCAAGAGCTTTACGAAACAAGACAAGGTCGGAAGAGCGATAATCGTCATTACAGACGGAGAAGATCATGAAGGCGGCGCGGTGGAAGCTGCCAAGAAAGCGAAAAAAGAAGGAATGCGTGTCTTTGTGCTGGGTGTAGGCTCGACAAAAGGGACGTTATTGCCTGACGGACATGGCGGCTATATGAAAGATAATTCCGGACAAGAGGTAATGTCTGCATTAAATGAAGATATGTGTAAACAAGTGGCGGAAGCAGGCGGTGGTGCCTATATTCATGTCGAGAATAACAATATGGCCCAGAAGCAGCTGGATAACGAGATAGCAAAATTGCAAAAGGGTGACATAATGAGTGTTGTTTACAGCGAATACGACGAGCAGTTTCAAGCCGTCGGCATATTGTTGCTTTTGGCATTGATTGCGGAGACATTGATTCTTGAAAGCAGAAACCCGCTGTTTAAGAGGATAAAAGTTTTTAAATAAAGTTTGGATGTAATATGAAGTCGGGAATGGTCAGACTCTTGACGGCGGCATTATTATTTTGTGTCGCGTTGATTGCGGAGGCACAAACTGATAGACAATTTGTGCGTGAAGGAAACCGTCTCTTTAATAATAAACAATACGATAAGGCCGAGGTCCTGTATCGGAAAGCCGTGTCGAAAAATCCTTCAAATCCCCAAGCTGTTTACAATTTAGGATGTGCCTTGATGATGCAGAATAAGGATTCTGCGGCCATTGTGCAATATCAAAAAGCGACTAAGTTGGAGAATAACAAATTTCGTAAGGCGCAAGTCTTTCATAATATTGGTGTGATATGCCAGAATCATAGAATGTATGACGATGCGATAAAGGCCTATGAACAATCTTTGCGCAATAATCCGAAAGACGATGAGACGCGTTATAATCTTGCGCTTTGCAAGAAGATGAGGAAAAATAACAAAAACAAGGATAAGAATGAAAATAAGAAGAATGAAGATAATAACCGGCAAAACAATAAGAATAAGAACAATGACAAGGATAAAGGCGAAAACAAGCAACAGCAGCCTAAAGAGCAAATGAGCAAGGAAAATGCTGAACAGCTCATCAATGCTGCGATACAAAACGAGAAAGCTACGCAGCAACGTTTGAAGAAAGCCATGCAAAAGTCTGGCTCACGTAGAAGTAGCGATAAGAACTGGTGAAAAGAATCATAAGGAAGTACTGATATGAAAAGATATTTTTTCATTTTACAATTATTGTTGTTGGGTGTTTTATCTTTAAATGCTCAAGATTTTGTTGTCAACGTACCAACGCAAGTGGCTGTTGGCGAGAATTTCAGGCTTTCTTATACGGTAAGTACGCAAAACGCAAAAAATTTCAGGATAGGAAACATACCGGAAGGATTGGAAGTGATAACAGGCCCTTATACGTCGTCGCAATCCAGCTTCCAAATGGTAAATGGGCATACGAGCAGTACATCGTCAAGGACTTATACATTTATCTTATGTGCTTCTAAAAATGGGGCATATACCATCCCGTCGGCACATATAGTTGCAAATGGGAAACATTTAACTTCAAAATCCGTGACTCTAAAGGTTTCGGGAACCGCACAAGATAATAACGGGGCGCCACGCATGCATGACGATTCAGATGCTCAGCCGCGTTTACGTGATGCCAGTTCGCCAATTAGCGGGAGCGACTTGTTTATTAAAGTCAGCGCCAATAAGCGTCGTGTGCATGAGCAGGAGCCGGTGTTGCTGACTTATAAAGTTTATACTCTTGTCGATTTGGCTGCGCTTCAGGGTAAAATGCCGGATCTGACCGGATTCCATACGCAGGAAATATCACTCCCGCAACAGAAGTCTTACCATATAGAGCGGGTTAACGGGCGGCCGTACCGTTGCGTTACATGGAGCCAGTATGTCATGTATCCGCAAATGACGGGCAAATTGGAAATACCGAGTATTACATTTACCGGCACCGTAATACAACAGAATCGCAACGTTGATCCGTTTGAGGCTTTCTTGAACGGAGGCTCAGGCTATATTGAAGTTAAACGGGCGATAAAAGCACCTGGAATGACGATCCGGGTAGATCCGTTGCCAACCCGTCCCGCAAATTTCTCAGGAGGAGTAGGTAAGTTTAATATAAGTGCCCAATTAAATAAAAAAGAAGTAAAAGCCAACGAGCCGATAACGATACGCGTTGTGGTCAGCGGAGCAGGTAACCTGAAGCTAATCAAGCAGCCGATAGTCAACTTCCCTAAGGATATTGATAAGTATGACGCGAAGGTTACGGACAAGACTAAGCTCACGCAAAACGGGGTGGAAGGCAACATGATATACGATTTTATTGCCGTACCGAGAAATCAGGGTGATTATGTAATACCTGCAATAGAGTTCGTATATTATGACATTGACGCCAATGCTTATAAGACAATTAAGACTCAGGAATTTAAACTTAATGTTGCCAAAGGTGACGGGAACTTAAATTCTGCCGTTGATTACAGCGACTTGAAGGATAAGGACATCCATCCGATAAAAGAAGGCGAATCAGCTTCACAGAATATCAATGACATATTTTACGGTTCGATCGCATATTGGGCACTTTTGTCCGTGTTGTTTGTCGTCTTTATAAGCGTGCTTATTGTCTTCCGAAAGCGTGCCTTTGACAACGCAAACGTTACCCAATTGAAGATCAAGAAGGCCAATCGTGTTGCGACGAAGCGGCTTAGGTACGCAAGTACGCTTATGTTGAAGAACGACCATGATAAATTCTATGACGAAGTGTTAAAGACATTGTGGGGATACGTGGGCGACAAGTTGAATATGCCTGTAGAAGAGTTGGCAAAGGATAATATTGCTGATAAGTTGTCAAAAAGGAATGTCGACGAGGATACCGTCGCCATGTTTATCAAAGCGGTTGACGAATGCGAGTATAACCGTTATGCGCCGGGAGATACGAAAGGTAATATGAATCAGACATTTGAGGCTGCTATGACAGCAATAATCAGAATCGAAAACGTTTTGAACGGAGTGAAGAAGAACAATCTTTTCGGTGCGCTGCGTTTTTTCATACTATTGCTTTTTGCGGCGGTTGTTGCAGTACCTGTTAGTGCGATTACAAAAAAGAATGCGGATGACGAGTATAAAAAAGGCAATTATCAGCAAGCAATTAAGGATTATGAAGAATTGCTGAAAAAAGGTCCCAGCGCGGAATTGTATTATAATTTAGGAAACGCTTATTACCGCACGGACAACATAACGAAGGCCGTCTTGAGTTATGAGCGAGCGTTGTTACTCTCTCCGGGTGACGAAGATATCCGCTTTAACCTGCAAATGGCCCGTTCAAAGACAATAGATAAGATAACGCCGCGGTCGGAGATGTTTTTTGTTACATGGTATAAGTCGTTGGTCAATTTTACGGGAGTTGACGGCTGGGCTCGCTGCGCGATTTTCAGTATGGCGGCAGCATTGTTGCTTGTATTATGCTATTTGTTTTGTAAGAGAATGTTGTTCCGTAAGATCGGATTTTACGGTGCCGCACTGTTTATTGTCTTATTCGTTTTAAGTAACATTTTCGCTTACGAGCAGAAGCGTATCTTGACTCAGCGTAAGGGAGCGATAGTTGTGTCGTCTTCTGCGGCGTTGAAAAAGACTCCGGTTGCAAACAGTGAAGACGCGGTTATATTACATGAAGGCAGTAAGGTGGAAATTATAGACGACACAATGGATGATTGGAAGCAAGTGGAACTTGAAGACGGGCGTGAAGGATGGATGTCGGCATCTCATTTAGAGCGCATCTGATTAAAATGAATTAAATGCAGACATTGCTTGACATAGATCGTGAACTTCTCTCATTCTTTAATGGGAGTGATTCCGTATTTTTAGACAATCTTGTTGTTATCTTGACATCGGGGTTGACGTGGATTCCTTTGTATCTTTCATTATTGTATATTGTTATCAAGAATAATGAAACGATGAGGCAGATAATGCTTGTGGTCGGATGCGTCATACTTTGTATTATAATTTCAGACGGTGTAGCGGATTTTATCGTGAAACCTCTTGTGGGGCGCTTCAGGCCTTCAAACGATCCTTATGTCAAATACACTTTGGATATAGTTAAAGATCTCAGGGGGACCCAATACGGTTTCTTTTCAGCCCACGCCTCCAATACCTTCTGCATTGCAATGTTCTTTTCGCTGCTTGTGCGTAAGAGGTCTTTCGTCATAGCTATGTGCACATGGTCGTTAGTTAACTGTTGGACTAGGATGTATTTAGGGCTTCATTATCCCGGCGACATCCTTTTCGGCTTGTTATGGGGCGGTTTGACCGGAGCTTTTGTTTATTATGTCTATATAAAGTCTTATTTGCGTATGTATCCGAATTTCAACTATATTTCTTCTCAATATACGTCAACCGGATACACGCGTATTGACATGGATGTTGTCTTGTTGGTAATGGTATTGACACTTTTGTTTGCCATAATCAAAGCTCTTATTCCTTAATTATTCGTTTGTTATGGATACAAAACATATACGTATAAAAGATTTTAATTATGAACTTCCTGATGACAGAATCGCGAAGTTTCCTGTAACGCAGCGCGACCATAGTAAACTCTTGGTTTATAATCATGGAAACGTCTCTGAAAACATGTTTTATAATATTGCCGATTATTTACCAAAAGGCTCGTTAATGGTATTTAACAACACGCGTGTGATTCAAGCCCGTATTCATTTCAGGAAGAGCACTGGAGCCTTGATGGAGGTGTTTCTGCTTGAACCGGCCAAACCTACTGATTACGAACTTATGTTTCAGGCAAGGGGAGCATGTTCGTGGTTGTGCATGATTGGAAATCTGAAGAAATGGAAAGAAGGCCCATTGAACCGTGTGATTAATATAAAAGGGCGTGATGTCACATTGGCGGCAATACGCCGTCATGAGCAGGGGACAAGCCATTGGGTGGATTTCTCTTGGGACGACGAGAGTGTGACGTTTGCAGACATCCTCGAATCTGTAGGAGAGTTGCCGATTCCTCCTTATCTTAATAGGGAAATGCAGGAGAGTGATAAGGTGACGTATCAGACCGTGTATTCAAAAATTAAAGGTAGCGTGGCTGCTCCTACCGCAGGTCTGCACTTTACGGATGAAGTCCTTCGTTCCATCGATGAACACGGAATCGAACGAGAGGAACTGACCTTACATGTCGGAGCCGGAACGTTTAAGCCCGTAAAGAGTGATGAAATATCAGGGCATGATATGCATACGGAGTATATCTGCGTTCAGCGTAAGACTCTTCTTAAGCTGATAGAGCACGATGCTTGCGCCATAGCCGTCGGTACGACAAGCGTGCGGACGCTTGAGAGTTTGTATTACATCGGAGTAAGGCTGGCCGATAATCCCGACGCTACCGAAGAGCAACTCCATATAGACCAGTGGGAGCCATACGATACGAAGCCTGGTCTCGCACCGGTCGATGCCATACGCAATATTGTAGATTACTTGGATCGTAACGGCTTAAGTTCGCTGCATGGCAGCACTCAGATTATCATTGCCCCGGGGTATGATTATAAGATAGTAAAGATGCTCGTGACCAATTTTCATCAGCCTCAAAGCACTTTACTGCTGCTTGTCAGTGCGTTTGTAAATGGTGATTGGAGAAAGATTTATGAATATGCCTTAAGCCATGATTTCCGCTTTTTGAGCTATGGTGACAGTTCGTTGCTGATACCGTAAGACTTAATGCAAGATATTTGGTGTTGTTTAGAAGGCTTGCCTTGTTTAAAATATTTAAAGATAAGAATTATGAAGATAGGAGATAAAGTAAGATTCCTAAGTGAAACTGGCGGCGGAATCGTTGCCGGGTTTCAGGGAAAGAACATAGTCTTGGTAGAGGACGAAGACGGTTTCCAGATACCTGTAAGAGTCAACGACGTCGTTGTCATAGATACTGACGATTACGACGTTAAGCCTGTTGCTCCGGCGGCTAAGACGAAGAATATTGATGAAGATTACGATCCAGCCGACCGTCCGATAACGTTTCATGCCGAACCTGAAGAGAGGAAGGGAGGCGATGTCTTGTCTGTTTATCTTGCTTTCGTTCCGATCAACAGCAAGGAAATATCAAGCGCAAAGTTTGAGACCTACCTCGTAAATGACAGTAATTATTATGTTTATTATACTTATATGTCAGCCGAGGGGACAAGTTGGCGGTTGCGTTCTATCGGCGAGATAGAGCCTAATACTAAGCTCTTTATCGAAGAGTTTGATCACGACTTGCTGAATGAATTGGAGCGTGTCACAGTACAACTGATATCTTATAAGCGCGATAAGAACTTCCTTATCAAACCGGCAGTAGACGCGCAGATACGTATTGACGCGGTGAAGTTCTATAAGTTGCATACTTTCCAAGAAAATGACTTCTTTGAGCAGCCTGCGCTAATATATACTGTAATTGAAAACGATACTCCTGTTCGTCCTTTAGTCATAGACGCGAAGAAACTGAAGCAGGAAATGGCGCGCAAGGCTTCGGTTGACGTTAAAAGGCCTGTAGTGCAGCAAGCTAGGAAGCGAGGTAAAGACGAGCCGGTAGTGGTGGATCTGCACGCCGATGAGTTGTTGGATACTACGGCCGGCATGTCGGCTTCCGACATTCTTAATCATCAGTTGGAAGTGTTCCGTAAGACGATGGAGCAGTATAAGGGAAAGCAAGGCGTAAAGATAATATTCATACACGGGAAGGGCGAAGGCGTTTTGCGTCACGCAATAGTACACGAGTTGAACTATCGTTATAAGAATTGTCCTTATCAGGATGCTTCATTCCAAGAATACGGCTATGGAGCCACTCAGGTTACGATAAAGTGAGTAGGTGGTTACACGAATTATAAAACGACAGGAAAATGCAAAACGGTTTTATGAAAGTCGCAGCAGCTATTCCTTCCGTTAAGGTAGCTGATTGTGAGTATAACATACAACAGATTGAAAGTATAATCGCTAAGGCTGAAGGCCGGGGTGTTGAGGTTATTGTTTTCCCCGAACTTTGCATCACCGGTTATACGTGTCAGGATTTGTTCCGCCAGTCCCTTTTGTTGGAAAAGGCTGAGACTGCAGTCTTGATGTTGCTTGATTTCTCAAGGAATTTAGACATTATCAGTATTGTCGGATTGCCTGTTGTCGTTGGAGACGTGCTTCTTAATTGTGCCGCCGTCATACAGAAGGGCGATCTGCTGGGACTCATCCCGAAAACATACTTGCCCAATTACAGCGAGTTTTACGAGAAGCGTTGGTTCGCCTCGTCACAAGACCTGCAACCTACGGAAATAAGATTTGCCGGCAATAAGATTTTAGTCACACCACAGCCAACGTTGTTCCGTACATGCGACGGAGTGATGTTCGGCGTTGAGATATGCGAAGACGTTTGGGCACCTGCGCCTCCGAGTAATAATCTTGCTCTTTCAGGTGCCGATGTCATATTCAACCTTTCTGCAAGCGACGAGCTTATTGGCAAACATAAATATCTGACCGCTCTTTTGTCACAACAGAGTGCCCGTACCATATCCGGGTATGTATATAGCGGTTGCGGTTTCGGCGAAAGCTCGCAAGACATGGTGTATGCCGGTAATGCCTTGATTTATGAAAACGGACAATTATTGGCACAAGGCCGCCGTTTCAGTTTTGAGCCTCAGGTCGTTATGTCGCAAATCGACATAGAGAAACTAAAAAGCGAACGCCGTACCAACAGTACTTACATCAATGCGCAGCGTGGGCATGACGCACGGATCGTGAACGCCCATACAACGGTCACTCAACGTGACTTCGAGCTCATCCGCGACGTTGATCCGCATCCGTTTATCCCTAAGTCTGAAGATATGGAGGCGAGTTGTGACGAGATATTTTCCATACAGGTGGCCGGACTTGCCAAACGCCTTGTACATACCGGTTGTAAGACGGTTGTCGTTGGTATAAGCGGTGGACTTGACAGCACGCTTGCATTGCTTGTTTGTGTCAAGGCTTTTGATAAGTTGGGCTGGAGTAGAAAAGGGGTTGTCGGGGTCACAATGCCGGGATTCGGCACTACCGACCGCACACATACAAATGCGGTCAACTTGATGAAGAGCCTTGGGGTGACTATCCGTGAGATAAACATATCGGCGTCTGTACGGCAACATTTCAATGACATTGGGCAAGACGAGGCCGTGCACGACGTGACATATGAGAACAGTCAGGCTCGCGAGCGCACTCAGATACTGATGGACCTGAGCAACAAGTTGGGCGGACTTGTCATCGGTACCGGCGACTTGTCCGAGTTGGCGTTGGGATGGGCTACGTATAATGGAGACCACATGAGTATGTACGGTGTAAACGCAGGCATTCCTAAGACGCTAATAAGATATCTTGTACGCTTCGTTGCCGGCGACGTTGACGATGATTCGCGGGCAACGCTTCTTGACATCATTGATACTCCGGTTAGTCCTGAACTTATTCCGGCTGATGAAGATGGCAGTATAAGCCAAAAGACGGAAGAGCTTGTGGGCCCGTATGAGCTACATGATTTCTTCCTTTACAACATTCTGCGTTTTGGTTTTACTCCGTCAAAGGTTTTCATGCTTGCCCGTAAGGCTTTCGACGGCAACCATGACGGTGCTCCTTTTTATGATGACGATACTATAAAGAAATGGTTGACGACGTTTGTACGCCGTTTTTTCAACCAACAGTTTAAGCGCTCGTGCCTGCCAGACGGTCCTAAGGTTGGTAGTGTCAGTCTTAGTCCGCGCGGTGATTGGCGCATGCCGAGCGATGCCTCTGCGTCTCTTTGGCTGAAAGAGTGCGGATATTTAAATGAATAAGCAGATACGTTCATCCGGAATGAACCGAGCCGGGGCTTCGGTCATTCTGGATGAACTTCTTATCCTGGCGTACGCTCGTTTTCTTATAACATTAATTCTTTTTTCAAGAATATAGGTGTAAATCCCTTGCCGCTTACGGCCACTTCCTCAGGCGTTCCGGTCGACAACACCATGCCGCCGCCTCTTCCGCCTTCGGGGCCCATGTCAATGATGTGGTCGGCTATTTTGATTACATCGAGATTGTGCTCTATTATGATGACCGTGTTGCCGCGATCTACGAGTTTCTGCAGTACGTCCATCAGTATGCGTATGTCTTCAAAATGTAGTCCCGTCGTCGGTTCGTCAAGTATGTACATCGTTTTGCCGGTGTCACGCTTGCTGAGTTCGGTGGCGAGCTTCACCCTTTGGCTTTCGCCTCCGGATAACGTTGTTGACGGCTGGCCGAGTTTGATATAACCAAGTCCTACGTCTTGTATGGTCTTTATCTTGCGCAGAATCTCTGGTACGTTCTCAAAAAACTCTACGGCTTGGTTAACGGTCATGTCGAGCACGTCGGCTATACTTTTGCCCTTGTATCTTACTTCCAATGTCTCGCGGTTATACCGTTTTCCGTGGCATACCTCGCAGGGCACCATTATGTCGGGCAGGAACCGCATCTCGATGGTCTTGTATCCGTTACCACCGCAAGCCTCGCATCGTCCGCCCTTTACGTTGAAAGAGAACCGTCCAGGCTTGTAACCGCGTATTTTCGCTTCCGGAAGGTTGACGAACAGTGAGCGTATGTCGCTGAATACGCCCGTATATGTGGCAGGGTTAGAGCGTGGGGTGCGTCCGAGCGGGCTTTGGTCTACGTCCACCACTTTGTCGATGTTCGATATTCCCTCGATCGAGTCGTAGGGCATAGGCTTCTTTAGTGAGCGGTAGAAGTGTTGGCTCAGTATGGGCTGCAGAGTCTCGTTGATCAGGGTGGATTTACCCGAACCGCTCACTCCCGTTACCACGATGAGCTTGCCGAGCGGAAATTCCACGTCGACGTGCTTAAGGTTGTTGCCCGAAGCTCCGCGTATTATTATGCTTTTGCCGTTGCCTTTACGCCGTATCGCAGGCACTTCTATTTTCTTTTCGCCGTTGAGGTATTGGCTTGTTATCGTGTGCCGCTTGAGCATCTCTGCCGGTGTACCTTGAAACACCACTTCGCCTCCGCGTCGTCCGGCTTTAGGGCCAATGTCTACAATGTAGTCGGCATTAAGCATCATGTCTTTGTCGTGCTCCACCACGATTACCGTGTTGCCGATGTCCCTCAGCTCCTTAAGCGACTTTATCAGCCTGTCGTTGTCGCGCTGGTGCAGACCGATGCTCGGCTCGTCGAGTATGTAAAGCACGTTGACAAGTTGCGAACCTATCTGCGTGGCCAGTCTGATACGTTGGCTCTCGCCGCCTGACAAGGTTGCCGATTGGCGGTTGAGCGAAAGATAGTCAAGTCCAACCTCGAGCATGAAATCGATGCGTGTTATTATCTCTTTAATTATCTCGTCGGCTATGCGTCGTTGCCTGTCAGTCAGATGATTTTGCGCTTCTATGAGCCATGATTTCAGTTCGGAGATGTCAAGATCGGCCACTTCCGATATGTTTTTGTCCCAAATCCGGTATGATAGTGACTCGCGGTTGAGTTTCTGCCCTTTGCATTCAGGGCATTGGCACACGGATAGGAACTGGTCGGCCCATTTCTGTCCGCTTGCGCTGTCGTCGTTGCTTATAACGCTTTGCAGGTATTTTACAACGCCGTCAAATTCTACGAAGTAGTCGCTTGACGTATGTACGAGCTCTTTTCTGATGCGGACGTTTTCCATCGAGCCGTAGAGTATTTCGTTCATGGCTTCCTCGGGTACGTCTTTTACTGGCGTGGCAAGTTCGCATCCGTATTTTTCAAGTATCGCTTCTATCTGCCAGAATATCATCTGGTTCTTGTATTTCCCTAAGGGTGCGATGGCTCCCTGGCGTATTGACACGGACTCATCCGGTATCACCTTTGCGAGGTCTATTTGGTTGACGTATCCTAATCCCTTGCATCGCGGGCACGCGCCTTCGGGAGAGTTGAACGAGAATTTGTTAGGAGCGGGGTCGCCGTAAGATATGCCTGTAGTTGGGCACATCAGTCGTTTGCTGTAATATTTCGCCTCTCCTGAGTCTTTGTCCATTATCATCAGCAGGCCGTCGCCTTGCTTCATGGCCGTGGCTACGCTTTTTTTCAGTCGTTCGCCGTCCTTGTCGTCCACGCGGAACTTGTCGATTACCACCTCTATGTTGTGGTTTTTATACCGGTCGGCTTTCATGCCGCGCGATATTTCTTTTATTTCGCCGTCCACCCTTATATACAGGTATCCCTTACGCCGCATGCTTTCAAACAGTTCACGGTAGTGCCCCTTGCGGTTGCGCACGAGCGGGGCCAGTATGTACACCGCCTTTCCCTCGTAGTGCTCATGGATCATCTTGAGAACGTCCTCCTCAGTGTATTTCACCATGGCTTCGCCCGTGGCGTAGCTGTATGCCGTGCCGGCCCGTGCGTAGAGCAGGCGCAGGTAGTCGTATATCTCGGTGGTCGTACCAACGGTAGAGCGGGGATTCCTGTTCGTGGTTTTCTGCTCAATGCTTATTACAGGGCTTAGTCCGGTTATCTTGTCTACGTCCGGACGCTCCATGCCGCCGAGAAAGTTGCGTGCGTAAGCCGAGAAGGTCTCAATGTACCGTCGTTGCCCTTCGGCGTATATCGTATCGAACGCGAGCGAAGATTTGCCCGAACCGCTCAGTCCGGTAACCACCGTCAGGCTGCCTCGCGGTATCTCGACGTCAATGTTTTTCAGATTGTGTACGCGTGCGCCCCACACGTTTATTTTTTCTTCAGACATATTTTTTAGGAGTTAAAGGAGTAGGGGAGTTAACTATTTTTGATACCCCTCATTTTTACTTGTTAATTTTTCACCGTTATTCCCCTCCGTAGGCGCCGGTGCTTTCCGTGTACCCTCTCAATAGGTTTACGTCACGCTTTATGCTGTATTCCCTGCCGTCGGCTCCGCGCGCCTTCACTACTACGAAATACACTCCTTGTGCCACTTCCTTGCCTTTGAACGTGCCGTCCCAGCCTCCGTCGATGTCGTCCCACTCATACAGTTTATGCCCCCAGCGGTTGAATATGGCGGCATGAAACTCTACGATGGATTGGTGGTTGCTTTTAGCTTGGTATATGTCGTTTATACCGTCGCCGTTGGGCGAGAATGCGTTTGGCATCTCCAACCTGCTCTCGCTTATGCTTACGCGTAGCGCGCCGCCCATCTCGTCCCAATATTCCTGGGCGTAAGTTATGGTGTCGCCCGGAGCGGTGAATGTGGCGTAGAGCACTATGCTGTGCGTGCCAGCCTGGGTAAACGTGTATTCGGTGTCTTGTTCGTAGCGTATCAGGTAAGGCTCGGTCGCGTTGTCAAGCGTGAAGCGCCACTCATAGGTGGCCGTGTATCCGTCGGTATTTTCCGGGTTTGCCTCGAATCTGCCGGTCAGGGGCGCATTGCCCGAATAGTCGGTGCTTTCTTCCTCGCCGCCGTCTTCGGTAACATACGTGGCCGTAGGATTTATGGTCGGAACATTGTCGTACTGACCGGCCCCGGTAGCCTGCATTGCCGTCAGCCAAGCGGCTGCGGCGGTTAGCATGAATGTAGTTCTCATTGTGATTAAATGCATGACGTTGCAAAATTACGTAATTAACTTGACTTACGGTCCCTTTTCACCTTTTTTATTATAATGTCGGTGTCCCGTTGCCGTATAGTCGGGCGTTATGCGTTAAGACTTGGCGTGATGTGTCTTCGCCGACAATTTGAAAGCAGTTTTCAGCATCAGGGCATGATAATATTAAACGTGGCTTTTTGCGTGCCAAAAGGTCACGTATAGCATCATGAAAGGCCACGTTTTACAAGCCGATTTGCCATGTTTTAAATCGTAACGGAATAAGCCTGTAAAAATAAGAAATGAAACAATCTGATGCATGCCAGGCCTACCAAGTGTCGTCGTTGCCGTGTGTTTACCGACCGTCAGGCCTCAGCTCGGCGGTGAAAATAAAAACTCGTTTCCGCCGCTTTTATTTTGAGTTACGCCCGATATGTATTATCTTTGCAGGCAATATAATAGCGAAATATCAACCGACATGAAACACATATTTTACAAATGCCTGCTGGTCTTGGCGCTCGCAGCCGTAAGCATCTGCGGCATGGCGCAAGGCAAGAAATGGCAGGAAATGCACAAAGTGGAAAAGGGGGAGACTCTCTTCGGTATAGCACGCGAGCACGGCGTATCAGTAGACGAGCTGGTAAAGGCCAATCCTGACATGGACGCTCCCGGTTACCAACTGAAAACAGGCGACTACGTATTCATTCCGTTCCCGGCGGCAGGCTCTCGTGCCGCCGCAGCCCCAGCCGACGGAGCACTGAAGGTGGGCGTGGTGTTGCCGCTTCACGACGTTGACGGCGACGGCCGCCGCATGGTGGAGTATTACCGAGGGCTGCTCATGGCTTGCGAGGATCTTAAGAGCGAAGGCTTCTCTATAGACGTAAGGGCATGGAACGTGCCTGTGGATGCCGACATTTACCGGACTCTGGTGAAAGACGGCATGGCCGACCGCGACATCATCTTCGGCCCGCTGTATTCCAAACAGGTGAAGCCGTTGTCTTTCTTCGTCAAGGACAACGGCATCAGGCTTGTCATACCGTTTTCCATAACGGGCGACGACGTAGACGGCAACCCTAACATTTTCCAGGTGTATCAGTCGCCCGAGGATTTCTACGGGCGTGTGGCCGACCACTTCGCTTACAGGTTTCGCGATTATAACGTTGTCGTCATAGACTGCAACGACAAGACCAGTGATAAGGGGGTCTTTACGTTTACGCTGCGCAAGAAGCTGGAAGACAAGGGCGTTTCGTGCAATGTTACCAACATAAGTTCGAGCAGCGGCGTGTTTGCGCGTGCGTTCAGCGCGACCAAGCCCAACATGGTGGTGCTCAACACGGGGCGTTCGCCCGAGCTTGGCACCGTGCTCAACATGCTCGACGCACTCACCGGCGAGCATCCGTCGTTAAAGGTGTCGCTGTTCGGCTATACCGAATGGCTTATGTACGTCAGCAGCGAGCAGGATCGCTTCTTCAAGTACGATACTTACGTCCCTTCTTATTTCTATTATAACACTTATTCGAGCAAGGTGGGCGAGTTTGAGCGCAGGTACCGAAGGGAATTCAACTGTGACATGATGGACTACCTGCCGCGCTTCGCCCTGACGGGATACGACCACGGCATGTTCTTCCTAAAGGGGATGGGGCGGCAAGGTAAGGCCTTCGACGGGTCGTTAGAGGACGCCCGTGCCTTGCAGACGCGGCTGCGTTTCGTCAAGACCGGTAACGGCGGCGGATACCGCAACGAGAGCATTCTGTTCGTGCATTACAACCGCGACAAGTCGATATCCGTAATTAATTTCTAACCGATGCGGCTGATGCGTAAGATATTGATAATGTTGGCCGTAGCTGCGGCAGTGCCCGTCTCGGCGCAGATTGGCGAGTATCGTAACAATCTTAGCATAGGAGTCAACGGCGGCTACGTGCTCAGCAATGTAGGATTCACGCCGAAGGTAAACCAGACTTTCCACGGCGGAGCTACCGGCGGAGTCTCGTTCAGGTATGTCTGCGAGAAATACTTCAGCACGATATGCGCCGTGCAGGCCGAGGTGAATTACTCCCAAATCGGTTGGAAGGAAAAGATACTCGACTTACATGATGCTCCGGTGATCAACCCCGTGACAGGGCTTCCCGAGGAGTATAGCCGCACGATGAATTACATCCAGATACCCGTGTTCGCCCATTTGGGATGGGGGCGCGAGGACAAGGGGTTCCAGTTCTTCTTTCAGGCAGGGCCGCAGGTTGGTTTTTGCCTCGGAGAGACCACTCGCATGAATTTCGATTTCGACGAGATGAACACCGACGACAGGGTAAACCAGACCGTAGCCCAAGACACTATGGCCGTAGAAAACAAGTTTGATTACGGTATCGCCGCTGGTCTCGGCATCGAATATTCACATCCCAAACTGGGCCATTTCCAGCTTGAGGCGCGTTATTATTACGGTCTTGGAAATATTTACGGAGACTCGAAAAAGGATTATTTTGGCAAGTCGAATTTCAGCAACATAGTGATTAAGCTGACTTATCTGTTTGACGTGATCAGGACTCGTAAGAAGTAAGCCTTTCGGATGAGATTAGCAAGTTGTTTGGCCGGCTGATGATAAATCGGCCAAACAACTTGCTTTTATGTCAAAAGTCTTTGTTTTTTGTGAATATATTTTCCACTTTGGAAAATAAACTTTATTTTTGCGAATGCTATGTAAGCATGGCGACCTTAAAGGAGGAATTTTATTAAAACGAATTACTAACTGAATATATGGAGAACAAAATGGGCATCGCCGAGCTGACTTTGCGGAGCGAGGAAATCAGGAAGCGACTGTTGGAAGTGGTCTATAAGGCCAAAGCCGGACACATAGGCGGCGACTTGTCGTCGCTCAACGTGCTTACGGCACTGTATTTGCGCATAATGAACGTTGACCCGAAGAACCCGAAGATGGAAGGACGCGACAGGTTCGTGATGAGTAAGGGCCACTGCGTTGAAGCCCTCTATTGCGTGCTTGAGGCAAAGGGATTCATAACGAAAGAATTAGTTGACACTTACGGGGACTATCTCTCTCCGTTGGCCGGACACCCAACGGTGGAAGTGCCGGGCATAGAGTTTAACAGCGGTGCCTTAGGCCACGGCCTTTCGATAGGCGTAGGCTGCGCCATCGCGGCTAAAATGGACGGTAAGGCGTATAAGACTTACGTGCTTATGGGCGACGGTGAACAAGGTGAAGGCTCCATTTACGAGGCAGCCATGGCCGGCAGCAATTACAAGCTCGACAATCTTGTGGCTTTCATCGACCGTAACGGCCTGCAGATAAGCGACACAACGGAGAATGTGATGAAACTCGAGTCGATATCCGAGCGTTGGCGCGCATTCGGCTGGGACGTGCATGAAGTTGACGGAAACGACATGGAGGCGATTGTCAACTGTGTGGAAAACATCGATTATGCTAACGGAAAACCTCACATGGTGGTGCTCCATACGACTAAGGGCTTTCACGTGTCTTATATGGAAAACGTGTTGAAATGGCATCACGGCGTGCCGAGCGAGGAAGAGTACGCACAGGCTATCGACGAAATTTCAAAGAGGATAGAAAGCCTGAGAAATTCATAATTCCTGAAAACATGATTCATAGCAGTGATGGCTCCGGGCTTTTGCGGACGGGCTGTGCGTTATGAATCGTGGAGGCGGATTATGAGACAAGATTTTTTATTGTTCAACAAATTATGAATAGTGAATTATGAATTGTGAGATAAAAAGTGTTGCATGCCGTAAGAGCTTTACCGACACGCTGTTGGAGCTGGGCAAGAAAGATAGGAACATAGTAGCCGTAACAACCGACGCACGCGGCTCCGTCACGTTGACGGATTTCGCCAAGCAGCTGCCTGAACAATTTGTTGAATGCGGCATCGCCGAACAAGACGCCGTGGGCATAGCCGCAGGCTTGGCTTCTTGCGGGAAGAAGGTGTTCGTGTGCGGCCCGGCTTGTTTTTATGTCGCACGCAGTTTGGAGCAGGTCAAGGTAGACGTTGCCTATTCCGGTCAGCCTGTCAAGATACTCGGAGTGAGCGGTGGTGTGGCTTACGGCGCGCTGGGTGCCACCCATCACAGCTTGCACGACATCGCCGTGCTGCGCACTTTCCCCGGCATGCAGGTAGTTTTGCCGTGCGACGCACGACAGACCCGCAAACTCGTGGAGCAACTTGTGGATTATCCTCATCCCGTATATGTAAGAGTTGGGCGTAACGCCGTACCCGACGTTTACGATAATGACGGTTTTGATTACGAGATAGGCAAGTCGATTCAGCTGCAAGACGGCAACGACCTTACGATAATAGGTACGGGCGAGACTGTTTACCATGCGCTTCAGGCAGGAAAACGCCTTGCCGCCGAGGGCATAAGCACGCGCGTGATAGACATGCACACGCTTAAGCCTGCTGATACTGACGCAATAATACGTGCGGCAAAAGAGACTGGACGCATACTTACGGTTGAGGAGCATAGCATGTTCGGAGGACTTGGCGGCATCGTGGCCGAGACCGTAGCACAGAATTGCCCTGTGCCGATGCGCATTCTCGGTATACCGGATGAAAACGCAGTACATGGTAAGCCGTTGGAAATTTTCCATCATTACAAACTCGATGCCGATGGTGTTTACCTGACGGCGAAAGAGATGGTAAAATGAATATTTATAGGAGTATAGTTAAAGGTGGTTATCGCCCGCTGCTTATTAGCTGAGGCAGTGAGCGATAATCGTTTTTAGCTGTTGACTTAATCACCTGAAACACTATGGATTACATAATTTCTATAGACCAAAGCACTTCGGCTACCAAAGCCGTAGTGTTTGACGACCAATGCCGACTGGTATGCCGCAGGAACGTGACGCATAAGCAGTATTATCCGAAGCCGGGCTGGGTGGAGCATGATGCGGAAGAGATTTATCGCAACATGGTGGAAGCCGTCAGGGAAGTGGTGGATGCCACATGCAGCGACGGAGCTACTTATTCGTTGGCCATAACCAACCAGCGCGAAACCGTCGTAGTGTGGAACAGATTGACCGGTAAGCCTGTATATAATGCGGTAGTGTGGCAATGTCAGCGTGGCGAAGAGATTTGCAACGACTTGAAACGCAAGGGATACACTGACTTCATACGGGAGCGCAGCGGACTGATCATAGATCCTTACTTTGCAGCGAGCGGTGCAAAATGGATACTTGACAATGTGGACGGCGCACGCCAGGCTGCGGAACGCGGCGAGCTTGTAATGGGCACTATGGATACTTGGCTCGTGTGGAAGCTGACGGGCGGCAAGAGTTTCGTTACTGATTACACCAATGCTTCACGCACATTGTTGTTTAATATTCATACTTTGGATTGGGATGACGACCTGCTTACGCTATTTTCCATTCCGCGCTGCATGATGGCGAAGCCGTTGCCTTGTGATGCCGTATTCGGGGAAACGACGGTTGAGGGTATCTTTAACGAACCGATAACCATAGCCGGAGTGCTCGGCGATTCCCACGGGGCTTTGGCCGGTCAGATGTGTTTTGAGCCGGGTATGGGAAAAGCAACTTACGGTACAGGCTCGTCGGTAATGGTGAATATCGGTGATAAGGCTGTTAAGGCTCCTGAAGGATTGGTTACGTCTGTAGGTTTTGCTGCTCAAGGTAAGGTCTTTTATGCTTTTGAAGGCAACATCCATTGTACGGGTGCTACGATAAAGTGGATGACAGACAACCTGAAACTGATTGACAATCCGGCAGAGATAGAAGCGTGTGCGACAAGCGTCGATGACAACGGCGGCGTATATCTCGTTCCTGCCTTTGCCGGATTAGGTGCTCCGTGGTGGAATCCTCATGCTAAAGCCATGATTTGCGGAATGACTCTCGCAACGGAAAAGGGGCATGTGTGTCGTGCGGCGCTTGAAGCCATAGCATACCAAATAAAAGATCTTGTTGAGCTGATGACGGTTCATGCCGGTATATCGCTTAAGGAGTTGCGTGTTGACGGTGGACCTACGAGGAATGGTTTCCTCATGCAGTTCCAGGCAGACATGCTCGGGGCTTGTATCAACCGTTCTGACGTAGAGGAAGCATCGGCTATGGGCGCTATGGTTATGAACGGGTTGGCACGCAAGGTATGGAAGGATCTTGATGAGGTTGCAGCCACCCGCACGTCTGACAACCGCATATATCCGGCAATGGAAGAGACCGAAATGACTAAGCTGTATAAAGGTTGGCAGAAAGCCGTGAGACGGGTTTTGGATAACTAAAAGGTTAATAATTAATGAGATAAAAAGGAGAACAAGATTTATGAAAAAACAAGCACAAGTAGGAAAAGAGACATTCGGACTTATAATAGGTACGCGTGCATATTTTAATTCGGAGCTTGCCGTAGACGTGCGTAAGACTCTTCTTGAAGAGTTAGACAAGGCAGGTTACGGTTACGTAATATTAGACGAGCAGGACACTCCTACCGGAGGCTCTATGGAAACGGTGGAAGACGGAAAGAAGTGTGCTGCGCTATTTCGTGCGAATCGCGATGAGATTGACGGTATTATTGTATCGTTGCCCAACTTTGGTTTCGAGGTTGGTATAATCAATGCCATCAGTCGCGCCGAACTGCATGTGCCGGTATTGGTGCAGGCTTGCGACGACGAAAACGATAAGGTAGACCTTGACAGTCGTCGTGATGCCTTTTGCGGTAAGATATCTGTGTGCAACAATCTTTATCAGTACGGCATACCGTTTACTGACACGACTTATCACACATATTCAATACATAGCGAACAGTTGATGAAAGACATCGATAAGTTTGCCGCCATATGCCGCGTAGTGCGTAAGTTGACACATGCGCGTATCGGGCAGATAGGTACGCGTCCGCTTGGTTTCAATACTTGCCGTTATAGTGAAAAACTTCTTCAGGCAAGCGGAATAACCGTGGTGCCTGTAGATATGAGCGAAATCATCTTCAATGCCCGCAAGATTGACGACAATGCAGCTGAACTGAAGGCGAAAATGGAAGAAATCAGCCATTACGCTAAAGTGCCTGAGGCTTATCGGGAAAAATTGGCAGTGCAGGCAAAATTCGGTCTTGCGGTAGAGCATTGGATAGAAGAAAACGAGGTTGACGCTACCGCCATACAGTGTTGGGACTCGTTGGAGCAGAATTATGGTTGTGCCGCTTGCGTTACGATGAGCATGCTCGGTGAGAAACTTATACCGTGTGCATGTGAGACAGATGTTGCCGGAGCCGTGTCTATGTATGCCCTTAGTCTTGCAGCCGGCCGTCCGTCGACTCTGCTTGATTGGAATAACAATTTTGCGGAAGACCGTAACAAGTGCGTATGTACGCACTGCGGAAACGCTCCGAAGAGCTTCGTTAAGAACGATCTTAAGCTCGGACCGCTCGGTGTACTTGGCCGCACGCTTGGCAAGGTCAACACTTTCGGTGCCGTTTACGGTAAGTGTACTGAAGGTGAGTTTACGTATTTCAGAATCTCAACGGATGACAATCTCGGTTGTATAAAGAGCTATCTCGGTAAGGGCAAATTGACCAACGATCCCTACGGAATGGACGGATGTATTGCCGTAACGCAGGTAGACAACTTGCAGAAACTTATGAAGTTTATCTGCAAGAACGGATTCGAGCATCATGTGGCAATGGTACGTACCGATGTTGTCGACATACTCAAGGAAGCCATTGATAATTATCTCGGCTGGGATTTGTACGTTCACGAGTAATATCGATTAATTAGCATACAAGTAACGAGCAGACAAGCATGCAAGGACGTTTGCCTTGATGCCTGCCTGCTTGTTTGGTTTTTAGCGGTTAAGCGGAACGTGATGTACGCACGGACTATTTGGCATGTTTATTATCCGCGTACCGCTTACCGACTTGTTGCTTGTCTTTCTAAAAATCTGTTTGCTGAAAAAATATTTTCCCGAAACCTATGTATTTCAGATATTTTGCTTACATTTGCATTCGGAAAAACAACAATTAATTAAAAATAATCTTATTATGTTTGAAGGACAACCAAAAGGTTTGTATGCATTGGCTTTGGCCAATACGGGCGAGCGTTTCGGCTATTATACGATGCTCGCGGTGTTTGTGCTGTTCCTCCAAGCCAATTTCGGCTGGAACGAAGGAATGGCGGGAGCTGTTTACTCCGGGTTCTTGATGTTTGTTTACTTCCTGCCGTTGGTCGGAGGTGCGCTTGCCGACAAGATTGGTTACGGCAAGTGTGTGACAGCGGGCATCATCGTGATGTTTCTTGGCTATTTGTTATTGGCCATACCGGCCGGTAGCGGAATGCTGGCTATGGTTCTAATGTTTGCCGCCCTTGTGTTTATCTGTGTCGGCACCAGCTTGTTTAAAGGTAATTTGCAAGTAATGGTAGGCAATCTTTATGATGATCCGGCCCTGCAGTCAAAGCGTGATTCGGCTTTTTCTATTTTCTACATGGCAATCAACATCGGTGCCCTCTTTGCTCCTACGGCCGCCGTTAAGATAATGGATTTCGCCCAGCGTTCGCTCGGAGTGTCGGAAGCCGATGCTTATCATTATGCCTTCGCAGTGGCTTGCATCTCCCTGGTAGTGTCGATTGCGATATATTACGGCTTCAGGGGTACGTTCAAGCACGCTGATTATAATAGTAAGACGGAGTCTGCCGTTGCCGGTCATACCGAACCGGAGTTGACTCAGAAGGAGACAAAAGACCGCGTGGTGGCTCTATGTCTCGTATTCGCCGTTGTGATATTCTTCTGGATGGCATTCCACCAAAACGGCCTTACGCTTACATACTTTGCACGCGACTTCACATACCAGCACAGCGAAGGCTTGCAGAGCATGCTTTTCGACGTTACCAATCTTGTGTGCGTTATCTTCATCGTTTACGCCTTGTTCTCTCTCTTCCAGTCAAAGACAAGCAGGGGCAAGCTGATTTCAGGTCTCGTCATTGTGGCCGCTGCAGCCATACTTGTTGCTAAGTACGTTAATCTTACGCCCGAGGGCATCGAGGTAACGGCTCCGATATTCCAGCAGTTCAACCCGTGCTTCGTCGTCATGCTTACTCCTGTTTCGATGGCTATATTCGGCTGGTTGGCAAGCAAGGGTAAGGAACCGTCGGCTCCGCGCAAGATTGGCTTGGGCATGCTTGTAGCCGGATGCGGTTACGTAGTTATGATGATAGGTTCAATGGGCTTGACTTACGACGACGGCGAGCGTGTGTCGGCTAACTGGCTCGTGACTACATATCTCATTCTTACTTTCGGCGAATTATTGCTTTCGCCTATGGGCATATCGTTCGTGTCTAAGGTTGCTCCTCCCAAATATAAGGGATTGATGATGGGCGGATGGTTTGTTGCCACGGCACTTGGTAACATGCTTGTGTCAATACCTGGATTCTTGTGGGGCAACGTGTCGCTTGAGGCTGTGTGGGGCGTGCTCGTTGTGCTCTGCTTGCTCTCGTTCCTCTTCATATTCTCGATAATGAAGAAACTCGAGAAAGTATGCTGAGTTAATTAAGTGAAGAACGAAAAGTGAAGAGTGAAGAATCCAAAATACTTTTATCAATATAAGGTGTTAGATTCTTCACTCTTCACTTTTCGTTCTTCGCCAATTTGTTTTTTCATTAATTTATTACAAGATTAATATGGATTCTTCATCCTTTATTTTTCGTTTTTCGCTTAAAGCGTTTGTCTCATTGTTTGCTGCCATGTTTGCCATACATAATTGTCAAGCCGTAGATATGAATAGGGTAGGGAAGGAGCGTGTGGCGAAACGCGACTCCGTACTTAAGCTCATCACCGGAGCTAAGATAAGCGAAGACAGCTTGATGCTGACAGATTTTGGTGCGCGTGGCGATGGTAAGACCGATTGCCTGCCGGCGTTTCGCAAAGCTATGCGTGCGGCCGGGAAGCGCGGCGGTGCTCGTATCGTAGTGCCAGAGGGTATATATTTCATAAAGGGACCGATTCATTTTGTCAGCAACGTCTGCCTTGACCTGCGCCGTGGGGCGACTCTTAAGTTTGCGCCAGCCCCGGAGCTTTACCTTCCTGTGGTCAAGACCAGCTGGGAGGGTACGTTCCTCTATAATTACAGTCCGTTCATCTACGGTTATGGATTGCACGACGTATCGATAACGGGTGAGGGCGTTATCGACGGTAATGCATCTACTACGTTTTCAACATGGAAGTCGCGACAGAAGGCCGGGCAGACTCGCAGCCGTGAGATGAACCACGGCGGAACGCCAGTGGAGGAGCGTGAGTTCGGTGAAGACTGGTGGCTTCGTCCGCAGTTGATACAGTTTTATGAATGTAAGAATATCACCATATCAGGCGTAAAGATAACTAACGCCCCTTTTTGGTGCGTACATCTGTTGAAGAGCGAGAACGTCGTCTGCAGGGGGGTGCGCTATGATGCCAAGCTCGTTAACAATGACGGCATCGACCCTGAATGTTCGCGTAACATCCTGATAGAAGACATCGAATTTGATAACGGCGACGACAACGTGGCCATCAAGGCAGGGCGCGACAATGACGGTTGGGCTGTGGCAACTCCTTCGGAGAACATTGTTATTCGCCGCTGCCACTTCAAGGGGCTTCATGCCGTGGTGATAGGCAGCGAGATGTCGGCAGGCGTGAGAAACGTGTTTGTTGAAGATTGTACGTTCGGCGGTTACTGCAAGCGCGGCATCTACGTTAAGACTAATCCCGACCGCGGAGGCTATGTGAGCAACCTGTACGTAAATAATTGTAAGTTTGGTGAAGTTGAAGACCTGTTCTATGTCACAAGCATGTATGCCGGTGAAGGAATGGACAATGACAAGTTCACAAAAGTGTCGGATATTTACGTAGACGGGCTGAGCTGCGACAAGGCCACTGCTGCAGGCTTGGTATTGCAGGGTACCGTTGCCGAACCTATCCGCCACGTGTTTTTTAGGAATATAGAGATAGGGCAGGCTGCCAATGCCGTAAGTTTTGACAACACTGCGGGCGTAGAGATGCTCGATTGTCATATCGGAGGCCGTGCCGGTGTGCCGTCACAAGCTAAGTGAGCCGGATTATGACGTTGCCGCTCCTATTGCAAAAGGCCGTCTTTAGTGCGGTAAAAGGTAACGAATGAGGTTGCAATTTGCGGCAAATGGCACGTCGATTTACCGTTAATTGCCGTAGCATTTATAATTAAAGTCAGAGGTGTCCTTTTACAAATTGAAGGATGCCTCTGACTTTTTTTTTATCTATCGACATTATCGCCGATAATTAATGTGTTGTTGAAAACTGAAGATTCTTATTTATTGAAGAGCTCGTTTTCCGTGAAAGCTCCAAGTTTCAGGTACTCTTTGTATATCTCGGCATAAGCATTAACGTTCTCAGGTTGAGGCTTATACTCTTTATAGAATCCGCTGTTCATCTTTTCAATGGCGGTCTCAACCTTGTCGTAAACGCCTGCGGCGGTAGCTGCAAACATTGCGGCTCCGAGGGCGCACGCCTGATCAGTGTTGCAGACTTTTATAGGCTTATTGATTACGTCGCACATTGTCTGCATTACAAATGGTGATTTAAGGGCTATGCCGCCAATGCCGATGACATTGTTTATCACGACGCCTTCCTCCTCAAACCTGTCGACTATGGCTTTCGTTCCGAAAGCGGTGGCTTCAACGAGAGCCCTGAACACTTGCGGCGCGGTAGAGCCGAGGGTGAAGCCGGCAATCGTGCCCTTAAGCAACTGATTGGCGTCAGGTGTGCGCCGACCGTTAATCCAGTCGGTAGCTATCATCGTGCTTTCGCTTACTGGTATTTTTTCAGCTTCCTCTGTCAGCTTTACGATGATCTTATCACACGTCTCTTCTACTATCTTGTCTACATCTTCCTTGTCGAGCTTGTCACCGACTATTTGGGGCAGGATGTTTCTTACGGGGAACTCCAGTATGCGCTTGAACATAGCGTAGACGTCTCCGAAACTTGATTGTCCCGCCTCCAAACCGATCATTCCCGGAATTACGCTGCCGTCTACCTGGCCGCAAATGCCTTTGATGCATTTGTTCCCGATTTCATCATACGAGGCAACCATCACGTCGCATGTTGAGGTTCCGATGACTCTTACTAGCGTGTGGGGCGTGACTCCGGCTCCTACGGCTCCCATGTGGCAGTCGTATGCTCCGCCGGCCACTACCACATTCTCGCTTAATCCGAGTCTGTTAGCCCACTCTTCGCATAAGTGGCCTACGGGCTTGTCCGCCGTTTCCGTTTCGGTGAAAAGTCTGTCGCGGAATCCTGCAAGTTTTTGATCGATCGAGGTTAGGAACTCTTCAGAAGGCAGTCCGCCCCATTCCTTGTGCCACATGGCCTTGTGTCCGCATGCGCAGCGGCTGCGTACAATATCTTTGGCCGACTTTACGCCGGTAAGCACGGCTGGCAGCCATTCGCAATATTCAACTATTGAATATGCTTTCTTTGCAACTTCAGGCGACTTGCGTAAGATGTGCAATGCCTTAGCCCAAAACCATTCGGCCGAATATATTCCGCCTTCGTATTTTGCATAGTTGATGTCTGATTTTGCGCAGGCCGCGTTAATTTCTTCAGCCTCCTTGACTGCCGTGTGGTCTTTCCAAAGAACGAACATCGCGTCAGGATTTTCGGCAAACTCGGGGAGCATAGCCAGCGGCGTGCCTGTCTCGTCGGTAAATGCCGGGGTTGAGCCGGTCGTGTCAAATGCAATGCCGACAACGTTTTCGGCAACGCCTTTCGCACATTGGCTCAAAGCGTCTGTCACCGTAGCCTCAAGCACCTCAAGATAATCCTTCGGGTGCTGGCGCCATTGGTTTATTTTAGGATTGCAGTATAATCCTTTTTTCCAACGGGGATAATATTTAACGCTTGTGGCAAGTATCTCTCCCGTCTCCGCATTTACTACGAGCGCGCGGGCTGAATCGCTGCCATAGTCAAGTCCGATTACATATTTCTGCATAGTATTTATTTTTTTGAGTTAAAAATAAGAGTTAAGAATCAAGGAAGAATGTCGTTGTTAAATTTAAAGGGAACAAAGACGTTCGCTCCTGATTCTTAACTCTTCGGTCGAATTAGTTTAATGCTTTGTTAAGCATGTAGTAAACCTCGTTGAAACGAAGCTCTTTACGGAAATCGTCAACTTTGGTGTTTTCGTTGATGAATACGGCCTCAATGCCCGCTATTTCGGCATAATCCTGCCAATACTCGTCGGTCAGGTCGTAAGAGAAGCAGCTGTGATGTGTGCCTCCTGCATAAATCCAACATCCTGCGCCTACTTCAAAGTTGGGCTGCGGTATCCACAATGCAGATGCAACGGGAAGTTTGGGCAGCGGTTTCGGCTCAATGCATTTCACGTCGTTTACGATCATGCGGAATCGGTTACCCATGTCTACCACCGTAGCCGTAACGCCGTTGCCTACTTTTGAAGTGAATACAAGGCGTGCTGTTTCGGCCTTTCTCACGCCGATGCCGAGGAAATGCACTTCCAGACGCGGTTTTGACGCTGCGATAAGCGGACTTACTTCAAGCATGTGTGACTGGAGTATCGAACTTTGCTCGCCGTTGAAGTTTAATGTGTAGTCCTCGAGGAACGAGCATCCGTTCTTCATGCCTTGCGTCATAAACCACACCGTGCGGTATAGAGCGGCCGACTTCCAGTCGCCTTCAGCTCCGAATCCGTAGCCTTCAGCCATGAGGCGTTGTGATGCAAGACCCGGAATTTGGTCGAAGAAGCTGCCGTCTGTTTGTCCCAAGTCGTCGAAGTTCGTAGTGAAACCTTTGGCGCCTTTGGCTTTCAGTATAGCGCGTAGCGCAAGCTCGGCTTTTGCAGCATTCCATACTACATTGTATTTTTCTGTCCTACAGTCGTCTTCAAAATCACATTCGTATAATTGACGGTATTCGTCTACGAGAGCTTTCACGTCTTCGTCTTTTACCTGTCTGTGATACTCCATAAGCTCACTGGTAGGGCAGTAATCCACGTGATACCCAAGTACTTGCTCGGCGGCAACCTTGTCGCCGTCGGTTACGGCTACATTATTCATTTGGTCGCCGAAGCGGATTATCAGCATGTCCTGAGCGTCAGCCCAAGCAGCACATACACGTTCCCAAACGGCGATGTGGTCTTGTGTCTTAGCATCTTTCCAATATCCTACAACGAGTTTGCGGCGAATGCGCATGCGTGCGATGATATGTCCGAACTCACGGTCGCCGTGAGCGCTTTGGTTCAGGTTCATGAAGTCCATGTCGATTGAGTCCCATGGAATCTCGTCGTTAAATTGCGTGTGCAGGTGGAGTAGGGGCTTGTGTAGAATTTGCAGGCCGTGAATCCACATCTTTGCGGGAGAGAAAGTATGCATCCATGTAATCACGCCGATACATTTTTTCTCATTATTGGCGGCGGCAAATAGTTCGGATACTTCCTTGCTGCTGTTGGCCGTTCCCTTATATACTACTTTGACGGGCAATCTGCCGGAGTTGTTCAGTCCGTCGACCATTTCTTTTGAATGGCCGTCCACTTGTGCTACAGCTTCTCCTCCGTAGAGAAGTTGTGCTCCGGTTATAAACCACACTTCAAAATTTTCAAATGCCTTTTCCATAGTCGTTGTTTTTTAGTTGTTAGCGTTTGATTACTTATTATAGTCTTATTTTTTCTTTTGTCCGTAATAGGCATTAGGGCCGTGTTTGCGACTGAAATGTTTCTCAATGAGCAATGGGTTCATTGTCGTGTCGGGATTTACGCAGAATGAGATGAATGCCATTTTTGCGACTTGCTCCATCACTACCGCATTATATACGGCATTGTCAGGATCGTTTCCCCATGAGAACGGTCCGTGATTCTTTACTAACACGCCAGGGGTATGCACATAGTTAAGATTCTTGAACCTGTCTATGATTACGTTGCCTGTTTCCTTCTCGTATTCGGCCATTTGGTCGGCTGTCATATCTGAGGTGCAAGGTATTTCGTCGTGGAAGTAGTCTGCGTGCGTCGTTCCGATGTTGGGTATGTCTTTCCCGGCTTGGGCCCATGCCGTAGCGTAAGTTGAATGTGTATGAACGATTCCTCCGATCTCGGGGAATGCGCGATATAATACGAGATGGGTGGGAGTGTCTGACGACGGGTTTAGGTCGCCTTCAACAGTCTTGCCCGTGTTCAGGTCTACTACTACCATGTCTGATACTTTCATAGTGTCGTAGCTTACGCCTGAAGGCTTGATGACGACAAGTCCCTTCTCGCGGTCAATGCCTGACACGTTGCCCCATGTAAATATGACCAAGTTGTGTTTAACCAAATCCAAGTTTGCCTTAAACACTTTTTCTTTTAATTCTTCTAACATAATTTTATAATTTAAATATCGGGTCTTCCATATACGCCTCCTTATTGAAATGGTAAAGGGCGGCTCCGCGTTTTGATGTTATCTTATCTATGTAATCGGTCTTTTCTATATACTCTATTGTCTTGATCCTTTTCCTGAAGTTTCGCTTGTCGATGTTTTCTCCGAGAATGGCTTCATATACATTCTGTAATTGCGTGAGCGTGAACAGGTCGGGAAGCAGGTTGAAACTTAACGGTTCCGACGATATTCTCCTGCGCAACAGCGTTATGGCTTTTTTCACCATGTCGTTGTGGTCGGAATATAGTTTGGGCATGTCGTCGAGATTGACCCATTCCACTTTATGCTCCTCTAACAGGCTCTTGTCGTAATCCTTCACGTTGATCAATGCGCAATAAGCAATTGAAATCACCCTTTCTCCCGGGTCTCGGTCTATTGCTCCGAATGCGCCGACCTGTTTCATATATATGTCTTTCAGTCCGGTTAATTGATAGAGTACTCTATTGGCCGCATCGTCAAGGCTCTCGTTCTCTTCTACGAATCCTCCATAAAGAGACCATTCGCCTCTTCCAGGATCCATTTGTCTTTTTCCGATGAGTAATTTTAATTTCTTATCTTCAAAGCCGAAAATTATGCAGTCAACCGATACAAAGACTTTTGAATGCTCTTTATAATAATTTGTCATTACCTTATATTTGATGTTTCCCTGCCTTGATGGCAAACAAGCAATCTGTCTTTATTATTATAGCTTGTTTGCCACAAGTGCAGGTGGCTTGTCTTGAGTTTACCAGAAATAAGCATAGAACGCGGCGCAAAGCGCAACGACGCCAAGTGAGGCCACTATGTCCCACTTGTTCCAGCTCTTGAGTATCTGTGTTTTATATTCTTTTGTGAACGTGATTGCCTCAATTTGTTCGGCGCTTGGCTTCGGCGTGAAAATTGAAATCACAATCATCAGGACGATTATGAATACAAGCAGCCAAATCTCAAATACGAGCCAGTTTGTCTGCCAAAACCAAGTCGTACTTTCCCAAAAAGCACCTTCCATCACGGCGTTCCCGTTTTTCGTTATTACATTGGTTAACAGGCGTACCATGCCTATGACGAATCCTCCGATCAGGCCCCATTGTCCGGCTAACGGGGTTATTCTCTTTGAGAATATTCCCATCGTGAATACTGCTACCATTGCCGGCGCAAGCAAGGATTGTATGTTTTGCAAATAGCTGTAGAGCGTGTCCATGCTCATCATTACCGGCATCCAGATTAAGCCGAGTATTACGACTACGACGGTAGCAATTCTTCCTACCAATACGTAGTGGGCCTCACTCTTGCCCTTTCTCATCGGTTTGTAGAAATCTTCCGTAAAGAGGGTTGCGCATGAATTGAAGAATGCAGCCAAAGATGCTACTAATGCGCAGATGAAACCAATGGTTACAATACCTTTTACGCCGGCAGGTAAGATGAACTTAACCATTTGTGCGAAAGCAGCGTCGGTGTCAGGTTCAGTCGTTCCTGCTTTCAGCGAGAACTCAAATGTGCTTGTCGGGTCTTCTGCAAGTGCGGCTGCAATCATTCCCGGTATAAGGAACATGAATACAGGTAATAATTTGAAATATCCTGCGGCTATCGTTCCTCGGCGCGCACGTTTCATTACCTCTTCATTCGCTTCTCCTTTTCTTTGGCCGAGCACGCGTTGTACGATATGTTGGTCTGTACACCAGTACCAGAATCCGATAATACTTGCGCCAATGAAAACTACGAAGCCCGGATATTCCTTATACATAGGGTCTCCTTCTTCCCAGTGGAACATGTGGGTCGTGCCGTAACCGTCGTGCAGCTTACCGCAGAAATCCATCATGGTAGTCCAGCCTTCGCTGATGCTTCCGCCTCCAAGTGTGGCAAGGCCGAGGAATAATACGAGGAAAGAGCCGATGATAAGTATTGGCGTTTGTATCGCTGAAAGAGTCATTACGCCCTTCATTCCTCCGAATACGGTGAATATGGCCGTGATTACGATTAGGCCTATGGCTCCGTACCAGAAAGGTATGCCAAGTAAGTATTCAAAGAATATGCCGCCTGTGAATGCCGTAACGCTCACTTTTGTCAATATGTATGCTACAAGAGTGATTATTGACAGCCATGAGCCTGTGGCTTGGGTATAGCGGAATTTTAAGAAATCGGGCATTGTGATTATTTTGCCCAGTTTGTTGTTTAGCAGTTGATAGAATGGCACAAACAGCCATCCGAGAATAAGAATCATCCATCCTTGCATTTCCCAGTGAGCCATGCCTACACCGTCTTTTGCTCCAGTTCCGGCAAGTCCTACAAGGTGCTCCGAACCTATGTTGGCGGCAAATATGGCAGCACCGATAATGTACCAGGGTTCGCCTTTTCCAAACAGGTAGTCTTCACTGTTTGCGCCTTGTTGCGTTCTTTTGTCTTTTTGGATGGAGCGGTAGACGGCCCAACCAACCAATACGACTCCGACTATTAATATCGCCCAGTCGAGCCAAATAAATTCATGAGTGTTCCAATTCATTTTTATTAGTTTTAGGTAAAGTCTTTATTATTTTATGCTAAACTTATATGCTACGTGGCTGTAATATTTTTCACCTGGCTTTAAGTATGGCGAGGGCCAGTCTTTCTTATTCGGAGAATCAGGATATTTCTGGCTTTCGAGGCATACTGAAACATGTTTAGGATATTTAATACCATGTTTGCAGCTTACGCCTGTACCCTGAAAGTTTCCGGTATAGACTTGCACGCCGGGTTCGTTTGTAAACATTTCAAGATAAATTCCGGTTTGTGGTGAATATAATGAAGCCGCAACCGTCTTATCGTCGCCTTTGCCGTTCTTGTATGTGTTTAGACACCAGTTATGATCATATCCCGATGCATTCTTAATTTGGTCGAAGTCTGTATCGTTGATTGTTTCGCTTATGGCATGGGCTTTACGGAAGTCCATAGGTGTGCCTTCAACCGGTTTGATTTCTCCAGTTGTCATGTAAGTCGAATCGGCAGGAGTGTAATTATCCGCATTAATGTATAAAACCATATCCATTCCTTCTTTCGACGGGTCTCCGTTAAGATTGAAATAGCTATGATTAGTCATGTTGACTACAGTCTCCTTATCTGTTGTCGCCTCAAACACTATATCTATCGTATTGTCGGAAAATATCTTATATGTAGTGGTTGCTTTTACCGTTCCGGGGAAACCGTTGTCGCCGTCAGGTGAAACCAAACTTAATTGTAATGTCGAATCGTTGATCATATTTGCATCATACACTTGATACATCCAACCTGAAGGCCCACCATGTAAGCAATGCCCGAAATTATTAGTAGGCAATTGTATTGTTTGTCCGTTTACGGTAAATCTACCTTTATTAATCCTGTTCGCATATCTGCCAACGGAAGAACCAAAATCACTTGGGCTATTAACCGTGTCCGCATATTGGGCAATATTGTCATAGCCAAGTACTACATCCGTGGGCTTTCCGTTTTTGTCAGGTACTACTAAAGATACGATACGGCCGCCAAAGTTTGTGATGCAGACTTCCATGCCTTTTGTATTCTTTAGGGTGTACAACTTTACTGGCTTCTCATTGATCGTCGTGTCAAATGCGTTCGGATCAAGACCGGAAACGGTAAGATCACTTTCTGTTTGGGTGGAACAAGCCGATATAGCCGTTATTGCAAGGCCGATACCGATGAAGTTTGATTTTATGCTCTTCATACAAACTGATTATTAAGTTTATGATATTTGGTGTAAAATTACAATTTAATTTTGTTTGTACATAATTTTGTTTGAAAATTTATGGTATAAAAACGTATTTTTACTATTTTTGTGTTTTGTACGTATGTACAAGATAAGGTTTTAAAAGACCTGTGGACATTGAACGTTTGAACGGAATAGCATTAACAATAAAAGAGCCAACTATGGGCTCTTTTATTGTTGATACGAATTTTTGATTTAGCAAACCTTATGTGCACCGTCGTTGATAACAACGTTATAAACTTTCGGCTGTCTACCAAATTTTTCTTTATATTCGGATGTGGCGTCACTTATGAACTTATCATAAAGTTCGTCTTTTACAAGGTTGATTGTGCATCCGCCGAAGCCTCCGCCCATGATCCTACTTCCTGTCACTCCGTGTTTGCGTGCTACGTCTACCAAGAAATCGAGTTCTTCGCATGAAACTTCGTAGTCTTTGCTGAGGCCGTCATGCGTTTCATACATCTTTTGGCCGACAGTCTCATAGTCTCCGGCATTTAATGCGGCGCAAACAGCTAAAACCCTGTCTTTTTCACCGAGAACGTATGTAGCTCTCTTAATGTCTTCTTCGCTTACGTCGCCTTTAATCGATTCAAGCATATCCCAATTTGCATCGCGCAAAGTTTCTATGGTTCTGTCCGGGTATCTCTTCTTCAGTGCTTCTACAACGTTTTCACAGCTCTTTCTCCTGTCGTTATATGCGGATGACGCAAGTTCGTGCTTTACTACAGAATCAAGCAATACCAGTTTGTAACCGATGGGCTCAAACGGATAATATTCAAACTCACGGCTCCTGCAATCCAAGCGCATCAATTTGCCTTTTTTGCCGAATATGCTGGCAAATTGGTCCATTATTCCGCAGTTTACTCCGCAATAGTTGTGCTCCGTTGCTTGTCCGGCCAACACCATGTCCCATTTCGAGACTTTGTTGTCGCCGAATAAGTCGTTAAGTGCGTATGCGAAGCAGCTTTCCATTGCTGCAGACGAAGACATTCCTGCTCCAAGTGGCACGTCGCCGGCAAAAGCTATGTTGAAGCCTTTTACGTCAACGCCGCGTTTCTTCATTTCTTGTATGATTCCATAAATGTAGCGTGCCCAGCTTGCGCGCGGACCTTCAGGATCGTTGATTTTGAACTCAACTCTGTCTTTCAAGTCTATGGCGTATGCCATGACCGTATCCGTCCCGTTGGGACGTATTTCACACATGATGCCTTTGTCTATGGCACCAGGGAAAACGAATCCGCCATTGTAGTCCGTGTGTTCTCCAATGAGATTGATACGTCCCGGAGACTCGTAAATGTTTCCCGTCTGTCCGTCAAAATGCTTGATAAAACGGCTCCTTACAAATTCAATGTCCATAATTATTGATTATTAAGTTTTATGTATTTGTTATTCTAATCCGAATTTATATATGGTCTTTTGCTTGTATTGCTCGCCAGGCTTCAGGATTACTGATGGGAAGTAAGGATGATTGGGCGAGTCTGGGAAGTGTTGTGCTTCAAAGCAAATTGCACTTCGTCTTGGGAATGTCGCCCCGTGTTGTCCATTGTATCCGTCAGCCCAGTTGTCGGTATAGAACTGAACTCCCGGCTCTGTAGTATATACGTCCATAGTGCGGCCGCTTACAGGGTCTTTAACGCGTGCGGCGAAACTAAGTTCTCCTTCTTCCTTCTTATTAAGTACGAAACAATGGTCATACCCTGCGCCGTTTTTGATTTGCTCGTTATCAGCGTCGATGTCTTGTCCTATTGTCTTAGGTGTGCGGAAATCGAATGGGGTATTGTTTACGAATCTTATTTCGCCGGTAGGTATTGATGTCTCGTCAATCGGCAAATAATAGTCTGCGTTAATTTCGCAAATTAGATTGTCTATAGTCGGGGTGGGGTCGGCGATTCCTGCCAAGCTGAAGAATCCGTGACTGGTAAGGTTGATAATGGTTTTCTTGTTGGTGGTTGCCATATATTCGATGATCAGCTCATTGTCGTCGTTAAATATGTAGGCAACCGTTATTTTTACTTCTCCCGTGTAGCCTTCTTCACCGTAAGAAGAAACATAGTTTAGAATCAAGGTCTCGTCATTCATCCTTAAGGCGTCCCACACTTTTGCGTTGAAGCCTTTGGCTCCTCCGTGTAATGAGTTCGGCCCGTTGTTGATTGCAAGTTGGTATTCTTTGCCGTTGAGTTGGAATTTTCCTTTGCATATCCTGTTTCCGTACCTTCCGATTAGCGTTGAAAGATATGGCTCCGGGCTGTTTATCACGTCTTGTATGCTGTCATGCCCTTGTATGATATTTGCGTAGTTACCGTTTTTGTCAGGCACCATTATTGCGACTATGGCACCTCCGTAATTTGTAATAGCTACTTCATTACCATATTTATTCTTTAGGATATATAAATCTGTCTTTTTCCCGTTTATCGTGGTTTGAAAGTCTTCCCGTTTCAAACCACATAAGCATTGTGTTTCATTCGTGTTCATAATATTAATCTTTTAGTTAGAAACTTATTTGCAAAGTAACTTAAAAAAGTCGAGAAACACGAATGAAACGCATTAAAATATTTCGTTTTATTGTTAAAAACGATTAAACGCATTCATTTAGTAAGTCGGCTACTATGTAACTGCTACCTCCTACGAAAATGAAGTCGTCTCCGTCGGCATCGTCTAATGCTCTTTTATAAGCGGTTTTAACATTGGGATAGCAACTTGATTCCAGCCGTAGTTTGTCGGCAAGCCCCTTTATCACTTTTTCGTCAATGGCGCGTTTGTTGTCGGCTTTAGTGAAATAATACACCGCATTTGACGGCAACATGCTCATCACCGTTGAGACGTCTTTGTCGTCGACCATGCCGAAAACGATGCGCATTTGTTTGCACTTCTGTGCTTTTAATTGTGCGCTTAAATATTCCCAGCCGCCTACGTTATGCCCCGTGTCGCATATTACCGTAGGATTGTCCTTTATCTTTTGCCAGCGTCCAAGCAGGACGGTATTTTGTGTTATGTTGGCAAATCCCGCTTTTACGTCTTCGTCTCTTATTGTCAGTCCTTGCTCCTTGAGTTTTTTTACTGCGCAAAGAATAGTCGCCGTGTTCTTTATTTGGTACGTTCCGCCTAATTCCCCGTTAATGACTCCGAACGTTTTGGTCGTATATGTTATGCCTCCTTGACGGTTATGCACGGCTTCAGATATTTCATTCTCGTCTTCGGCGAATGTTATATGACTGTTGCATGCATGTGCCTTGTCTTTGAACACGGGCTTGGTCTCTTCAACGCTTTCTCCGATGATAATAGGTATGCCGCTCTTTATTATGCCGGCTTTTTCGTAGGCGATTTTAGCTAAGGTGTTACCTAAGAATTGCGTATGGTCTAAACTGATGTTCGTGATTATTGAAAGTATGGGTGTTATTATGTTCGTGCAGTCGAGCCTGCCGCCGAGTCCTACCTCGATTACGGCAATGTCGACGTCGTTCTCGGCAAAATACTTGAATGCCAATGCCGTGGTCAGTTCAAAAAAACTTGGGTGGAGGGGCTCGAAGAAGTTCCGCTCGTTTTCAACGAAGTTGATTACATATTCTTTATCAATGCATACGCCGTTTATCCTTATGCGTTCGCGGAAGTCCTTTAGGTGAGGGGATGTGTATAAGCCCACTTTGTAGCCTGCCTCTTGGAGGGTTGACGCAATGGTGTGCGAGCATGAGCCTTTCCCGTTGGTTCCGGCTACATGTATTGTTTTGTACTTCTTATGCGGTCGGCCGAAATGTTCGTCAAGTTTGACGGTGTTATACAACCCCTCTTTATAAGCAACAGCGCCCACTTTTTGAAACATAGGGACGCTGTTGTATAAATATTCTATAGTTTCTTCGTATGTCATTTGACAGGTTTACCCGTTTTAGTTGAAGTAGTTCTTAAACTTCTGGAATATGGTCTGCTTGGTGGCGTTGTCGCCCTTGAAGTTGTCGCTCTCGCGCATTTCCTCCAAAGCGTTCCTCTCCTTTGAGTTGAGTGTCTTTGGCACGTAAACGCTGATGTTTACCACCATGTCGCCGATGCCTCTGCCGTATCCTTGTACTGCCGGCAGGCCTTTTCCCCTTAAGCGTAAGGCTTTACCCGGCTGTGTACCCGGTTCGATCTTGATGCGCACCCTTCCACCGTCTATTGTCGGAATCTCAACGTTGCCGCCGAGTGCGGCTGTAGGGAAGTCGAGAAGCAGGTTGTAAATCACGTCGTTGTCATCGCGTACAAACGTATCGTTCGGTTCTTCTTCTATGTAAACCTGTATGTTGCCGGGTATTCCGTTGTGGCGACCGGCGTTACCCTTGCCGGGAACGTTGACCACCATGCCTTCAGATACTCCGGCTGGAATGTTTATCTCGACGACTTCTTCGCCTTTTACGACTCCGCTGCCTCCGCATACGCGGCACTTGTTTTTTATGACGGTGCCTTCGCCGCCGCACGTCGGGCATACGTTCTGTGTCTGCATCATTCCGAACAGGCTTTGCGTGGTATGTGTTACTACGCCGCTGCCATGACATGTGGGGCAAGTCTCTTTAGGACTGTTGCCTTCGGCTCCGCTGCCGTGGCAGTGGTTGCAGGTGACGTCTTTTTTCACCTTGAATTTCTTGGTGACACCTGTTGATATCTCCTGCAATGTCAGCCTTACTTTCAGGCGCAGGTCCGAGCCCCTTTGTTGTGCGGGGCGGCGCTGTCCGCCTCCGAATCCGCTTCCGCCGCTGAATCCTCCGAATCCGCCACGGCCTCCGAATATGTCGCCGAACATTGAGAATATGTCGTCCATACTGAAACCGCCGGCACTGCTGAAGCCTCCGAAACCGCTTTCTCCGCCCGGTCCGTTAAAGCCGAACTGATCGTATTGCTTTCTTTTCTGCGGGTCGTGCAACACGTCGTATGCTTCGGCGGCTTCCTTAAATTTTTCTTCAGCCTCCTTGTTACCCGGGTTCCTGTCCGGATGGTATTTGATGGCTATCTTCCGATAAGCCTTTTTTATTTCGTCTTCTGAGGCGTCTTTGCTCACGCCAAGAACCTCATAATAATCTCTTTTTGCCATTATTTAGTATAAAATATGTGAAGCCCGGCCGTTCTGTGTTGACGCAATCAGCCTGTCGCGCATGCATGCTTGCGTCATGACGGGCCGGCACTTCTTACAATTTTCCCGTTTTTTACTGTCGCAGTCGTTCTTTTATTACTGTCCTACGGCGACTTTCGCATGCCTTATCACCTTGTCGTTGAGAGTGTATCCCGTCTGTACGCAGTCAAGCACTTTTCCCTTCTTGTCGTCTCCCATGCCGGGAACCATTGCCACCGCCTCATGGAAGTTTGTGTCAAAGTCGGCGTCAGAGGTGTCGATCTTCTTCACTCCGAGGCTCTCCATTATCTTGTTGGTTTTCTGGTATATTAATTGCATGCCCTCCTTCAGCACGCCGGCGTCATCGGTCTTTTCAGAACTTGCTAAGGCGCGTTCCATATCGTCTATTATCGGGAGGAAGGCTTGTACGGCTTTCTCCGAGCCGTTCAATATCAGTTCGGCCTTTTCCTTCAGCGTGCGTTTACGGTAGTTGTCAAATTCGGCCACCGAGCGCAGGTACTTATCCTTCAGTTGTGCAACCTCTTCAAGGGCTGCGGCCAACGGGTCTTTTTCTTCTTTCTGTTCAGGTTCCGCCTCTTCTCCCGTTCCGTTTTTTTCTTCGGTGTCTTCAGCACCTACAGTCTCGTCTTTGGCGTTACCTGACTCTTTGGCATTCTCGTTTGCCTCTGATTGCGCGTTTTGGGCGCATTCCTCGTTCTTTATGTTTTCGTTTTCCTCTTTCATGATGTTAAAGCGTTTTTGTAAAACCTTTAGCAAAAATCTTGCCAACGTGCCGCCAAATGACATTTATTCATACATCTTGGCGCGTTGTTCCTTCAGTTGCTCGTCATAGATGTAGTCGTCATACTGCATCAGCTTGTCGATAGTGCCTTTGGGCGTAAGCTCTATGATCCTGTTGGCCACGGTCTGTATGAACTCATGGTCGTGACTGCTGAACAGCACGTTTCCCTTGAAGCCTGTCAGGTTGTTGTTGAACGCCTGTATGCTTTCAAGGTCGAGGTGGTTGGTCGGCGTGTCGAGTATGAGGCAGTTGGCATTCTTAAGCTGCATGCGTGCTATCATACATCTCATCTTTTCGCCTCCGCTGAGCACGTTGACCTTCTTAAGCACTTCCTCGCCGCTGAAAAGCATCCTTCCGAGGAAGCCTTTCATCGTCACCTCGTTGCCCGTGCCGAACTGGCTGAGCCATTCCACCAGGTTGAGGTCGCTCTTGAAAAACTCCGTATTGTCAAGCGGCAGGTATGCCGTAGTGATGGTCACTCCCCACTTATACGTTCCGGCGTCGGCCTGGCGGTTGCCGTTGATTATTTCAAACAGTGCCGTCATGGCTTTCGGGTTATGGCTGAGGAACACTATTTTCTGTCCTTTCTCTACGTTGAAGTTTACGTTGTCGAACAGCACTGTGCCGTCGGCATCTACGGCCTTAAGGCCTTCAACCTCTAGTATTTGGTTACCCGGCTCGCGTTCCATTTGGAATATGATGCCCGGGTATTTGCGCGACGACGGGCGTATCTCGTCGACGGTGAGCTTTGCCAGCATCTTCTTGCGGCTCGTGGTCTGCTTGCTTTTTGCTACGTTGGCCGAGAAACGGCGGATGAATTCTTCAAGCTCCTTACGTTTCTCTTCGGCCTTCTGACGCTGGTTTTGGGCTTGGCGCAGTGCCAGCTGCGAGCTTTCATACCAAAACGAGTAGTTGCCTGCGAACACGGTCACCTTGCCGAAGTCAATGTCGACGGTCTGTGTGCTTACTGCGTCAAGGAAGTGGCGGTCGTGGCTTACCACCAACACTGTTTGCTCCACGTTGCTGAGATATTCTTCCAGCCACTGCACGGTGTCGAGGTCCAAGTCGTTGGTCGGCTCGTCGAGCAGCAGGTTGTCGGGATTGCCGAAGAGGGCTTTGGCCAACATCACGCGCACCTTCTCGTTATTTGACAGCTCGCTCATCTGCTTTTGGTGCATTTCTTCTTTCACTCCGAGGTTCGACAGCATCTGCGCCGCGTCGCTTTCGGCGTTCCAGCCGCCCATCTCGGCGAATTTCTCTTCAAGCTCGGCCACGCGGTTGCCGTCTTCGTCGCTGAAGTCTTCTTTCATGTATAAAGCTTCGCGCTCTTTCATGTTCTCCCAAAGGGGCTGGTGTCCCATCAGGACCGTGTCCATCACGCTGTAAGCGTCGTATTTGAAGTGGTCTTGGTCCAACACGGACAAGCGCTCTCCAGGACCAAGCTCCACGCTGCCCTTGTTTGGTTCGAGTTCGCCGCTTATGGCTTTCAGCAGGGTCGACTTGCCGGCTCCGTTGGCTCCTATCACGCCGTAAATGTTACCGTTGGTGAACTTGATGTTTACATCCTTGTAAAGTACTCTTTTCCCGAATTGGATTGCAAGATTTGTGACTGTTATCATTACGTAATTTTACCTTATATTATAAATGCGGTGCAAAATTACAATATTTTATCCGATATTCCAAATTAAGTCAACAATATCATCCATATCCGCTTTTGAGGCGTATTTCGCAATGTCCCCGGACATTACCTTATGACGTGGAAGTGCAGGAGTTTATCCGGAGTTATGCCCGTTGACTCCGAATGAATCCCGATGCGGAGCATATAACTCCGGTTGATTTCATTTTGACACTCGTCAGTGGAAAAGAATGTCTTTCAGAAGGTCTGTTACGAACGGCTCCTCTTTCATCTTTTCCTTAAACGTGTCGTATTTCTTCACTTTTACGGCGTTGTCGTCTATATTCCTCATCTTAACGTGGGTTGGAATTGTGTCACGCAACACGGCTGACAACCTGTCGTTTTTACAGCCTTCGTCGTTCGTTATGGTGTCGGCAGGCAGTGGGTCGTTTGTGCATACGGTGGCGGGTCCGCCGTCAGTAGCGGCTGGTGTGAGCCGGCCGCCGAGCAATGCGACTAATAATATGGTAAGGATGCTTTTCATGTTTACGGAGTTTTAGTTCTACGGTGTTAAACTGCCTTCGCCAGTCTGGCTCGGATCAGCCTAAGGCATTAGTTGGTGTGCAAAGATATAAATTATTCAGTCAACGTGCCGTCCGCGCATTGTGGTTTTATCATTTTTATTGAAAATTAATCCGTTTTTCATTAACGGCCCATGCATTATGCAATCGTAAGCGGGTGCATGATGTTGCAGTTTTGATGCAGGCTCGTGCCTTTGTCGACATGGTGGTCATACTTTTCCATAGCGGACGCAGTCGCTTCGCGTTATCAGAAGTTTATCGTTTTGTTAAAACCGTTAGCTTTTTGTCAGATTGGATTTGTCTGGAAATAAATGCAATTGAGGCAAACGTCGCAGCGTATGCAGGCGTTTGCCGTGGCCGTGAGCGGCCGATTATTGGCACGGAGACGGCTTTTGGCATTGCAATATGTGGCTTTTTTCCTCGCGTAAGACCGCAAATCGTGATGTGAAAACATGCCTTTCCCTGCGTAAAAGCTATCTTTTAACGCTTGAATTATGAGCTTTTGAGCGTGGCTTGGGCCGTATTTGTTGCACGGAAGTGCCTTGTTTTGCGCTAATGCATTGATGTGTTGTGCTTTATGTTTGCACACGAAAATGGCGGCTGAACGCGGCTTCCGGGCTTGTTTTTCCAAAAAGCCTGCGCCTACGGTAGCCAGCCGAAATCAAGATGAAAGAAAGTGTGTCGATTTGCTTACGGAATGTTATTCAGGGTGTTTACGCCGTCGTTTGCATTTTGAAAATTTACGTTGAATTATTATTAAGTATTTCTTCGTCGGTTTCATTTTTGTTTTGTATCTTTGTCCCGGAATATTAAATACTTTTGAAAAACGGCAAATTAAGTTGATGCGTAACGAGAAAGACATTCTAAGGAAGATAGGTATTGGAGAGCTGAGCGAGATGCAGTTGAAGATGAAAGGCGCAATGCTTGGCTCTGACAAGGATGTCGTACTGTTGTCGGCTACGGGCAGCGGCAAGACTTTGGCTTACCTGTTACCGCTGGTCGGCATGCTCAATCCGTCTGACGACGCGCTGCAGGCCGTGGTCATAGTGCCCGGCCGCGAGTTGGCATTGCAGTCGTATGAGGTGTTTAAGAGCTTAGGGTGCGGGCTTAGGGCGATGTGCCTGTACGGCGGCCGCCCGGCTATGGACGAGCACAGGGATATGCGCAAGGTGGTGCCGCAATTGGTATTTGCCACCCCTGGGCGTTTGGTCGACCATTTGGACAAGGGCAACCTGAATCCTTACGGAGTGAGATATCTCGTTATAGACGAGTTTGACAAATGCTTGAACATGGGTTTCTGCGACGAGATGAAACGTGCCGTAGCCCATTTGCCGGGGCTGAGGCGCAGGTTCCTGCTTTCGGCGACCGACGCCGACGAGCTGCCGGAGTTCGTCCGCATGGACGGTTCGGAGCGTATTGATTACCTCTGTGCCGACGGCCTGAAAGAGCGCATAGGCCTGTTCTTGGTGAGAAGCGGCGGCAAGGACAAGCTGCAAGCTCTCTACCGCCTGTTGTGCGGCTTTGGCGACCAAAGCACGATAGTGTTCTTGAATTATCGTGACAGCGTGGAGCGCGTGAGCGGTTTCCTTAGCGACGCAGGCTTCGTAGTAAGCACATTTCACGGTGGCATGGAGCAGAGGCAGCGTGAAGACGCCGTGTTCAGGTTTGCCAACGGCTCGGCCAACGTGTTGGTGGCAACCGACTTGGCTTCGCGCGGTTTAGATCTGCCCGACGTCGACAACGTGGTGCATTATCATTTGCCCGTAGGCCGTGACGAGTATGTGCACAGGGTAGGGCGCACCGCAAGGTGGAAGTCAGCCGGCAGGGCTTTCTTCCTGCTCGGTCCCGACGAGGAGCTGCCGCCGTACATCAATGATGAGCCTGAAGCCTATGAGGTGCCTGAAACGTCCGGACGTGCTCCGCAGCCGCGCATGGTCACATTATATATAGGTAAGGGAAAGAAGGACAAGGTGTCGAAGGGCGACGTGTTAGGCTTTTTGTGTAAGGCCGGCGGAATTACGGGTGCTGACATCGGGCGCATAGACATACGTGAGAGATGCTCTTACGCCGCAGTAGACAGAAATGTTTGGAAAGACGTTGTGCAGCGTGCATCGGGAGAGAAGTTGAAAGGCATAAAGACCGTAGTAGAGCCGATTAAGTGACATTTTGACACAAATTTTATATAATTTAACTCAAAAATTTGTGTATTTAGAATAAAATACGTAACTTTGCAAAAGTAATCATTTAAAACTATCTTACTATGAAGAAGTATAATTTTAATGCAGGTCCTTCAATGCTTCCGCGTGAAGTCATTGAGAACACGGCTAAGCAAATCTTGGATTTTAACGGTAGTGGCTTGTCTTTGGCGGAAATAAGCCATAGGGCAAAAGACTTCCAGCCCGTAGTAGACGAGGCTGTGGCTCTTATCAAGGAGCTGCTCGACGTGCCTCAGGGTTACTCGGTGTTGTTCTTAGGCGGAGGAGCTTCGCTTGAGTTCTGCATGGTTCCATATAACTTCCTTATAAAGAAAGCCGCATATCTCAATACCGGTACGTGGGCTAAGAAAGCCATGAAGGAGGCTAAGCTTTTCGGCGAAGTGGTCGAAGTTGCTTCCTCGGCTGATGCCAATTATACGTACATACCTAAGGGCTGGGAGTGCCCGACCGACGTTGACTATCTCCACGTTACCACGAATAATACGATTTACGGCACCGAAATACGCAAGGAGCTTGACGTGCCCGTACGCTTGATCGGCGACATGTCATCAGACATATTCAGCCGTCCGGTAGACGTTGCTAAATATGACTGCATCTATGCCGGCGCGCAGAAGAACCTGTCAATGGCCGGCGTAACTATAATCATCGTCAAAGACGACGCACTGGGCAAGGCTCCGCGCGAGATCCCGACGATGCTGAACTATAAGACCCACGTAGACAAGGGCTCGATGTTCAACACTCCTCCCGTAGTGCCTATCTATTGCTGCCTTGAGACTCTGCGCTGGATCAAGAAGATGGGTGGCGTGGAAGCTATGGACAAGCGTGCGCTTGAACGTGCCGACATGCTTTATTCGGAAATAGACCGAAACAAGCTCTTCCGTGGCACAGTGGCCGAAGAAGACCGTTCTGTCATGAACATTTGCTTTGTAATGAACGACGAATACGCCGAGCTTGAAAAGCCGTTCCTCGATTACGCCGTTTCACAGGGCATGGTCGGAATCAAGGGACACCGCTCGGTAGGCGGATTCCGTGCAAGTTGCTATAACGCCCAGACCGTGGAAGGCATCGAGGCTCTTATCAAGTGCATGAAGGATTTTGAGGCACAGCACTGATTCTGATTCTCAATAAAAACTGAGATAAAAAGGGTTATCGGAAGCCTGACTTATTGGGTAAGCCGGCCGTAGACGGCAGGGCGATGGCATAGAGTCGCTTCCGATAACTCATTTTAATTCTATAAAACCATTAAAATCAAATAACTATGAAAGTATTAGTAGCGACAGAGAAACCTTTTGCCAAAGTTGCAGTTGACGGTATCAGGACGGAGATTGAAGGCGCAGGCCACGAGCTTGTATTGCTTGAGAAATACACCGACGTGTCACAGTTGTTGGAAGCCGTAAAAGATGCCGACGCAATGATTGTACGTTCGGATAAAGTAACTCCTGCCGTGCTTGACGCAGCCGGGAAGCTGAAGATCGTTGTCCGTGCCGGTGCCGGATACGACAGCATCGATACAGCTTACGCTAAGGAAAAGGGAGTAGTGGTGGAAAACACACCCGGACAAAACTCAAATGCCGTAGCCGAACTCGTATTCGGTCTTTTGGTTTATGCAGTGCGTAATTTCTACAACGGCAAGGCCGGAACTGAATTAAAAGATAAGAAATTGGGTATCCTCGCATTCGGCAACGTCGGACGCAACGTAGCACGCATAGCTAAAGGGTTTGGAATGGATGTTTATGCGTATGACGCATTCTGCCCCAAAAGCGCAATAGAGGAAGCCGGCGTGCATGCCGTAGGCACTCAGGATGACCTGTTTAAGAATTGCGATATCGTTTCACTGCATATCCCGGCTACGAACGAGACACGCCAAAGCATCAATTATGCGCTTGTAAATCAGATGAAGAAAGGCGGCATCGTGATTAATACCGCACGTAAGGAAGTTATCAATGAGGAAGAGCTTATCAAACTTATGGCTGAACGCGACGACCTGAAGTACATCACGGATATAAAGCCCGATGCCGATGCTGAGTTTGCAAAGTTTGAAGGCCGCTACTTCAGTACTCCTAAGAAGATGGGCGCACAGACCGCCGAGGCTAACATCAATGCCGGAATCGCAGCAGCAAGGCAGATTAACGCTTACTTCAAGGACGGTTGCACTAAATACCAAGTGAACAAGTAATTCAACGTTGTTTTAAATATGTCTAATATTTAATGTGTTATGGCAAAGATAAAACCTTTTAAGGGTGTGCGTCCTCCGAAGCAGTATGTAGAGGAGGTAGAGTCTCGACCGTATGACGTGCTTGATTCGGAAGAGGCTCGGAAAGAAGCTGGAAACAACGAGAAAAGCCTGTATCATATCATAAAGCCGGAAATAGATTTTGAACCAGGCACAAGCGAATATGACCCTCGCGTGTATGAAAAGGCTGCTGAGAATTTCAAGAAGTTCCAAGATAAAGGTTGGCTCGTTCAGGACGAATATGAGCATTATTACATATATGCCCAAACGATGAACGGCAAAACGCAATACGGTTTAGTGGTGTGTGCATACGTGGACGACTATCTTAACGGTGTGATAAAGAAGCATGAGCTTACACGCCGTGACAAGGAGGAAGACCGCATGAAGCACGTCCGCGTTAATAATGCAAATATCGAACCGGTATTCTTCGCATATCCTGACAATAGCAGACTAAATGATTTGATTGTCAAGTATGCGCAAACGAAACCCGAATATGACTTTATTGCCCCTGTTGACGGTTTCAGGCATCAGTTTTGGATAATATCCGATGACGCTGACATCGCTGCAATTACTGATGAGTTCGCAAAGATGCCGTCGCTTTATATCGCCGACGGCCATCACCGCTCTGCCGCTGCCGCGCTTGTGGGAGCAGAAAAGGCGAAGCAAGACCCGAATCATAACGGAACTGAAGAATACAATTATTTCATGGCAGTATGCTTCCAGGCGTCACAGCTTACCATATTGGATTATAACCGTGTGGTAAAGGATCTGAACGGATTGACTTCTGAGCAGTTCATAAATGCCTTGAAAGTAAATTTTGATGTTGAAGAAAAGGGCGCTGATATTTACAAACCTGATCATCTGCATAACTTTTCGTTGTATCTTGACGGAAAATGGTACAGTCTTACAGCAAAGCAAGGTACGTTTGACGACACAGACCCGATAGGTGTACTCGACGTTGACATTTCAAGTCGTCTGATTCTTGATGAAATACTCGGAATAAAAGATTTGCGTTCTGATAAGAGAATTGATTTTGTCGGTGGATTGAGAGGCTTGGAGGAGTTGAAACGCCGTGTCGATAATGGTGAGATGCGCATGGCGTTGGCTTTGTATCCGGTAACGATGAAACAGATTATGGATATTGCAGACAGCGGTAAGATAATGCCGCCGAAAGCAACTTGGTTTGAGCCGAAACTCCGTTCGGGACTGATTATTCATAAACTGTCTTGATTAGATGAAGGAAGACGAATATAAGACTATCACAAACGTAGGCGAAGGAACTTACTCTGAGAAAAGGAGTAAGTTCCTTGCTTTCTCACATCATGTGGAAACGCTTGATGAAGTGAAAGACATCGTGCAGGCTTATAGAAAAAAGTATTATGACGCCAGGCACGTATGTTATGCTTATGTCTTGGGGCATGAGCGTGAAGTTTTTAGGGCCAATGATGACGGCGAACCAAGCAGTACGGCAGGTAAGCCTATTCTTGGACAGATAAATAGCAATGAGCTTACAAACATATTAATTGTGGTGGTCAGATATTACGGAGGAGTTAATCTTGGCACAAGCGGTTTGATTGTTGCTTATCGTACGGCAGCCGCAGAGGCATTGGCATCTTCAAATGTTGTAGTGAAACAGATTGAAACTGTTATTACTTATAATTTCCCTTATGTCATGATGAATTCCGTGATGCGTGTCGTAAAAGAGTTAAAGCCGCGAATAATATCGCAAAATTATGATAGCACGTGCGAAATCAAACTTGGTATCAGACGGTCTGAAGCGGAATTGTTGAAGTCGAGATTGGAAAAACTTTCATTTGAGTAATATTTTCTTTGCGGAATAAAAAAATAATATTATCTTTGCACCCGATAATCGTGATGACGGCTGTAATGCTTGATTCGTGAAGGAAGATTGGCAGAGTGACCGAATGCGCTGGACTCGAAATCCGGTATACCCATTACGGGTATCGGGGGTTTGAATCCCTCATCTTCCGCAAGAAGATGAAGTACGAAATAGAATCGTGCTTCATCTTTTTTATTTTCTTTTCTTTGTTATCACATAGATTATTACGGGTGCGCCCATTATTGGTGTGATGGCATTTAATGGAATGATACCGTTCTCACCGGGTAAATTGCATATCATATTACAAACCAAGGCGATCAAGGCTCCCGTTATTATGGTGCAGGGGATTAAGTGTTGATGATTGTCTGTGTTGAGAATCATGCGTGACATGTGCGGAACGGCAAGCCCGATGAATGCTATTGGGCCGCAGAACGCCGTAGCTGAAGCTGTCAGTAAGCCTGTGATAAGTAATAACTTGTTGCGCAAACGTATTGTATTTACGCCGAGGTTCTCGGCATATTGTTCGCCGAGAAGCAATGCGTTAAGTGGTTTTATTAGTAGCAACGAACTTATAAGGCCGAAGATCGTGACTATTGCGAATATTGGAATCTGGCCGATTGACACTCCTCCAAAATTACCAAGGCCCCATATCATGTATGAATGAACGCCCTCTTCAGTAGCGAAAAAGTTTAGTAATGATATTGCTGAAGAAGCTATGTATCCAACCATTATCCCGACAATGAGCAGCATTATGTTGTTCTTGAGCCTTACGGCAAAAAATAAGAGTATGGACATAACGAGTAATGCTCCGAAAAAAGCCGCAATAAGTACGGCTATGAAGCCTGTAAAGGATATGGACCCAATGGTCAATCCACCGCCGAAGCCCAACATCACAATTGCAGCACCAAGACTTGCTCCACTGTTTATACCGAAAATAGACGGCCCGGCTAAGGGATTATGGAATGCGGTTTGCAGCAGCAGACCGCTTGTCGCGAGCGAACTGCCGCAGAGGACGGCAGTGATGGCTTGCGGCAATCTTGTTTGTAATATAATGTAGTTCCATGATTCATGTGAGCTTCCGTTACCGCAAATGATGCTTATAACCTCATTGAGCGGAATGTCCACGGCTCCAAATATGAGATTCAAGGCAAATAACGGCAACAGCATAAGTGCCATTGCAATATTAAGTTTGATGTCTTTGCTCATTTTAGTCTTATGAAATAACGAGGCTGGCCCAGTTGTTTTATGTCTGGGTGGGTAATGATAACGAAGTCACGTAAAAGCAAGTCGGGGCGAAACGGTGTTTCTTCATAAAAAGTGTTGTTGAACGTATTGCACCCATAAACCTGTTTGTCCTTAAAGGCCTTGAATTGTGAATATCCTTGATTCTCGGATGCAAGAGATGCGTATGTGGCCGGTTGCTTGCTGTTATACCGCAACATCCATACGTCAGACTCGCCTGCTTGGGTCAATACGGTCTCAAAGTTAAGAGGAAGGCTGCCGCTGTTGTTATTTGACGAAAAGGCATATCCTGCGTTCGCGTCGGATATGATTCCGCCGATTGTGCTGTTCCCACCAGGTACGTACCATACGGAACCGCTCATTTTATCAATAATGACGTTTTTACGAGTGTTGGATTGTTTAGCTATTGTCTTAAGCTGATTATAGTTCTTTTCTATTTCGGCGAAAAGACTGTCGGCCTTATCTTCGGCACCGAACAGCATTCCATAGAATTTAATCCATTCAGCCCTTCCCAGTGCGGACGTTTCCATGTAATCGGCTACTTCGATGATAGGCTTATCCCATTCGTCAAGCCTTCCATAACCTCCGCTGTGCTGGAACGGGGAAATCAGAACCGCGTCGGCATTTATGTCTATGATCTTTTCAAGCGTCGGGGTTGTGCCGCTTCCACAATCGGCGATACGGCCTTGCGACTGTTGTTCGCGAATCCAGGGAATGTTTATGTAACGCAAATCGCAGATGCCACGTATGGCGTCTTTTTTCCCGAGCGATATTAGTAGTCCGCAATGAACCGAAGTAGTTATTACGGCACGGCGAAGAGGAACGTTTACGATTGTGGCCGCCGGGAAAAGCGACAATAACTCCTGCTTGTCGTACTTGCTGTTGCCGGCAGTGCCTTGTCCGTTGTTGCTTACAAGAATGTATGTGTGTAAAATCTTGCCTTCATCCCACGGGTTGGAAAGTTTTGCGACGGTATATCCGTCGTATTTTACGATTTCCAGTTTCTCGGCGTACTTAAAGTTAATAGTGTCCCCTCCGGCAATGGCAGCCGTGGTGCCGCCTCCTTTGCATGAGCAAAGCAAGGTAAGCACCACGGTAATCGGTATTAATGAGAACTTTAAACGGCTCATTGTGATTTGTCATTACTTATTAAAAACGAAAGCAGTCGGGCCTACTCCGGTCTCGTATTGTCCGATGAGGTTTCCCTCCGAATCATATTTGTTGACATATCCGTTCCCGGAATAATCGGCGTATCCCGTGTCCGGATTTGTTTTATACGATGCTATGTAAACGTCTCCGGTCACAGGGTCAACCGTAATTGCTGCAGGACTGTCTATGTCGTCGCCTGTTATGAAAGTCTTGTTCTCTCCGGTCGTAATGTCGTAAACATTGTAGGTTATCGGCGTAGCCGGAGTCGTATATGGCGCGTTGATTGTGTAAATCAGGTTGTTCGTGTGGTCTGCGGCCATCATCGTTGCGTCTGCCACTTTTGTCACTGTCCCGTTGGTAAGCCTGTACACTCCTGCGCCGACTTGGTTCCATGCAGCGTTATAACTTCCGTAATCAAGGACGTAAAGTCCCGAACCGAGTGCGGCGAGGCTTGTCGGGTTGTTGATCAGCTCGTCTTTCTTTTCTTCAACGCTGCCGTCGGTGAGACTGATTCTTGATATTGACGGATTAATGCATTGCCCGTAATCAGAGTTTGCCACATAAAGATTCTCTCCGCTTGCGGCCATTCCCTCAGGGTAAGAGCCTACCTTATAAATATTTGCAGCCGAGAAATCCACGGTGTCTATCGCGGCTACGTAGCCGTCAAACGTTGATACGCATACGTATCGGCCTAAAGCAATAAGGCGGCGCGGATTCTTACCCTTGTCGTCGCCCATCAGTTCGGGCGTGCTTATCTGTTTTATCGACTTCAATGTGTTTTTGTCTACCACTTCGATGGTGTTTTCTCCGGTTACTACTATGTAAAGTTTGTCGCCATTCACAATGGCGTCGTTGGGCGTCATGCCCAACGCCCTTCCGTTAGCCGTGGCGAAAACGTTTTGGCTTACGCTGCCGTCGTCTCCGATGTACGTAAGGCTTCCTGACAGCTGGTCGCTGCTGTTGCCTGAGTTAACGACGAACATGCCTTTGGCTAATTGTGTGGATTCAGGTGATGGTTCGGATGTGTCGTCGTCACTGCAAGAGGTTAATACGGATGCAGCCATCATTGACACTGCGATAAAGAATAAATGTTTTTTCATTGTTCTGTTATTTATTGATTTAACATGTCATGTGCAGGACTAAAATTCATAATTTACCGTGACCTGCCAGCTTCTTCCCGGCATGGGGTAATGTGACACTATCTCGTATTGCTTGTCAAGCAGGTTTTTCACGTCTCCCCTTATCTCTATTTCTCCTTTTGACAATTTGAATTTGCGGTATGCAGTAACGCCTATTTCTGCGTATCCCGCAATACGCGTCCCGTCGTAGTGCTCGTTATTTGAATATCTGTGGCTCATGCCGTAGCCGTGTATCGACATGTTTACCAGCGGGTTTTCAAATCCTACGGCTATACTTCCCTGATGTTCAGGTGTGTAAGCTATCTGGTTGCCGTAATAAGGTGAAGCCTTGTCGGTGCGGTTTTCTGCTTTCTGCCATCCGTAGTTAGCTGTTGCCAATATGGAGTAAAGCCTGTTGAAGTTATGTTTTAGCGTGGCTTCGGCTTCTATGCCGTGGCCGATTACCTTACCTACGTTGATGTTCGTCCATACGAACATGTTGTATGGCACGGCTACTATTTTATCTTTGACGTGGTTTACGTATCCGTCAAAAGTCAGGTTTATGTATGAAGCCTGCTTATAATCATGCCGCCATGTCATGCCTATGTTCAGCTGATCGGTGCTTTCAGGCTGCAGGTTTGTGCTGCCGTAGTGGTAGAAGTATGACTCGTTGAACGTCGGGGCCCGGAATATGTTCTTATATGAGAGTCTCAAGTATAAGTCCTCTTCGCGCATAATCTTGTACGACATAGATACCGACGGGGATAATCGCCGCATGTCTTTTGCGCTTGCGCCAGTTTTAGAGCCGTTAAGATAAAGCGAGTACAGCATCCTCGCCATTACGGTAAGGCGTGCGTTCTTATATCGTGCGGTTGCAGACTGAAGCACGGTGTGGCGGTATGGCTTCGTGTCGGTCTTTAGGCTGCTGTTAAGGTTGTTGAATATGTAGTCGGCAGAGTAGTCAAGCGCCCATGCCGCAGTGGGCGTATATAGCAGGCATGCCGATGCGTAGGCTTCCCGTTGCCAATAGCTTGCGTCGTTTATGCCGTCGGCGTAGGTAGTGTCCTTATATTCAGATGAAGCCCAATTATATTTTGCGTTCAGCTTTAACGACAAGTTGCGGTTGTTCCACGTCCTGTATCTGATTTGTGCGAAAGCGTTGCGGTCGTGCAGAGTCTCGCCGCCGATGTTAGTGTAATATCTTACTTGTCCGGGTAACTGCCGGTCGTTGTCGTAATAATAAATTTTGCCGTCGATGCGGTTGCGGTCGTCGACGTGCCAAACGAAGCCGGCTTCGCCGCGTGCTGAGTTCATCCTGTTGTTGGCCCTTCTTTCACGTGTCGTGATGTTTATGTTTCTTAACCTGAACGGGTAGTCGTTTTCTGCGTAAACGTATTCTCCTGACGCAGTGAAGGCGAATTTATCTGAAAGGTTCTGACTGTAACGTATGAACGGGCTGACGTATCCGAACGATCCGGTTTTTATTTGCGCCGTAATATGCGGTGTGAGGTCGCCTGTAGGCGGTGCCATCGTGTTTATCGAGAGCATGGCGGCGTATGCGGCGTTGCGAGCCGGGATGAAGATGTCGTCGTTGTCTCCTACGACGAGCGACACGTTTTCAACGTTGTCAAGCGAGTAGCGTGACAAGTCTATCTCTCCTGTTTGGCAGTCGCTTAAGGCTATGCCGTCATAGCTTACCCCCGTATGCCGCGCTCCGAAGCCTCTTACTGATACGGTCTTCATTCCGCCGGCTCCTCCATAGTCGCGTAGAGTTACCCCGGGTAGACGGTGAAGGGCGTCGGCAATGTCGGTGATGCCGAGCCGTGTAATGGTCTCGCGGCTTATTATTTTTAGCGGAGCCGTAGTAGATGCCGCGTCGTGTGATCCTCTTCCTGTAACCACGACGTCGCCCAGCATGCGCCCTTCGGCTATGCTGTCGTTGCTGTTTTGGGCCGTGGCAGGCGTGATAGAGGCTAACGCCACGGTCGCAGCCATTTGTAAAGTCTTTAAACGTACCAATTTATGAGCAGATAATGCACCGCCTTCCTCGAAGCGGTGAATTAAACATATATGCCGACGGCAGGTCTTCTGACTTCACTGTCTTAAAACGGACTGCCTTCCCGGCGGAAAAATTGTGCCAGTGGCTTGATGTCCGTCTCTATAATACAGCTCACAGCAGCGGGACTGTACGGGATTCTCACCCGTTTCCCTTTTAATCTCACGTAACCGTGTGAACCAATCAGCGCTGCAAATTTAATAAGACTTTATCAGACTCACAAATTAATTGGTTAAAATTTACGGATAAAGGGATGAATCCCCTGCTCATAGTTTCTGCTCGTTTATGTCACTGTGGCCTGATGCGTATGTGTCGGGCGATGAATGCGTTGAAGGTCAATGTGTTATGTGATTGTTCCGCGACGTGGATGATAAAGGTCGCTTTATGCCTTGCAAAAGGTGGCTTTTTGCCGTTCAAAATGCTACCTTTTGCGTCATGAAACGTGACCTTTTACAAGGCAAAAGGCCGTGTCTTAGTTCCGGCATCGGTGGACTAAGCTGAAAGCATTGTTAAAAACCGGAAAATGCTTGTGAAAAATAAGGCAACACTTTTATAATTACTGATTATCACAATGTGTTTAATCAGTAATTATAAAAGCATTGCCTCAGCCGAAGGTTATGCCCTGTTTTCAGGACTTATTGGCCGTGGCGTGTGCCATCAATTACCTCTTTTATAACTTCAGGGAAATGTTGCTGCTCCAACACATGTACCTTCGCTTCAATGTCTTCAGGCGTGTCTTCGGGAGCAAGCTGTGTCTTGAATTGAGTGATGATTTCGCCTCCGTCGCATACGTTGCTGACGTAATGTATCGTGATGCCGGTTTCAGTCTCGCCTGCGGCCTTTACCGCTTCGTGTACATGGTGCCCGTACATGCCTTTGCCTCCGAATTTCGGGAGGAGCGACGGGTGGATGTTTACGATCTTATAGTCAAACTTATCCGTTAAGAATCCTGGTATCATCAGCATGAATCCGGCAAGCACTATGAAGTTTATGCCATAGTCTTCAAGCAGGGGGATGATAACGTCACTGTCGTTAATCTCTTGCTTGGTCAGCACCTTGCATGGCACGCCCAGCATTTCGGCGCGTGTCAGCGCATAGGCGTCTGCGCGATTGCTTACCACAAGACGTACCTTAATGTGCGCATCGCTTTTGAAGTACTTAATGATGTTCTCGCAATTAGTGCCGTTGCCTGATACGAATATTGCAATGTTTGTCATGAAATATAGAGTTAAAGTCTCGTCGTTGATAATTAGTAATCTTCGTCTGAACCGTCGTCAAAATCATCGTCGAAGCCGAACATTGCCGGTTCGATGAATGCGTCAAGGCTTCTTCGGTCTTTCTTCGTCGGTCGCCCGGTACCGCGCGCCCTGTTTACGAAACCGCTAATCCTGCTCATTTCCAGCAGTTCGTATTGCTTAGCGTCGGTTACGTTTTCGTATATCTCCGGGATTAGTTTTGCACCGACCCGTTGCTCGATGCATTTCAGTACTTTAAACGAATATGTGATAGGCGGTTTTTTTACGGATATGGTTTCGCCTTCTTTTATCATGTGCGAAGGCTTTACGTTTACGCCGTTGATTGTTACGCGGCCGTTCTTGCATGCGTCTGAAGCTATTGAGCGGGTCTTGAATATCCGTGCGGCCCAAAGCCATTTGTCTATTCTTGCGCTGTCATTGGCCATTTGCTTGTTTCTTGTTAAATTGGTTCATTGTAATGTCAAGACCGGCTAATACGAAACTTTTTATTATTTCAACGGCCGTCTCTATGCTGGGACTCAATTTGCTCATGTCGTCTTCGTCGTACTTGCCGAGCACCCAGTCTATCTGCATGCCTTTAGGGAAATCGTTGCCTATGCCCACTTTTAGCCTTGCGTATTGTTGCGTTCCTATTACGCTTTGTATGTTTCCCAGCCCGTTATGTCCGCCGTTGCTGCCTTTGCCTTTTAAACGTAACGCTCCCAACGGCAGCGACAGGTCGTCGACGACGACAAGCAGGCGCCCTAAGTCAATGTTTTCCTTGTTCATCCAATATCTTACGGCGTTCCCGCTGAGATTCATGTACGTGGTAGGTTTCAGCAATATGATTTTCCGTCCTTTAAGGCTTGTTTCCGCAATGAAGCCGTAACGGCGGTCTTCAAAAACAATATTGGACGCTTTCGCGAAAGCGTCCAATACCATGAATCCTGTATTGTGGCGGGTACCGGCATACTCGTCGCCGGGATTGCCCAATCCCACAATCAAATATTTGTCCATTGTTAATGTTTAATGACTATTTATTCGTTACCATCGCTGCTTGCAGCCATTGCCGACTTACGCGTAGCCTTAATCGAGCAAACGACAACGTCTTTTCCGGTAGCAAGCTCGAGGCCGTCGAAGTGCAACTCGCCGACCTTGATGCTCTTGCCGATCTTCAGGTCGGTTACGTCGATGTCGAGGTGCTCGGGGATGTCCTGATACTTAGCCGTAACGTTGAGCTTGCGTACTGACAGGTTCATGCGTCCGCCGTCGCGTACACCTTGTGCAAGGCCGGTAAGTTTCACGGGGATGCCGATCGTGATAGGCTTCTGGTCGTTCACTTCATAGAAGTCGATATGAAGCAGTGCGTCAGTTACCGGGTGGAACTGAAGCTCCTTTATTATAGATGTATGCCTCTCGCCGTCGATAATCAAGTTAATGACATAAATGTGCGGAGTGTAAACAATCTTGCGCAACTCTTTCATTGAAGCTACGAACGACATAGCCTTCGGGAGTCCGTTTTCGTCTTTAGCCTCGCCGTAAAGGTTGCAAGGCACGAAACCTTCTTTTCTCAACAATTTAGAAGCCTTCTTTCCTGTTTCGCTTCTTTTCTTGCCAATTACATCAATCTCTTTCATAATGTGTTACTCTAAAATTAAGTTATAAAAATGTTGCTTAATTCACCATCACACGAGGAAGATATCTTCACGTCATGCATGAAAAGCGGTGCAAAATTATTATATTTTATTTTAACATGCAAACAATATCAAAAAAAACGATGCCTTTTCTTGCAAATATACATATTTTTACCTACTTTTGCAACGTAGAAATGTTGAAATGTCCGTAAAAGAATGATTAACAGAGAATTAATAAGGATAAAGATAGTCCAGTTAACCTATGCATACTATCAAAACGGCAACCGTAATTTGGATGTAGCTGAGAAAGAGCTGATGTTCAGTCTTTCAAAGGCGTATCACCTTTATCATTATTTGTTGGCATTAATAGTGGCCGTTACCAAAGAGGCACGCAAGCATTATGAGGTGGAGCTGGCCAAAGCCAAACGCGAAGGCTCTGATATCCCCTCGAGCAAGTTTGTCGACAATAAGTTTGTCTTGCAATTAGAGGAAAACAAGCAACTGTGTGATTTCATCTCCACCCAAAAGCAGACATGGGAAGACAGTATGGAGTTCGTGCGTAAGCTGTATTCGCAGATAACGCAAAGCCGGACTTATGCTGATTACATGTCAAGCGACGACTCTTCTTATGAGGCCGACCGCGAGGTGTGGCGCAAGTTGTATAAAACTCTGATTATGGAGAACGACGAGCTTGACGGCGTGTTGGAGGAAAAAAGCCTGTATTGGAATGACGATAAGGAGATCGTAGACACTTTCGTTCTTAAGACCATTAAGAGGTTTGAACCGGAGAATAGCGGCAAACAGGAATTACTGCCCGAATACAAGGATGAGGAAGACAAAGACTTTGCCAGGAAATTATTCAGGGCCACGATACTTAATGCCGACCAATATCAGCATTATATGAGCGAGACATCGCGCAACTGGGATTTCTCACGTTTGGCATATATGGACGTGGTAATCATGCAGATAGCAATTGCAGAGATGCTGACTTTCCCTAATATCCCGATCAATGTTACGATTAACGAGTATGTTGATTTAGCCAAGATCTACAGCACGCCTAAGAGCTCCGGATACATTAACGGTATGCTTGACAGCATCGCGCGATACTTGATAAGCATAGGCGTGTTGCTCAAGCCGATGGCGGATAAACCGAAGAAAAACAATCATCAATAATAAATTACATTAAAGCAGAAACATGAGTTCAACTATCGTTTTAGCTTCCCAGGCCGCCCAACAGGGTGGTGGAAGCATGGGATTCCTTATTTTTATGGTGGCGATATTCGTCATCATGTGGTTTTTCATGATTCGTCCGCAGCAAAAGCGGCAGAAGGAAATTAAGAAATTCCAAAACAGCCTTCAAGAAGGCACAAGTGTGGTAACAGGAGGAGGCATCTACGGTGTTGTGAAGAAAATAGATCTTACGACGAATATTGTAGACATTGAGATATCTAAAGGTGTTGTTATCCGTGTGGATAAGAATTACGTATTTGCCGATGTATCTTCAAATATGGGTGCGGCGAATGTCCAAGCCAAATAAATGAACGATTCAAGATTGTTCCGCATATTAAAATCTATCAGGAACTTCCTATTCAGTGGTTTGAATAGGGAGTTTCTGATTTTCTTGTTCTTCTTGGTACTAAGTGGAACATTTTGGCTTTTAATGACTTTAAACGAAACTTACGAACGAGAGGTGGAAGTGCCCGTACAGCTTGTAGACATTCCGAAGAATGTTGTCTTGACGAGTGATACTACAAGTTATGTGCGCATTACTGTTCGTGACAAAGGCTTTTCGTTGTTGGCTTATCTTTACGGCAATAAGATTCATACCGTAAAGGTTAATTTTAAGAACTATGCAAAGAAAACGGGCGAAGGGGTAATATCTTCGGCCGAATTACAGAAACTGATGTATCAGCAATTGTTCAGTTCGTCGCATATTGTTGGTATGAAGCCTGACAAGTATGAGTTCTTTTATAACTACGGCTTGAAGAAAAACATACCGGTTAAGCTGGTGGGTAAGATTGTGCCCGGGCAAAGTTATTATCTCTCTAAGATATCATTTTCACCTGATTCAGTTGAGATATATGCCAGCCGTGAAGTGCTTGATAGTATAGAATACGTGAATACGGCACGTCTAAACATATCGAATCTTACCGATACGGTGATAAGGAAAGTGCCGCTGCAAAAGGTCAAAGGCGTAAAATACGTTCCGGATGAAGTTGAGATTTCCGTATGTCCGGATATGCTGACGGAAGAGAAGTTTGACGTGCCCATTGTTGCAGTAAATATGCCGGAGGGCAAGATCTTAAGGACATTTCCGTCAAAGGTTACCGTCACGTTTACCGTCGGCGCAAGTTTGTTCCGTACCATTCATCCTGACGGTTTCCGCGTAGTAGCGGATTATAACGAGTTGGTAGCTAATCCTTCTGATAAATGTAATATCTATTTACGCTCTATTCCTCATGGCGTGCGTAATGCGAGAATAAGCGTGGATCAGGTGGATTATTTAATCGAAGAACAATAGGTTGGTAGGCATGGTTAAGGTTGCTGTTACAGGTGGAATAGGGAGCGGAAAGAGCTATGTCTGCAAGCTGCTTGAAATGCGGGGCATATCAATTTACGATTGCGACAAGGCGGCTAAGCATATAATGGCCTCGTCTGAGGATATACAATCAGAATTAAAGCGTGTCGTTGGCTCTGACGTGTTCTCGGATGGTAAGCTGAATAAGGCCAAATTGGCATCGTTCCTTTTGAAGACTGAAAGCAATACTTTGAAAATCAACAATATAATACATCCTGCCGTCGCTGAGGATTTCATAAAATCTGGATACGGTTGGATGGAATGTGCAATATTATTTTCAAGCGGATTTAATCGTTTGGTTGACAAGGTGATATGCGTCGTGGCTCCTATTGACGTCCGTATCGGGCGTATAATGATGCGTGACGGCATATCAAGGGACAAGGCTATAGAGTGGATTAACAAGCAAATGCCTCAGGATGAAGTAATGTCGCTTAGCGATTACGTCATAGAAAACGACGGGAAAAAAGATCTTGACAGGCAGATAAATGAGATATTGGTGTCATTAAATCAAACTGACACAGTAAAAATATAATTATTCTAATAAATAAATTAATCGTTATTTGAAAAATGGAACAAACAATTCTTTCTGTTTCAGGGAAACCGGGGCTTTACAAACTTGTTTCAAGAGGCAAGGCAAACTTAATCGTTGAGAAAGTTGACGAAACACATAAACGGCTCCCGATATTTGCCAGTGACAGTGTAACCAGTCTTAATGACATTGCCATTTATACAGAATCCGAAGACATTCCCCTGACAAAGGTGTTTGCAAGTGTTTATAAGGAAGAGAACGGCCAGCCCGCATCTTTGGCTTATAAAAAGTGCAGCTCGAAAGAGTTGCGAGAGTATTTCGCGAAAGTTCTCCCTGATTTTGACCGCGACCGCGTTCACGACAGCGACATAAAGAAACTTTTACAGTGGTATGACATATTGGTAAAAAACGGCATAACGGATTTTGGCAACCCTGCTGAGAAAAGCGAAGGGGAAGATGAAAAAGAAGGATAGATATGAGCTTGTTCTTGGGTATTTCAGGAATGAGATGCCCAAAGTTACCACAGAACTTGAATATGGCAGCGTATTCCAGCTTTTGGTTGCCGTGGTTCTCAGTGCGCAGTGTACTGACAAGCGCGTCAATATGATAACTCCGTCACTGTTCGAGCGTTTCCCCGACGCTAAGGCTATGGCCGAGGCTGAGGCCGACGAGGTGTATGAGTATATTAAAAGCGTATCGTATCCCAATTCAAAATCACGCCACTTGGTTGATATGGCTCGAATGCTTATGTCTGACTTTGCGGGTGAAGTGCCTACCTCGATGGATGAACTTATGAGTCTGCCGGGGGTAGGGCGAAAGACCGCCAACGTGATACAGGCCGTGGCATTCGGGCGTTCTGTGATAGCTGTCGATACTCATGTCTTCCGTGTGAGCCACAGGCTCGGGTTAGTGCCTAAAAACTGTGACACCCCGCTGAAAGTGGAAAAGGAGCTTATGAGAAACATTCCGTCCGACATTATCGCCGACGCACACCATTGGTTGCTTTTGCATGGGCGCTATGTTTGTACGAGTCGTTCTCCGCATTGTGACAAGTGCCCGTTTGGGTCGTTCTGTCCTAAAGTGATGGAAGGCTCAAAGCTGGCATGAAATTAATGATATGTTCGTTGTAAAGCCATTATCATAGAAATGCAGGCAAAAAAGATATTGAAGTTCCTTAGTGACATAAAAGCTAATAACAACCGTGAATGGTTCACGGCGCATAAGGATGAGTTTACTGCGGTAAGGACCGATTTTGAGAACGGAATAAATTCCGCCATAGTCCGTATAGCAGAGTTCGACCCGACGATAAAGCATCTTACGGCAAAAGACGCAACATACAGGTTTTATCGCGACACAAGGTTTTCTTCGGACAAGTCACCGTATAAGACGCATCTTGGGGCGTATATCGCGGCGCATGGCAAAAAGGCTTTTCATGGTGGTTATTATATACATCTTGAGCCAAGCCATTGCCTTGTGTCATGCGGTAATTACTGGCTGCCTACCAATATCCTGACGTCATGCCGCAATGAGATAATGGCCAATATCGACCGATGGCGCAGCATTGTCGAGAGCAAACGTTTCATTGAGATGTTCGGCCGTCCGGGCGAAGGCGGTTGGGATTCGCCTAAAGGGTTCGGACTCGAACACTTGAAGACTGCGCCGTCGGGATTTCCTCGTGATTACGAATTCATACAATACATACGTATGAAGGATTACTGTTGCTGGCGTGCCGTGCCCGACTCCTTTTTCGAGGGAGAGCGGTGGCTTGACGGCATATCGGAAATCCTGAAGGTAGGAAAACCTATGATGGACTTCATTAATTCGGTAATTGACGATTACGAATAAAAAAATCCCGTTGCATATATGATATGTAACGGGATTTTTTTATATATTTGCCGAGTATTTTCTATTTTTTGACTAAAAAACCTTTATAACTATGAAAATTGGCATTCCAAAAGAGATTAAGAACAATGAGAATCGTGTAGGCATGACCCCGGCCGGAGTATCTGAATTGGTAAAACACGGGCATTCGGTTTACGTGCAGAAAACGGCGGGAGAGGGTAGCGGCTTCTCTGACGAGGCGTACACTAACGTTGGCGCGCAGATATTGCCGACGATAGAGGACGTTTATGCTACTGCGGACATGATAATAAAGGTAAAAGAGCCTATCGCTCCCGAATATCCACTCGTGCGTAAAGGTCAGTTGGTGTTCACTTATTTCCACTTTGCGTGCAGCAGGGAGCTTACTAAGGCCATGATTGACAGCGGAGGCGTATGTCTTGCGTATGAGACGGTACAGCTCGCCGACGGATCGCTGCCGTTGCTGACGCCGATGAGCGAGATTGCAGGAAGGATGGCCACCATCAACGGAGCCCACTATCTGCAAAAGACTAAGGGTGGTAAGGGCAAACTGATTTGCGGAGTACCAGGCGTGAAACCGGCAAAGGTGGTGGTAATCGGCGGAGGCATCGTCGGCCAGGCTGCGGCGCGCGTAGCCGCCGGCATGGGTGCCGACGTTATAATAACAGACATATCATTGCCTCTTTTGCACTCGTTGTCGATAAGCATGCCTGCAAATGTTAACACGCTGTATTCATCGCATCAGAACATTGTTACCGAGATTAAGGATGCAGATATCGTCATTGGCGCGGTGCTTGTGCCGGGCGACAAGGCTCCGAAACTTATTACGCGCGACATGCTGGGCCTGATGGAGAAAGGCACCGTATTGGTCGACGTGGCGATAGATCAAGGCGGCTGTTTCGAGACGTCGCGTCCTACGACTCATAGCGAGCCAACCTACGAGGTGGACGGGATTGTGCATTATGCGGTGGCCAACATTCCCGGGGCTGTCCCCAATACGTCGACTATAGCATTGACTAACGCAACGCTGAAGTACGCCGTAGCATTGGCGGATAAGGGCTGGCAGCAGGCTTGCCGTGACGACGAGGCCTTATACAAGGGGCTTAACGTCGTGGAGGGGAAGGTTACTTACAAGGCTGTAGCCGAAGTGTTTGATCTCCCTTATGAGGAATGTGTATTGTAAAAGGATGCCTTTTGTCCTTTGAAAGGTAACCTATAAGCACGTCAAAGGCCGCTTTTAGCAACGCTAAAGGCGGCCTTTGATTATTTGTTACGATATCCGTCAGGTTAATGCGTGGCTGCGTACCAATTGGTTTGTTCGATCAATCCCTTTACTGTGGAATTTCTTGACGGATCAGAAATTGTAAGCCCTGAGAATGAATTGATTTTTGTAATCCCGTCGTTATCCCATTTATATATCGAATAATAATATTCCGTATTTCTTTTATATGGTACGAGCCTGTCAAGTTGTTGCCTGAATCCCGCTAAAAGAACTCCGTCTTTGCAAAGTTTCTCAACGTAATCGCCCAAATCGAAGAATATCGTATTTTGCAGACCGTCAAGCGGTTGCAAGCCGTCTGCGGTCTCTACCCCTTCAGGATATGCCGTGTTGATTTGCCGCATTAGCTGGGCTGTAGTTTCTATCTCACGGCAGTCAGTGACGCTGATCGTGCCGTAAGGGGCATACTTACCATCAGGGGTATGATAGGTTGAATAAAAATCATAGAAATCATTCACAATGCCCAAGTAGTCGTCGTTTAACAGTTCTGCTCCGATTTCATCATAAGGCATACCGTCGATCATGATTTCGCATGTCGAGGCGATGAGGTAATTTGTCACGTCTTTCAGGTCGTAGGCGGTTTCTATGTTCGCCATATAGCAGTCGTCAAACAAGATATATTCCATTTTCACTCCTACGTCCTTTATCCCTTCTGCAAGGGTCGTTATGTCTGTTTGGTAACGACTGTTGCTCCCGTGCCCGAAGTATCGGGTTAAAGGCCTGTTGCCGTCGCAGTTTGCTGCAACGGGCGTTCTCGTCTTGACTGACGTACCTGCCGGAAGCCAGCCCATGCCGTGGCAGCCTATCGTCATGGCATAGCTTGCGGCCGGGGCTTCGGCTATTACGTCGTTGATGATTGCCGAGATTCCTTCGGATGTTGTGTATTCGTGCATGCTGAACGAATAGTTTTTCAACGTCTCACGTCGGCATGAACCGTTGTCGTAAGTTATTTCAAACATTTCGGCTTTCGACTCGCTGTTTGAGATGAACACGATTAATCGGTTGTTGTTTAATCCGTGATTATTTTCGATTGCCGTCTCGAAATCGGAAATGTTCGTTTGGAAATAATAGTAAATGTCGGTCGAGTCGTTGATGTCGTCTCCCGACCATGGAAAGAACATTAATATTGTCTTATCGGTATGTCGTGGCTCGTCGGGATAGTCCACTTCGTCGTCGCAAGAGGTTAGGACTAATGAGAATAAGAAGAATACGAATAAACCCAACGTTGTGTTTATACAAGACTTGTTTCCCATAATAAAACGAATAAATCACAGAATTGTGTCAGTATTTGAATCTTACTGACACAATTCTGCTTGGTTGCGTGTTTATTGTTTTTGGCTCTTTAATTCGGCCAAAGAAATCTTAAGCGCGGCTATTTTTTCTTCCGAGTCGCTTTGTTTCTTTCTTTCCAAAGCAACGATTGCTTCAGGAGCGTTGGCTACGAATTTCTCGTTAGACAGTTTCTTCATGACACCTGCGAGGAAGCCTTCCAAGTGCTTTAATTGTGCTTCCTGCTTTTCTATTTCGGCGTCGATGTCGATCAGGCTGCCTACGGGAACGGCGTATTCGTCCGTGCCTACCATGAATTGGGCCGTGTTTGCCGCCTTTTCTCCGACGACGCTTATTGCGCTAAGGTTAGCCATCTTCAGCATCACGTCGTTGTAATCAGAATATTTATTGGCGTTAATGGCCTGCAACTCGAGTTGCTCCTTCTGTTGTATGTTCTTTTGGTTCCTTATTGTGCGGACATTGCTTATTATTTGCTTTACGCTCTCAATGTCGTTGGCGAGGCATGAGTCTTCTTGTGTCGGGGCTTCGATTGAGAGCCGGTCAAGCATGATGCTTTCTCCGTTGCGGCGTTCGTATATGTGCTGCCAAAGCTCTTCGGTTATAAACGGCATGAACGGGTGCAACATTTTCAGCAGGTCGTTGAAGTAGCGCAGGGTCATGTCGTAAGTCGTTCGGTCAATAGGCGAACCGTAAGCTGGCTTGACCATTTCAAGATACCAGCTTGAGAACTCGTCCCAAAATAGACGGTAAACCGACATCAGGGCTTCTGATATGCGATACTTTTTAAACAAGGCATCCGTTTCGCTGTTCGTGATTCTCAATTTTGACTCAAACCATTTTACTGCGATTTTGTTGACCTGAGGCTGCTCGATGTCGGCTACGTCCCAACCTTTTATCAGACGGAAGGCGTTCCATATCTTATTGTTAAAGTTGCGTCCTTGTTCGCATAGGCTTTCGTCGAAAAGGATGTCGTTGCCCGCCGGGGCTGACAGCATCATGCCCATTCGTACGCCGTCTGCGCCGAACTTGTCGATAAGCTCGATCGGGTCGGGGCTGTTGCCGAGGCTCTTGCTCATTTTACGGCCGAGCTTGTCGCGCACTATGCCTGTGAAATATACGTTCTTGAACGGCATAGTGCCACGATATTCATAGCCGGCCATTATCATCCTGGCAACCCAGAAGAAGATGATGTCCGGACCGGTCACGAGGTCTGATGTCGGATAATAATATTTTATGTCCTCGTTGTCGGGATTGTTTATCCCGTCAAATACCGACATCGGCCATAACCATGACGAGAACCATGTGTCAAGACAGTCGTCGTCTTGGCGCAGGTCGTCAATGGTGAGATTGTCGTTGCCGCATTTCGCCTTAGCCATTTCAAGTGCTTTTTTCTGAGTCTCGGCCACTACGTATCCGTTGTTGCCGGGAAGGTAATATGCCGGGATGCGGTGTCCCCACCAAAGCTGGCGGCTGATGCACCAGTCTTTTATGTTCTCAAGCCAGTGGCGGTATGTGTTCTTATATTTTGCAGGGTAAAACTTGATTTCATCGTTCATTACAGGCGAGAGCGCTAAATCGGCGAAATGTTGCATCTTTAGGAACCACTGCGTAGAAAGTTTCGGCTCGATAGGTACGTTTGTCCTTTCAGAGAATCCCACCTTATTAGTATAGTCCTCAACCTTCTCCATTAAGCCGGCGCCTTTTAAGTCCTGCTCGATTTGTTTGCGCACGTCCATGCGGTCCATTCCAACATACAATCCCGCAGCCTCCGAGATTGTTCCGTCATCATTGAAAATGTCAATGGTCTCAAGATTGTGTTTCAGTCCGAGGGCGTGGTCGTTGATGTCGTGCGCAGGCGTTACCTTCAGGCATCCCGTGCCGAACTCCACGTCGACATAGCTGTCTTCTATTACTGGAATCTGTCTGTTTACCAGTGGCACAATGACGTGTTTCCCTTTCAGCCATGCGTTCTTAGGATCGTCTGGATTGATACACATGGCCGTGTCTCCCATGATTGTTTCAGGGCGGGTGGTGGCAACTACCGCATATTTCCCCGGCTCTTCGACGACCATGTAACGGAGATAATAAAGTTTGCTGTGTTCTTCCTTATAAATTACTTCCTCGTCGCTGAGTGCGGTCTGGGCTTGTGGATCCCAGTTCACCATGCGCGCGCCGCGATATATCAGCCCTTTGTTGTAGAGGTCGCAGAATACTTTTATCACTCCTTCTGAACGTTTTTCGTCCATCGTAAAGGCGGTCCTGTCCCAATCGCAACTTGCGCCGAGCTTTCTGAGTTGCTTTAAGATTATTCCTCCGTGCTCGTTGGTCCAATCCCATGCGTGGCGTAAGAACTCTTCACGTGTGAGATCGGTCTTCTTGATTCCCTGTTGGGCCAGTTTGTTTACCACTTTTGCCTCCGTCGCAATCGAAGCGTGGTCGGTGCCCGGTACCCAACATGCGTTTTTACCTTCCATACGCGCACGTCTTACTAGAATGTCCTGAATGGTGTTGTTCAGCATGTGCCCCATGTGCAATACGCCTGTTACGTTTGGGGGAGGAATAACAATCGTGTATGGTTCGCGTCCGTCAGGTTTACTGCTGAATAGTTTGTGGTCAAGCCAATATTGATACCACTTCGACTCTACTTCTCGAGGGTCGTATTTGCTTGCTAATTCCATTTTGAGTATGATAATTTTATTTAATTCAATAAAAAACGTTGCAAATTTACAAAATATTCATGGAAAATATCTACATTTGCATAACTAAAATATATATTTATGCATACAAGAGAAGAAAAGTTGGAGGCTTTTGGCCGATTAATCGACGTGCTTGATACGTTGCGTGAAAAATGTCCGTGGGACAGGAAACAGACGAACGAAAGCCTTAGGCCCAATACGATAGAGGAAACGTTTGAGTTGTGCGACGCTTTGATGAAGGATGACAAACAGAATATATGCAAGGAATTAGGCGACGTTTTGCTACATGTTTGCTTTTACGCATTGATAGGAAGCGAGACGGGGGATTTTGACATTGCAGACGTATGTAATAAGGAGGCCGACAAACTTATTTTCAGGCATCCGCACGTATATGGTAATGTTAAGGCTGAAACTGCAGACCAAGTTACCGAAAACTGGGAACAGATAAAATTAAAGGAAAAAGACGGAAACAAGAGCGTGCTGGCCGGCGTACCGGCCTCACTGCCTTCATTGATAAAGGCTTACAGGATACAAGACAAAGCTCGGAATGTCGGTTTTGATTGGGAAGATAAGGGCGATGTTTGGGCGAAAGTGCATGAGGAACTTGAAGAGCTTGAAGCGGAGTTGCGTAGGGAAGATAAGGAGAAATCTACTGAAGAACTGGGAGATTTCTTGTTTAGCGTGATCAATGCGGCACGCCTCTATCATTTAAATCCCGATAATGCGTTGGAACATACTAACCAAAAGTTTATAGGCCGATTTAATTATATAGAGGAACATTCAATTAAGGCTGGTAAACCGCTGACTGAAATGTCGTTAGATGAAATGGATAAACTTTGGAATGAAGCGAAAAAACAGGAAAAGGTAAATGAAAAATAACGAATTATGAAAACCTTTAATTCTATTTTTGTTCTTATTTGCATCTTCGTATTGTCGGGATGCAATGACAAAAAGAAAAACGTTCCCGTAATAGACGTAGTTGCAGACACTACGGCTGTTGACTCTACGGTGTATGGTCGTTGCGGAGACGGAACGGCAATGCACACATTGGAGCTTGTGACTGACAAAGGTGACACGATAGTTTACACGCTGGAAGGCTTCGATACTTGTGCGGATGTTCAAGGTGGGCTTTTCGTCGGCGACCGTATTGCGGTGATCGGCGAGCGTGTGGAAGGTTTGAATGAGGATATGTTTGCAAAGAAAATAATAAATCTTACATCCTTGCTCGGTCAGTGGAGCAGCCTTGACAAGCAGTTTGAGATTATTGAAGGCGGCACCGTGGTGAGCAGTACTGGAGAACCCAAACCTTATACCGAATGGAAGATAATAAATGGCAAATTAGTGCTATCTTCAGATACGTTTGATATATATTCGTTGGGACCGGACTCGTTGTATTTGGAAAACGATAATGGAATTTACGGATACAAGCGTATGCAAAAAGGAAAGACTAACGTGAAGAGCGTTAGGATGAATAACTGATCGTAAAATCATGCAGCCGTTTAAAGTTCGCATACTCGGGTGCGGAAGCGCATTGCCGACGTTGAAACACTTTGCTTCATCGCAGGTCGTTGAAGTAAGGGATAAAATGTTTATGATAGATTGCGGTGAAGGTACGCAGATCCAACTCAGGCGTGCGCAGATTCATTTTAATAAGATTGTCTCCATATTCATAACCCATCTTCATGGCGACCATTGCTTTGGGCTGATAGGATTGGTTTCTACGTTGGGCATGTTGGGGCGTACTGCGCCGTTGCATATTTATGCACCGGAAGCTCTCGGCCAAATATTAAGGCAACAGATGGATTTCTTTTGTAACGGCTTGGAATACGACGTACATTTCCACGGCATTGACGCTACCGCACAAGCCGTGATTTATGAAGACAAGAGCGTAATTGTTAGATCAATACCGCTTAATCACCGTATCCCATGTTGTGGATACCTGTTTTGCGAAAAGCCGACTTTGCCGCATATACGTAGGGATATGATAGATTTCTACAATATTCCGTTGTGTTACATTAATAATATTAAGTGCGGTGCTGACTGGATCACGGCAGATGGGCGGACCATAAAGAATGAATACTTGACTACGCCCGCAGACAAGCCCCGCTCTTATGCGTATTGCTCAGACACAAAGTATATGCCTCGGTTGTATGAGTCCCTGCTCGGGGTAGATTTGCTTTACCATGAAGCTACATATTGCAACTGTGACGAGAAGCGGGCGTCATTGTATTATCATAGTACGGCAGAGCAGGCTGCGACAGTAGCGTTGAAAGCTAATGTCGGAAAACTTGTTCTAGGGCATTTCTCGGCGCGTTATGAAAACGAGGAGATCTTGCTTAAGGAAGCGGAAAAAGTATTTAAAAATGTCGAGCTAGCAAGAGAAATGGCCGTATTTGACATCTAAATAGTAAAAAAACAGTGTAAAATTTGGAATTACAATAAAATTAATATATCTTTGCCATAATAATAAAGTTATCAATATGGCAAGGAAGTTACTCATAATACCGGTTGTTATGGTTTTGTTGTTTGGCGTTCCTACAATGAGCCATGCAAATCATGCGATTGAAATCGTTGAGAACGAATATCAGGACATTAGCATATCCGTAAAGTCTTCCACCCTTCATGTCTCCGGCGCTGACGGGGAAATGTTGCGTATATATAATGTTGCCGGAGTTTGCGTCATGAGTATCCGTGTAGACGGGCAGGATCGTCATTATGACTTGGATTTGCCTAAGGGATGTTATATCGTTAAAGTAGGGAAGACGTTTGTAAGAAAGGTTTTTATTAAGTAAGTGGCTTTCCGTTATATTTTAGCAAAGGGTGTTTACGCCCTTTGCCTAATTACTGTCGGTTTGTTTACGGCTTGTGGAGGGGGTGTAAGCAATCCGAATAAAAATATTACATTAGATTCCTTTTACGAATTGAGAGCTGAAAAGTTCATTCTCAATTCGGAAGAGATTCGGAATAATATAAAGATTTTAATTGAAAGCGACGGAATATCCATGCAATCGGATAAGTTTGTCCATAATTATTATTTAAACGATAATCCTTTTATTTGGATTAGCCGTTTAGGTGTTTATGATCGTGCGGACAGTCTTATTGGTTTTATTCGGAAAGCAAACACGTATGGTATCAGCTTAAGGTTTCTAAAGTTCGACGAGATACGAAGGGATTTTGAGTGCATGCGTACATTAGGTATATCTGATGTACGCGACGAGGATATCAACGTAATCATGGCACGGTTGGAGTATAATCTGTCAAAAGCGTATTTAAGGTATTTGGGCGGTATACGCTTCGGCTTCGTTAATCCTGATTATTTGTATAATAATTTTGAAAAAAATGAAGAGGATTCAACGTCTACGCAATACCGCCAACTTTCCGAGTTGCATGTCCAAAGGCCGAATAATAGGTTTTATCGTGATGCGATAAATAGTGCTTTTAATGATAGTATAGGACATTTGCTTTCATCCATACATCCAAGAAATGAGTTATACTTAAAGCTGCTAAGCCGTTTAAACGGTACTCAATTGTCAGGTGACGAGCGGAGTAAAACAATCTGTAATATAGAGCGTTGCAGGTGGAGGTTGAATGGTTTGTCGAATGAGAATGATGCAGATGGTAAGTATGTCGAGGTTAATATCCCATCCTTCTCATTGCGTGCGATCGACGGCGAAAACGCATTGTTGATGCGCACTGGTTGCGGTACGGTCAAGCACAAGACTCCGCTTTTGACAAGCAAGATAACGCGTATGGACGTTAACCCGCAATGGATTGTTCCAAAGAGCATATCAAAAGGATTCTTTGACGATTATGATTATATGCATAGGATGGGAATGTTTGTGTTTGATAAGAAAAAGGGCAAACTTCCTCCAGAAGAGGCGGAATATGAAAAAATAATCAACGGAGAACAATACATAATACAAGCTGGAGGCCCTAAAAATTCATTAGGTAGGATAATTTTTCGGTTTGACAATAGCTTTTCGGTATTTCTGCACGACACTTCATCGCCGTGGGTCTTCAAACGGGATAGTAGGGCTGTAAGTCATGGATGCGTCAGGGTGGAGAAGCCGTATGAGCTGGCATTATTCATGATCGGGAAAGACGATGAAGAATTAGCTGATAGGTTGAAGTATTCTATGACGGTCGATTTCATAAACGACCGAGACTCTTTGGCGAAAAGGGGCATAGACAGCAAGCGTCTCGTAAGTTCGATCCCTGTGCGGCCGGTGGTTCCATTATTTATAACGTATTATACTATTTATTATGGTTCTAACGGCCAATTAGCTGATTATCAGGATATTTACGGCTATGATGAGGCTTTGGCGGAAAAACTTAAGCCATTCATGAATTAATATGGATAAGAGCGAAGATAAGATATGTAAGTTATTGGCATCCGAATCTACCAAGCGTAAGGCATTTGAAATGATAGTGAAATCATACGGTGAATGCCTTTATTGGAAGATTCGTTATATCGTGCTTACCCATGATGATGCAAACGACGTGTTGCAAAATACCTTTCTGAAGGCTTGGAACAATATAGACTCATTCCATGGAAAATCCAAATTATTGACTTGGCTTTATAGTATAGCCATTAATGAATCCTTGGACTATTTGAGGCGGAATAAGACAGAAGTTAAGGCTAATTTGTCTGACGATATGAGCGTAGCCAAACGCCTTATGGCAGACGAGTATTTTGACGGTGACGAAATTCACGCTTTATTGATGCAGGCCGTATCAACGTTGCCGGATGTGCAGAGAACCGTTTTTAACATGCGGTATTTCGATAATATGAAGTATAGTGAAATCAGTGCAATCCTTAAGACGTCGGAAGGCGCGCTGAAGGCTTCATATCATATTGCCGTAAAGAAAATATCAGATTATTTCCATTTACATGAATGATTTTGAAGACTTTGATTAAACTTTTGCTCAAGTCAAACGTCATTATTAATAAATGGAATTGAATATGAAGGAAGAATTCTTAATTGAACGGAAATTCGGCAGGACCAAACCCTTTAGAACACCCGACGGATATTTTGAGGAGTTTGAGAAAAGCATAATGCTCAAAATTCCAAGTCAGCCAAAGACGGCAAAGAGGCTGTCTATCCGGAGGTATTTGCGACTTACGGCGTGCGCGGCTTGCATTGCGGCGGTAACGGTGTCAACGCTGTTTTTCTTGGGCAATATCCATACTAATCCTGAAAAGCATGTTGCTAATGCGTCATTAGATAGCGGCTCGTTGCAGACTAATTCTGATTACATTATGGATGAGATGTCTGATTATGCAATGTTGGATAATGACGATTTTTACTCTTTTATAGCTGACGAATAAATCGGTTGATATCATGAAAAGAATACTGTTATGTTTCCTGCTGTGTTGCGTGTTGACTGATATGTCTGCCCAGCAACGTAAGCAGGCAAGGTTCACACCGGAGCGTTTTCAGGCGCAATTGGAACAATATATAGCTAAAAAGGCATGTCTGACTCCCAAAGAGTCAGCAGAGTTTTTTCCCGTATATGCCGAAATGCGCCGTAAGCAGCGTTTCATTCATAATGAAATGAAGACATTAAAGCGCATAAAGCCGACTACCAATGCGGAATGTGAGAAGAACGTAATTAAACGTGACGAATTGGAGATTGAAATTAAGGAATTGCAAAAAGAATATCATAAGAAGTTCATGCAGATTCTTTCTGCAAAGAAGGTTTACGATGTGCTTAAGGCTGAAGACAGGTTCCACAGGCAGATGTTTAAGCGGGCGGCTAATAATAAGAGGAGAAAGAAGTGACGCATGGATGCCGGCAGCTTGAAACTTTAGATATTATCTAAAAATAAAAGGCGGCAAATCACGATGCGATCAGTAGCCTTTAATAGTGTTAAACACTGCTGATTGCATCGTGATTTGCCGCCTTTTGTATCAGCTTCGCTTATTGACTGGTTTAGATGTCGCCGATGTCTACGTATCCGTGTGTGACGGCGTATATTGTGAGAGCGGATACGCTCTTGATGTTGAGTTTTTCCATTAAGTTACGGCGATGCGTTATGGTGGTTGTCAGGCTGATGTTCAAGCGGTCTGCTATCTCTTTGTTGATTAAGCCTTTTACTATTAGTGTCATTACCTCTATCTCACGTGCCGACAAATGCTTCTCGCTATTGCATGCGGTTACCGACGGTGGAAGGTTGCGTCCGTCTGCGTGGGCGGCTTGTTCGAGGGCAAGCAATGAACGTACAAGTTGCTTCTCGGGAACGGAAGTATTCAGGCAGTGGAAGCCAGTGAAGGGGGAAGGGGAGGCTTCGGGCGAGCTGTTTAGTACGATTGTTTTGCGTCTGTGCTCTGTGAAGAAGTGCAAATCGGCCGTTATTGCGCTTGTAGAGGCGAAATAATGTATGTAATCGTCGATCTCTGCGTCAGGGATTTCCCAAACTGATCGGCACAAGTCCACATTAACAACAGGCATGACTTCTTGCAACATGTGCTTCAGACCGATTGCGGCAAGCGTGTCCGGGTGGATGATTGCTATCTTAGGTGCATGGCTCATAGGCTCGTTGCTGTTAAAATAAATGGTAAGAGGCTGTTTGCGTAGTATATATTACAAACGGCTTCTTACCATTCGATTTGCAGTATTAATGCTTTATGACATAAATCCGAGCAGTGCTCCGGCGGCTACAGCCGAACCGATAACTCCCGCCACATTGGGCCCCATGGCATGCATGAGCAGGAAGTTGTGGCGGTCGTACTCGAGACCGATGTTGTTAGATATTCGTGCGCTCATCGGTACTGCGCTTACGCCGGCGTTACCGATAAGCGGGTTGATCTTCTTTGACTTGGGGAGGAACAGGTTCATTATCTTTACGAAGATTACGCCTGACGCCGTGGCGATGACGAATGCCATTGCCCCGAGGAAGAAGATATAGATCGTCTTCATGGTGAGAAACTCGCTGGCTTGTGTAGAGCAGCCAACGGTAAGCCCGAGCAGCATTACGACAATATCGTTAAGTGCGCTGCCTGCGGTCTTGGCCAAGCGCGTGGTCTTACCTGACTCCTTGAGCAGGTTGCCGAAGAACAGCATGCCCAATAGCGGCAGGCCTGACGGGACGATGAACGTAGTTAGCAGTAGTCCGATGATCGGGAACAGGATACGCTCTGTCTGGCTTACTTGGCGGGCGGGCTTCATCTTGATCAGGCGTTCTTTCTTTGTGGTGAGCAGGCGCATGAGTGGTGGCTGGATTACAGGCACGAGCGCCATGTAAGAGTAGGCGCATACGGCGATGGCGCCCATCAGGTTCGGACTGAGTTTTGACGAGAGGAATATGGCCGTGGGGCCGTCGGCTCCGCCGATGATTGCTATGCCGGCGGCTTGGTTAGGCTCGAAACCAAGCGCCAGGGCTATCATATATGCGCCGAAGATACCGAACTGTGCGGCCGCGCCTATGAGTATCAGTTTAGGATTGCTTATCAGGGCGGAGAAGTCGGTCATGGCGCCTATGCCGAGGAACACCAGCGGCGGATACCAACCTTGACGCACGCCTTGATAGAATATGTTCAGCACGGAGTTGTCTTCATAGAGTCCGATCTCAAGACCTGCCTCGGCACGGAAAGGTATGTTGCCCAATATTATGCCGAGGCCGATAGGCACCAACAATAAAGGCTCGAAGTCTTTTTTTATAGCCAGCCAAATGAAGAATGCTCCGGCTATTATCATTATGATGTTCCCCGTCTCGGCGTTGGCAAAGCCTGTATAGGTGAGGAACTCGTTAAAGTTGCTTGAAATAAAGTCTATAAATCCCATGATAATTTGATTTACGGTTTTATATGGGGAATGGGCTTTACGGTTTGCGGGTTTTCAGGTTAGCGCTTGTTCATTCCGGCATGCGAATACCGCCGCTCACTTTTCCACCTCGGCACCTTCAGCGGCCTTACCCTATTGTTATTAATGCGTCACCTTCCATCACGGTGTCGCCCTTGTCTACCATTACTGCCGTAACGGTGCCGTTGCATTCGGCCTCGATGTTGTTTTGCATCTTCATTGCCTCAAGCACGACTACGGTGTCTCCGTCTTTTACGGTGTCCCCTACTTTTACCTTTACTTCCGTTATGGTGCCGGGTAGGGGAGCCATTACCTTCATGCCCTTAGCGGCTGCAGTTTCCTTAGCCGGCTTTTCAGATTTTTCTGTTTGTGCAACTGCCGCAGGCTGTTGCGGCTTGGGTGCGGCAACTACAGGCTTATGGGGCATTGTTGAGGGATTTATCGGCTGCTTGAGCTCCACCTCGAAAGGTATTCCGTTGACATTTACTTGTGCGATGTTACCTTCCACGTTTACTATCTCTACGTCGTAATCAACGCCTTGTACTTTATATTGATACTTGTTCATTTTGTTTGTTTTTTTAGTTTTGACGGAATGTATGATTGTCCGGTCCGTATGTGTTACGGGATAATCGTTTCTTCTGGGTAAATGTTCCAGTTGGTCGGGTGGCGCTTAATGGTTATGATGTTGCTCTCTATGTCGTGAACATTGTCTTCATACTGTTTTAAGGCCATTGCTATTACGGCTATGTAGATTTCCTTGTCGATGCCGCCGGTCTGGAGACCATCCTTAAGTATGACTTTCGTCTTATGCCCGGTTTCGGCAATCTTTTCGCCGGTTTTCACCGCCGCTTTTATCGGCTGTATCTTTCCGGCCTTTTTAAGTGTCTGCTTGTGAGCCATGAACAAGCCCAGCACCCTGAAGAATACGTAAAGCAGGGCGAGGCAGAAGAACACAATGCCCATTGACAATACGGTGATGCCGATGCCGTGGGGATCTTCGCGTTTGATCTTCGCGATCTTGGTCTCGTTGACCTGTATATAGTTTTCTATGCCAGGTGTCACGCTTTCCGGATTTTTTATCACCCACTGGTCGGAGCCGTCCTTTATTCTTGCGTATGATTGGTCGGCTGCTAAGGCTGGTACTGACACGGAGTCAATCAGGTCGATACCGTTGCCGTCGTACAGGGCGATCCATAAAGGTTTGCCACTTTCGGCTTTAGCACTTAAGTGCATGGTGCCTTGTGCGGGATTGCCGTTAAGGAAAAATATCAAGTGCTCGCGTGCCGACATCGACGTGCGGCTGTCGCCGCTGGGGATGCAGCTCATCATGGCCGTGCGTTGGGGCACGGTGAGATTCTTGTCGAGCACTCGGCGGTCGGTCGTTATGTACATGCCGCGCACGTTATACGTAGAGAAGGCCGTGTTGGATATTTCCACCCATGCGTTCCTCTTACCGTATTCGTCTTGCATGTTTGCTTTATTGCATGTCAGCACCTCGTTGATCTTGATGTTCTTCGCCCCTTGACCGAACGTCAGCACGGCGGTGCCCAATAATGCGAAAAGCAGAAAAACTTTTCTTTTCATAAATTGTCCTATGTAAGTGAAGATTTTGTTTCAGATGCTTTGCCGCTACATTCCGCAGAAGAACAATATGATGATTTGCGCCGTAAAGATTCTGAGGAACATGCTTAGCGGGTAAACGGTTGAATAGCCTACGGCTGGAGCATCTTTCGAGCACACGGAATTGGCATACGCCAATGCGGGGGGATCGGTGTATGTGCCGGCCACCATGCCCATTATCGTGAAATAGTTGAATTTATACTTTACGCGTGCGATGATACCGACGATGAAGATCGGTATGATGGTTATCAGGAATCCTGTGTAGACGTATTTCAGCCCGTCGCCTTGTATTATCGTATCAAGGAAGCCTTCGCCGGCTTTTATCCCGACGCTTGCGAGGAACAGCACCAAGCCTATCTCGCGCAACATCATATTGGCACTCGTGGTTGTATATGTCACGAGGTGTACTTTATAACCGAAACGGCCGATGAGTATGGCAATGATAAGCGGTCCGCCGGCTATGCCGAGTTTTATCGGAACGGGTATTCCGGGGAATGCGACGGGTATGCTGCCGAAAATGATGCCGACGAAAATGCCGACGAATATGGTTGCTATGTTCGGAGCGTCAAGGCGTTTCACAGAGTTGCCCATGACGCTCGCCACGCGGTTGACGGCTCCTTCAGGGCCCACGACCATTATACGGTCGCCTATCTGGAGCGAAAGGTTAGAGCTCGCGAAGAGGTCCATGCCGTGACGTGTCACCCTCGTTACGTTAACGCCGAAGCCGCTTGAGAAATGCATCTGGCCGAGGGTCTTGCCGTTGATGGACGGGCGTGTCACCACGATCCTTTTGCTCACCATAGGCTCGTCTTGTTTTTTCCAGTCAACGTTCACTACAGGGCCGATAAAGGCGGTGATCGCCTCGGCATCGTTTTCAGCGCATACTATGAAGAGTCTGTCCCCTATGTGGAACACCGTGCTGCTTGTCGGTATCACCACGTGTCCGTCGTGAAGCAGGCGTGAGCATACGAAGTCGCGGTTAAGAAAGTTGTGTACTTGGGATATAGTTTTGCCTTCAAGGTAAGAGTTTGTTACCTCGAGGTTGAGGAAGTGAGGCTTTACCGCTCCGTTGTCGCTTTCCTCCACGTTAAGCTGTTCTTCCTCTTTGTCCATGCTTATTCGGCAGATATATCGTATGGCTATGGTGGCACCGATTATGCCGAGCACACCTAGGGGGTAGGCGCAAGCGTAGCCTGAGGCAATTTGCGGTATTTCGCCGTTTTCGAACACCGAAGTCAGGGCCTCGTTGGCTGCTCCGAGTCCGGGCGTGTTGGTCACTGCACCGTAAAGCGTGCCTACCATCATCGGCAGGTTGATCGGGTTAGACGTGTCGAAGAATATGTAATAGCATGCGAACATCACTAATATGTTAAGCAGGATGATGGTTGTTGATAATGCGTTAAGCGTTACGCCGCCGCGCTTAAAGCTCTCGAAGAATCCTGGCCCCACCTGTAGGCCTATCATAAATACGAACAGGATAAGTCCGAACTCCTGCAGGAAAGATAGAACTGCCGGCGATGCCGTAAAGCCGATATGGCCAGCAGCTATGCCGGCAAACAACACGAACGTTACACCGAGGGAAATTCCTGCGATTTTTATCTTCCCTAAATAGACCCCGACGGCTATTACGCTTGCATACAGCAAGACGATGTGCGCCACGGAGTCAGATGACGTAAATAAACTAATAAGCCAATCCATAAGATTTAAGTTTTTATAATGCTGCAAAAGTAGCTAAAATATTACTCATTTTATAATTTTTGTGCAAATATTTTGATTCGCCTTCCGATGTTTTTGTATTTTTCACGCTTATGATTTAATTTCCGCTGTTTTTTTTGATACTTGTCGAAAAAATACACTATCTTTGCCAATGATAACCGTATGCGTAGAAATGCATTAGGTTAAAAAGACGTTAATCTTAAAGAAATATAATTAGGTAACTTATTATAATAGAAACGTATGTCAAACATCAGAGAAAAACTCTTTAGTGAGTTTAAGGCGCCTACAACGCAGGATTGGCTTGACAAAATACAGGTCGACTTGAAAGGCGCAGATTTCAATAAGCGCTTAGTTTGGCGGACAAACGAAGGCTTCGACGTGCCTCCGTTCTACCGCATGGAAGACGTGCGGAAACTCAGTACGCCAGATTCACTACCGGGCGAGTTCCCTTACGTGCGCGGTAACAAGAAACACGGAAACGACTGGCTTGTACGCCAGAACATAACGGCTGATGCTGCTGCGGCGGCCAACGCTAAGGCCCGTGACGTGCTTCAGCGCGGCGTTGACTCGTTAGGCTTCAGGATTCCAGGTGGCTGCGTCGACGCTGGATTCGTGGAGACTCTGCTTGACGGCATCGACTGTGAGTCCGTAGAGCTTAATTTCAATACGTGTAAGCGTCACGCCTTAGACCTTGCGTGCATCCTCACCGCATATTTTGAGCGTAAGGGGTATGATAAAACTAAAGTGAGCGGTTCTCTTGAATGGGATCCGATAGAGAAGATGGTGATGAAAGGACGCGACGTAAGCCAAATATTGGAGTTGGCTCCCCGTATGATTGAAGCGTTTAAGGATTATCCTAAATTCCGCTGCGTGTCGGTCAACGTCGTCTCACTGAACAACGCCGGTGCCTATATCGTGCAGGAGTTGGGGTACGCCATAGCATGGGGTAACGAATACATGAACCTGCTGACTGAAGCCGGTGTAGACGCAGCTTTGGCCGCAAGCAAGCTCACGTTTAACATGGGCGTGTCTGAGAATTTCTTCATGGAGTTGGCTAAGTTCCGTGCTGCACGTTTGCTTTGGGCCGACGTGGTAAAGCAGTATGGGCCTGCTACCGACGAGGCTTGCATGATGTGTGTCAACGCCTTCACGTCGAGATATAACATGACGTTGTTTGATAGTTATGTTAACATGTTGAGGTCGCAGACCGAGACCATGAGCGCCGCCCTTGCAGGCGTACACTCTATAGTGGTTACCCCGTTTGATGCAGTTTACGAGGAACCCAACGATTTCTCGGAGCGCATTGCCCGCAACCAACAGCTGTTGCTCAAGGAAGAGAGCCACTTCGACAAGGTTGTGGATCCTGCTGCCGGCAGCTATTTCGTTGAAGAACTTACCACGTCGCTTGCCACTGAAGGCTGGAAGATATTCTTAGGCGTAGAGGAAAAGGGAGGATTTCTTGAGGCCGTGAAGGCCGGTGTCGTACAAGACGACGTGAACGCTACAAATGTTAAGCGGCACGAGGCTGCCGCCAAACGCAAGGAGTTCCTGCTTGGTACCAACCAGTTCCCCAATTTCACAGAGTTGTCCGACGGCAAACGTCCTATAACTTGCAAGTGCGGTTGCGAAGGCCGCAATGATAGCGAGGCTCCATATAAGCCTATCATTTCAACGCGTCTCGCAGCCGACTATGAAGACCTGCGCATTAAGGTGGAAGAGAGCGGTAAGACCCCTGTGGCTTTTATGCTTACAATTGGCAATCTTGCCATGCGCCAGGCCCGCGCCCAGTTCAGCTGCAACTTCTTGGCATGTGCCGGTTATCAGGTGGTAGACAATCTCGGTTTCGATACTGTGGAAGAAGGTGTTGACGCAGCATTGGCCGCCGGAGCAGACATCGTTGTGCTTTGCTCGAGTGATGATGAGTACGCCCAATATGCCGTGCCCGCGTATAAGTATCTTGACGGCCGTGCCATGTTCGTTGTGGCTGGAGCCCCTGCGTGCGCAGACGAGTTGAAGGCTGCCGGCATAGAGAATTTCATACACGTGCGCTGCAACGTGCTTGAGACATTGAAGGAGTATAACAATAAATTGGGAATAAAATGAGAAAGAATTTCAATGACGTCGACATATTTTCAGGCATAAAGGCTGCCGACGGGGCCGCATGGCAGAGCGACAACAAGATAGCCCCGGACTGGAAGACACCTGAACACATAATGGTGAAGCCCGCCTATACGAAAGAAGACCTCGAAGGCATGGAGCATCTTGACTATACAGCTGGTTTGCCTCCTTTCCTGCGTGGTCCGTACAGCATGATGTATCCGTTCCGTCCGTGGACCATACGCCAGTACGCCGGATTCTCTACGGCCGAAGAGAGCAACGCTTTCTACCGCCGCAACCTTGCCAGCGGACAGAAGGGTCTTTCGGTAGCGTTTGACTTGCCCACCCACCGAGGCTACGACCCTGACAATGAACGTGTTGTAGGTGACGTGGGTAAGGCCGGCGTGTCAATATGCTCTGTAGAGAACATGAAAGTTCTCTTCAACGGCATACCCCTTAATAAGATGTCTGTATCCATGACGATGAACGGTGCTGTGCTGCCAATCATGGCGTTCTACATAGTAGCAGGCTTGGAGCAGGGCGCAAAACTTGAAGAGATGGCCGGTACCATACAGAACGACATTCTCAAGGAGTTCATGGTGCGCAATACTTACATCTATCCGCCGGCATTCTCGATGAGGATAATAAGCGACATCTTCGCCTATACCTCGAAGCACATGCCTAAGTTTAACTCCATTTCGATTTCCGGCTATCACATGCAGGAAGCTGGTGCTACGGCTGATATTGAGTTGGCTTACACTATTGCCGACGGCCTTGAGTATGTGCGTGCAGGTGTCAACGCAGGTATTGACATTGATGCTTTTGCGCCGCGGTTGTCGTTCTTCTGGGGTATATCCATGAATCACTTCATGGAAGTGGCCAAGATGCGTGCAGCCCGTATGCTGTGGGCGAAGGTGATCAGGCAGTTCAACCCGAAAAATCCCAAGTCGCTCATGTTGCGTACTCACTCGCAGACATCAGGCTGGTCGCTCACCGAGCAAGATCCGTTTAACAACGTTGGCCGAACCTGTATTGAAGCAATGACCGCAGCTTTAGGCCACACTCAGAGCCTTCACACCAACGCACTCGACGAGGCCATAGCCCTGCCTACCGATTTCTCTGCGCGCATAGCCCGAAACACTCAGATCTACATACAAAATGAAACCAAGATCTGCAAGCATATAGACCCGTGGGCCGGATCTTATTATGTAGAGAGTCTGACCAATGAGTTGGCACATAAGGCATGGGAGCACATACAAGAGATAGAGAAACTGGGCGGTATGGCAAAAGCTATAGAGACCGGCGTACCTAAGATGAGGATTGAAGAGGCTGCCGCACGCACCCAAGCCCGCATAGATAGTGGCACGCAGACCATCGTTGGTACCAACAAGTATCGTCTTGACCACGAAGACCCGATAGACATACTCGAGGTTGACAACTCTGCCGTGCGCAAGGAGCAAGAAGAGGCACTCGCGCAGCTTCGTGCTACGCGCGATAACGCAAAGGCTCAGTCGACGCTTGACGCTCTTACCGAATGTGTGCGTACTGGCGAGGGTAACTTGCTCGAGTTGGCAGTAGAGTGCGCTAAAGCTCGCTGTACGCTCGGAGAGATAAGTGATGCCTGCGAGAAGGTCGTAGGCCGTTATAAGGCAGTAATCAGAACGATATCAGGAGTGTATTCATCAGAAAGTAAAAACGATGCAGACTACGCCGAGGCATGTCGCCTGACAGAGGAGTTTGCAAAGAAAGAAGGCCGCCGCCCGCGTATCTTCATTGCTAAGATGGGGCAAGACGGCCACGACCGTGGGGCGAAAGTGGTAGCTACGGGCTATGCCGATTGCGGATTCGACGTAGATATGGGGCCGCTTTTCCAAACGCCCGCCGAGGCTGCCCGTGAGGCTGTAGAAAACGACGTGCACATCGTAGGTGCCAGCTCGCTGGCCGCTGGTCATAAGACGCTCATACCACAGCTGATAGCTGAGTTGAAGCGTTTGGGCCGTGAAGACATCATGGTGATAGCTGGAGGAGTAATCCCCCCGCAAGACTATGATTATCTCTATAAGGCTGGTGTTGCTGCAATTTTCGGTCCTGGCACATCCGTTGCTAAGGCTGCTTGTGATATGATGAAAATTCTTATGGAAAATGAATAAGTTTGTCTTTAATGAAATAGCCGAACGTTCGGCTATTTCATTAATCTTTAACAGGTCTTACATGAAAGCACAATTCATATGTTATTTGGTTATGCTGTTCTTTATAGCAGCGTTCTCATCATGTGAAACGTATGAAGAGAGTAGTAATTTGGATAATAACGGAAACAGTACGTTGACGATCCTTACAAGATCAGGTAACGATGGCGGTGGAGCGGACGAAATTGCCAAAGTAAGTTATCCTATCAATGTTTACGTCTTTAATGAAGATGACGAATGTGTTGCCGTATCGAATGTTGCTACGGAAGAGGAGACACTTTCTTTCAAATTGGAAGAAGGGGCTTATGATATATATGCAATAGCCGGAGCAGATGATGAAACGTATAATCTGCCTACAAAGGAAAATGCAATAAAGGATACTATCATATCTTTAAAAGACGGACAAGAGCACAACGACTTGATGACGGCTAATGAAAAAATAACAATGGCCCGTGATGAGGATTGTACGCTTACCTTGATGTTAAAGAGAAAAGTCATGCTTCTTGAATCCGTGAGAATTTCCGACGTTCCTTTAGACGTAACAACGGTAATGGTAACCATCAGTCCTTTGTATGAGAATATAATGCTAAACGGCGAGTATTCAGGAAATAAAGGCTCATATACCGTTGATCTTGCAAAGGAAGAAGACGGTACTACATGGTCTGCTGAGTGCAATAAGTTTCTGCTTGAGGCTGCAGGTCCTGTATCAATAAAGGTCTCATTAGTTAACAATCAGATTAATAGTTTTACATATACCAGTGATGAAAATCTAAAAGCTAACCATAAGGTAAGTATTGAAGGTACATATGTTGAACCTGAGATGCTTTTGAAAGGTGAAATAACAGGTGACGTGTGGGAAGAACCGAAAGATATTTCATTTGAATTTGGTGGTGGAAGTAACAATAATGACGATAAAGGCGAAGATGAAATTGGCGATGACGATATAATCGATAGTGATATACCTCAGGTCGGCGACATATATAAGGAAGATTGTATTGTCTTAAAACGTGAGTTTCAGGGAAATAATGTTATTTTGACGTTAATGACAACAAGATTTAAAGATAGATTGGAGTTTGAAGAAAACAACCAACAGTCAATAAGGTCTGCTGTAAATGCGGGGATTGCCGAATTGTCGGTTGACGGTATAAATAGTTGGAGATTGCCGACATTAGAGGAATTACAGTACGTTAATACGAATAAGGATTTTATAGATCGGAAACTGTTGGAAAATAGCAAGCCAGTTTTTGTTACAGGTCAATATGCATATTATTTTAATAATGATGCAGGAGAAATACAAGCATATTTTCCAGGATCAGGAAATATCTCAAGTCCTAAATCAGGCAGTGGCACGTATAATTTACGTGCGTTTACAACCATAACCTTATCGTTGAATTAAATAAAAAAGAATACGATGAACAAATTTTTTAAATTCTTCATTTTAGCGTCTGTGACGCTATCGGTATTTTCATGTGCAAAGTATGTTGATGTAGAAACACCTGAAGAAGCTCAAGAGCAAAACAGTAAATTGACAATCAAGACGCGTGCAACCGATGATGCCGGAGAATTGACTGATGACAAATCTGAAGTTAGTTATCCCGTTAATGTGTATGTGTTTGATGATAAGGAAGAGTGTGTCGCACTAATGAGCATTGCTTCTGAGCAGGAAGTCTTATCAACAGAACTTAAAGCAGGTAAATACGACGTTTATGCAATAGCTGGTGCAGACGAAAACTCTTATGAGCTTCCGACATTGGAAAACGCAACGAAAGAAAGCGTGATAACACTGAAAGAGGGGCAGGAGCATAAAGACCTGATGGTGGCTAACGACAGTGCCGACATTGCAGCGGGAGAAGATTGTAATATTACATTGTCGTTAACCCGTAAGGTGTTTCTTCTTGAAAGTATAAAAATTAGTAATGTCCCCGACGATATTACTGATGTAAATGTTACGATAAGTCCCTTATATGAAAACTTATTGTTAAACGGAGATTATTCCGGCGACAACGGCAAAAAAACGATTAGTCTTACAAAAAGTGAAGATGGCGTTTGGAGTGATGAATGCAACACGTATTTATTGGAGGCGGCAGGAAATGCTACGATAAAAATATCGTTTGGCAACGAATCTTCTGAAGTTAAGACTTACAGTAATGAATACGTAGACGTATTGAAGGCTAACCGTAAGATTAATATTGAGGGCTCATACGATAAAGCTTCATTTACGGCGACGATTAAAGGAACATCATGGGAAGAGTATCCTGACGTTACATTTGATTTTAATGAAAGCGGCACCACAGGTATTGAACCTCCGGTTGAGCCTACGCCGGGTAATGTTCCTGAAGTAGGTTCAATATATGATGATAATAGTATTGTAATCAGATATGAAAACGAGGGAAACAATACTGTTGTTACACTTATGTCTACGGAATACAAGGCTAATTTAGAATTTGAGAAAGATAATCAAGAAGAAGCAAAGATTGCAATTAATGCTGCTATAGCAGAGTTTCCATCAATTGAAGGTGCATCTGCATGGAGACTTCCTACCTTAGAAGAATTGAAGTATGTAAGCGAGTCACTTGAAGTATTTAATAGTTCATTAAAGAAAAACGGTAAAAGTGAATTTGTTATAGAAGACGCGACCAATAATTATGTATATTATTATTCAGACGGGAATGATATTGACGTATACTGTCCTAATTTACCAGATGATGATGACTATTCTTTATCAGGTGGCGCTTATAAGATATTCCGTGCCTTTACAACTATGACAATAAATAATAATTAAACGTGAGTTCGGTATAATAATCTTATGCAATAATCCTGCTTTTATCAATGATGTCAATATTGAGTGACGGTTTCTTAGGAAGCAGGTTGTATGCGATAAGCCCTGCAATCAGGTTGGAAGCAAAACCGTCAATGCTGCGGTGCCTGGTATGCTCAAT